>NZ_DLOE01000060.1:0-38005 GCF_002479615.1 Arsenicicoccus sp. UBA7492 | reverse complement strand
CTCGCTTACCATCCGAGGTCGGCATGAACGGTTCGACCAGTTCCCACTCGGCATCCGAAAGCACCCTCATCCGCGACATGCTGTCCAGAATCGCGGGTCACCCCACCCGCCATTGGGAGACACGCCCTAGCCGCGGGACACGCGGTGTTTACGCGGCGCGGTCGCGGTTAACGTCGCGGAAACACGATCGCGTCGGGTCGTGAAACGCGGCCCCGACAGGGTTGAGCCCATGGACGCGATCAACACCGGCGATACCGCCTGGGTCCTCGTCAGTGCCGCGCTGGTGCTGCTCATGACCCCCGGTCTTGCCCTCTTCTACGGCGGAATGGTGCGCTCCAAGAGCGTGCTCAACATGATGATGATGAGCTTTGCGGCGATGGGGATCGTCGGCGTGCTCTGGGTGCTCGTCGGCTACTCGATGGCCTTCGGCAACTCCCTGGGCGGGCTGATCGGCAACCCCCTGGACTTCGCCGGGCTCAACACGATGCTCAACCCCGACTCGGTCGTCGGCACCGTGCCCTCGACCGTCTTCGCCGGCTTCCAGGCGGCGTTCGCGATCATCGCGGTCGCGCTGATCTCCGGAGCCATCGCGGACCGCGCGAAGTTCTCGGCGTGGTGCGTCTTCGCGGCGATCTGGGCGCTGCTCGTCTACTTCCCGGCCGCCCACTGGGTGTTCTCCTTCGACGGCGTCGTGTCCGACAAGGGTGGGTGGATCGCCAACACGGTCAAGGCGATCGACTTCGCCGGCGGCACGGCGATCCACATCAACGCCGGCGCGGCGGCCCTGGCCCTGGCCCTCGTGCTCGGCAAGCGTCGCGGCTTCGGCAAGGACCCGATGCGCCCGCACAACCTGACGCTGGTCATGCTCGGCGCGGGTCTGCTGTGGTTCGGCTGGTTCGGCTTCAACGCGGGCTCGGCCCTTGGCGCCGGCCCCCTCGCCGGCATCGCCTGGATCAACACCCTCGGTGCCACCGCCGCGGGCATGTGCGGCTGGCTGCTCACCGAGCGTCTGCGTGACGGTCACGCGACCTCCCTCGGTGCCGCCTCGGGCGTCGTCGCGGGCCTGGTGGCCATCACCCCGGCCTGCTCCACCGTCAGCCCGGTCGGGGGCATCATCATCGGCGCCCTCGCCGGCGTGGCCTGCGCCTTCGCGGTGGGCCTGAAGTTCCGCCTCGGCTACGACGACTCGCTCGACGTCGTCGGCGTCCACCTCGTGGGTGGCCTGGTCGGCACGCTCGCGGTCGGCTTCCTCGCCACCGACGCCGCCCCGGTCAACACCGTCAACGGCCTGTTCTACGGCGGCGGGCTCGACCAGCTGTGGCGCCAGGCGCTCGGCGCGGTCGCGGTGCTCGTCTACTCCTTCGTGGTCACCTGGGTGATCGCCAAGGCCATCGATGCCATGATGGGCTTCCGGGCCAGCGACGAGGACGAGCTGCAGGGCGTCGACCAGACGCAGCACGCCGAGACGGGCTACGACCTGACCCCCATCGCCATCGGTCGCCGCCCCGGCGCGACCGGACCCCTCGGGGACGCCATCGGCGCCACCTCGCACTGGGGCCAGGGCACCCGCACCACGGAGGACGTGAACTCATGAAGCTGATCACCGCCATCATCAAGCCCCACATGCTCGACCCGGTCAAGGAGGCACTGGAGGCCTTCGGCCTGGCCGGCATGACGGTCAGCGAGGCCTCGGGCTACGGTCGCCAGCGCGGCCACAGCGAGGTCTACCGCGGCGCGGAGTACACCGTGGACTTCGTCCCCAAGCTCCGCCTCGAGCTGCTCGTCGACGACCGCGACGCCCGGGACGTCATGGACCTGGTCGTGCGCCAGGCCTCCACGGGACGCATC
The DNA here is from genome assembly GCF_002479615.1 of Arsenicicoccus sp. UBA7492. Lineage (NCBI taxonomy): Bacteria > Bacillati > Actinomycetota > Actinomycetes > Micrococcales > Intrasporangiaceae > Arsenicicoccus > Arsenicicoccus sp. UBA7492. Next base: position 36,157 of record NZ_DLOE01000060.1, on the reverse strand, counting down.
GGGGACGGCAAGGTCTGGTCCATCCCCGTCGAGGAGGTCGTGCGGGTCCGCACCGGCGAGCGCGGGGTCGACGCGCTGTGACCTCGAGCGTCGGTCCGGGACAGGGAGCAACCGGTGGGGCCGCTGCTGGCGCGGCAGGCGCAGGAGCAGGCGCTGCCGGCACGGCCGGAGGGACAGGGGTCGGTATGGCGACCGCCACCGCCTCCCGCGCCGCCGCCACCCCGGCCACCCCCTCCACCCTGCGCGACCGACGCCTCAGCCTGGCCGGCACCCGCGAGCACACCGCTCGCGGGGCCGGCCAGGCCCGTCGAGGGGCCGTGACGGCCCTGACCGACACGTCCCTGCGCGAGCTGTGGGCCGAGGCGACGTCCGGACGTCTGCTGCCCGGCGTCGCCCTCGCCGCCACGGGCAGCCTGGCTCGTGGCGACGGCGGGCCCCTGTCGGACCTCGACCTGGTCCTCCTGCACGAGGGCCGGGTCCCCGAGGGCGAGCTCTCCGCCCTCGCCGACCGCCTCTGGTATCCCCTCTGGGACAGCGGGCTCGGCCTCGACCACTCCGTGCGGTCGCTGTCCCAGTGCCGCAAGGCCGCCACCGATGACCTCACCGCGGCGGTCGGCCTGCTCGACCTGCGCCTGCTCGCGGGTGATGAGGAGGTCGTGACCGCCGTGCGGGCGGCCCTCGCCCACGACTGGCGCGCGAACGCCCGCAAGCGTCTGCCCGAGCTGGTCGAGTCGGCGCAGGCGAGGCACGCGCGCTTCGGGGACCTGCCGCAGAGCCTCGCCCCCGACCTCAAGGAGGCCCGGGGAGGGCTGCGCGACATGACGATCCTGCGCGCCCTCGCGGTGGCCTGGCTCGCGGAGCGGCCGCGCGGGGAGGTGCTCGCGGCATACGACCGGCTCCTCGACGTGCGCGACGCGCTGCACGTGGTCACCGGTCGCGGGCGGACGCGCCTCAACCTGCCCGACCAGGACGCCGTGGCCGCGCTGACCTCGGAGCCCGACAGCGACACGATGCTCGCCGGCGTGGCGACGGCCGCGCGGGCCGTCGCCCACGACCTCGACGCCGCCCTGCGCAGCGCCGGGCAGGCGCAACGCGCCCGGACCCTGCGGGTGCGCACCCGGCGCCCCGTCCTCACCCCCCTCGGCCACGGCCTGCACGCCCACGACGGCGAGGTCGTCCTCGGCCCGCGGGTGGACCCCGCCCGCGACGCCCTCCTGCCGCTGCGGGCCGCGGTCGCCTCCGCGAGAGCCGGTATGCCGCTCGCCCCCGCCACCGCGGCGAACCTCGCGAGCCGGTGCCCCGACCTGCCGGTGCCGTGGCCGCAGGACGCCCGAGACCTGCTCGGTGACCTGCTGGCGGCCGGCCCCGGGCTCGTCGACACCTGGGAGGACCTCGACCAGGCGGGGCTGGTCAGCCGCTGGCTCCCGGAGTGGGAACACGTGCGAAGCCGCCCGCAGCGCAACGGGATTCACCGGCACACCGTCGACCGGCACTGCGTCGAGACCGCCGTCGAGGCGTCCCGGCTCGCGCGCGAGGTGGCCCGCCCCGACCTGCTGGGCGTGGCCGCGCTCCTGCACGACCTCGGCAAGGTGGCCGGCGCGGGCGACCACAGCGAGGAGGGTGCGACGCGAGCGCGTCCGGTGCTCGAGCGCTGGGGCTACCCGCCCGAGGAGGTCGAGACCGTCGTGGCCCTCGTGCGTCGGCACCTCACCCTCATCGAGCTGGCGACCCGGCGCGACCCGGAGGACCCGGCCACCGTCACCGCCGCCGTCGAGGCCGTCGCCGACGACCCGGAGCGCCTCGCGCTGCTGCGGGCGCTCACCGAGGCCGACGCCCGCGCCGCGGGGGAGCAGGCCTGGTCGAGCTGGCGTGCGTCGCTGCTCGCGCGCCTCGTCGCCGGCACCCGGGCCCGCCTCGCGGACGCGCAGGGGTCCGTCCGACCGATCCCGGAGGCCGAGCCCACGCAGGTCGAGATCCCTGCGGTGGCCCGGGGTGAGCTCGCCGCCGGACACCCCTGGGTGGGCGTGGAGCGCGACGGCTCGGTCGACCGGGTCAGCGTCGTGTGCCCGGACCGCCCCGGCCTGTTCGCCGACATGGCGGGCCTCATGGCGGTGCACGGGCTCGAGGTCCGCAGCGCCAGCATCCGCACCGTCGACGGGCTGGCCGTCGACGACTGGCATGTCGTGTCGCCCGCCGAGGACCCGGTCGACCTGGACGCGCTGCGGCGCGGCCTGGCCCGGCTCGGTGCCGGCGACCGGGCACCCCTCGCCGCGCTGGACCGACGCGCACCCCGACGCGCCCTCACCGCCAGCTCCCGGTCCGCCTCGGCCGCGCCGGGCCAGACGCGGGTGCTCGTCGTGCCTGCCGGTGGCACGGACGCGACGGTGCTCGAGGTCCGGGCCGGCGACGCCTTCGGCCTGCTGCACGACCTGGGCCGGGCCCTGACCGCGGAGGGGGTGTCGGTGCGCAGCGCCCACGTCGCGACCTACGCCGGGCAGACGCTCGACACCTTCTACCTCACCGACGCCGCCGGCGAGCCGCTGTCGCCGGGCCTCGTGGGGCGGACGGTCTCCGCCCTCATCGACGCCTGCGACGGTGCCTCGTGAGTGGCGTCGGGCGGGCGGCATACGGCCCGGGGCCGAGGATCGGCCCGCAGCGCCTGGTCGGCAGCCGACCCGTCACCCGTTAGCCTTGTCTGGTGTTCACGAGCCTCTCCGACCGCCTGACAGACACCTTCCGCCACCTGCGCAGCAAGGGCCGGATCACGGAGTCCGACGTCAACTCGACGATCCGGGACATCCGCGTCGCCCTGCTCGACGCCGACGTGGCGCTGCCGGTGGTCCGGCACTTCACCGCCGCGGTGCGGGACCGGGCGCTCGGGGCCGAGGTGCACGAGGCGCTCAACCCCGCCCAGCAGGTCGTCAAGATCGTCAACGACGAGCTCGTCACGATCCTCGGCGGTGAGACGCGGCGCATCGCCTTCGCCAAGCAGCCGCCGACCGTGATCATGCTGGCCGGCCTGCAGGGCTCCGGCAAGACGACCCTCGCGGGCAAGCTGGCCTACTGGCTCAAGGACCAGGGACACACCCCCATGCTGGTCGCGGCCGACCTCCAGCGTCCCAACGCCGTGACCCAGCTGCAGGTCGTCGGCGAGCGCGCCGGGGTGCCGGTCTACGCCCCCGAGCGGGGCAACGTCTCGGGCTACGACGCCGCCATCGAGAGCCGCTCCGGCACGCAGGGCTTCGGGGACCCCATCGCCGTCGCCCGCCAGGGCGTCGAGGAGGCGCGCCGCCAGCAGCGCGACGTCGTCATCGTCGACACCGCCGGCCGCCTCGCGATCGACGAGGCCCTCATGCAGCAGGCCTCCGACATCCGCTCGGCGATCGAGCCCGACGAGGTCCTCTTCGTCATCGACGCCATGATCGGCCAGGCCGCGGTGGAGACCGCCGACGCCTTCCAGCGCGGCGTGGACTTCACCGGTGTCGTGCTCACCAAGCTCGACGGCGACGCCCGCGGTGGTGCGGCCCTCTCGGTCGCCCAGACCACCGGGCGACCGATCATGTTCGCCTCGACGGGTGAGGGCGTCAAGGAGTTCGAGGTCTTCCACCCGGACCGCATGGCGAGCCGCATCCTCGACATGGGTGACGTCCTCACCCTGATCGAGCAGGCCGAGCGGGCGTTCGACCGCCGCGAGGCCGACGAGATGGCCCGCAAGTTCATGGCGGAGGAGGACTTCACCTTCGACGACTTCCTCCAGCAGATGGCCGCCATCAAGAAGATGGGCAACCTGAAGTCGATGCTCGGCATGATGCCGGGGATGAACCAGATGCGGGACGCCATCAACTCCCTGGACGAGCGGGAGTTCGACCGGGTCGAGGCGATGGTCCGGTCGATGACGCCGTTCGAGCGCACCCACCCCAAGCAGATCAACGGGTCGCGGCGCGCCCGCATCGCCCGCGGCTCCGGCGTGCAGGTGTCCGAGGTCAACGCCCTGCTCGAGCGCTTCGGCGAGGCGCAGAAGATGATGCGGCAGATGCGTCGCGGGGGCGGCATGCCGGGCATGCCCGGCATGCCCGGTGGCGGCAAGAAGGGCAAGCAGGCCCCCCAGCGCAAGAAGGGGAAGTCGGGCAACCCGGCCAAGCGCGCCGAGCAGGAGCGCGCCGCCGCGGACAAGGCCAAGGCCGCCAAGGGCAACTCGCTCGGGTCGGCCTTCGGGGGCGCGGACGGCGCCGACGGCGCTGGTCTGGACGCCTCCCAGCTGCCCAAGGGGTTCGACTCGTTCCTGGGTCGCTGACCCCGCGGGTCAGGGCTGGCGCGGTTTGAGGATCGGCGTCGCGACGGCCGAGCGCAGACCCGACGCGGAGCCCGACGAGCTGGCGACCCGCCAGTTGCGCTCCTTGTCCACGTCGAAGATCACGACGGCCTGGACGTTGCGGTAGCCCGTCCTCATCCGGGCGAAGGCGTCGCGCCACCACGTCGCCTTGCTCTGACCGCTCGGAGCGCTGACCGGCACCCGCGACACCCCGGCCGAGGCCGGGTCGGCCGAGGAGATCTCGCAGATCCACACGGGCTTGCGCGGTGCGAGCGCGACGAGGCGCTGGTACTGCGTCGCGTAGACGTTGTCGAAGCTGCGCCAGCCCAGGTTGCGGGTCCGCGTCGTGCCCCAGTTGTAGCCGTCGAGCCCGAGGATGTCGACGACGTCGTTGCCGGGATAGATCGTGCGGACGTCGGTGGTCCCGGCATACGTGTCGGTGGTGGGGTTGAAGGCCCAGCGGACGTTGGTGGCGCGCTCCTGCCGGAAGATCGTGACGGCCCGGCGCCACGCGGCCTTGAACTGCGCCGGGCTGCCGCCGCGGCTCTTGGCCGCGCCGGCGGTCGGCTGGTGCGCGACCCAGTCGGCGTTCATCTCGGCCCAGGGACGCAGGACCACGGGACGACCGTAGGCACGCAGCGTGCGCGCCTTGGCGCGGAGCACCGCGTCGCCGCGGCCGCTCGACCAGTAGGCGTAGTTGCCGTAGTCCTCCAGCGACCAGGCGACGAGCAGGGTGCGCGTGGCACCCATGGCCCGGTCGCTCGGGTAGGGCCAGTAGGGGTCGTCACCGCGCCCGCGGAAGACCGAGGCGATCGCCATCGGACGCCCGACGGCCGAGGCCGTGCGGTCGAGCACGCGGGGATCGCGGTCCATGCCCTGGCTGTAGGCGCCGAGGGCCAGGGGGATGGTGGAGGTGAGGGCCGTCGGCTGGGCCGCGGCGGCGGTGGGGTCGCCCGCACCAGGCAGGGCGGCGGGCGCGGTCACGAGGGACGCCGTTGCGAGGGCGGCAACGGCGAGCAGGGAGCGACGGCGACGGGCGGTGACCATGCGCCAATATTACGCACAGTCACCGCCCACTACGCACTGTATGTCGCGTGTGATCGGGTCCCCTAGGTCAGGCGGACTCGTTCAGCATCGCTGCCCGGGCCCGGGCAGCCTTGCCGCGGTAGACCGGGGCCATCCGCTTCACGGCCGAGACCGCCGCCACGAGGGCGAACGCGCCCATGGCGAGGTAGAGGCTCTCGAAGCCTGCGTAGGTCAGGCCTCCGCCGACTCCGGCGGCGAAGACGGGGGTGGCTGGGTTGTTGTACATGGGTCACCATGTCCTTTCGGTTCGTGCGATGGCATCTGCATAGGCTTTGGCGTGGGTCGCCTGGAGGAAGAAGTCGAAGGGCAGCTCGTACATCGTGGCGGAGAGCAGCTGCTGGCGAATTCCCTTGTCGCGCACCGTGACGAAGCGCTCGACGCAGAAGATCGCGGTGATGCCCAGCCAGATCGGCTGGAGCATGAAGTGCCCGAGCGTGATCGTCAGGGCGACGTCCGCGAGGTACAACGCGGTGATGACGACGCCCAGCATCGTGAGCAGCTGGCGGCCCCAGTAGGGACGGGTCACCCGGGTGATGCCGTACTGCACGCAGTTCTCGACGGCACCGCGCTTCCACCGCAGGCGCTGCTGCCACAGCTCGCGCCAGGTCGACATCGCCTCGGTGGTGAGCGTGCAGCTGGGGGGTGCGAGCAGCTCGTAGCCCAGGTGCATGATCGCGAAGGACAGCTCGTTGTCCTCCGTGAGGACGCGCGGGTCGTAGATGCCGCCGCGGCCGTCACCCCCGGGGAGCCGCCCGTCCAGGCGGGCCAGGCTGAGGTCCTGCAGCATGGTGGCCCGGAACATCGCGGCCGTGCCCGTGACCACGAGGCACTTGCCGTCGAGGCGCCGGACGTCGCGGGCGTAGCGGGCGTACTCGTTGTCCTGGAGGTGCTGGAGGAAGCGGGAGTTGGCGTTCCACGTCAGGCGGCTCCACCGCTCCGCCGGAGCCTCGGCGCGGCGGGTGCGCTCGCGCTGCACGGCCGGCTGCGCCCGGAAGGTCCCGCCGACGGCGCCGAGGTGGTCGTGCCTCGTGAGGTAGCCGGCGGCGTTCTCGAGGAAGTGGGCGTCGAGGGCCGAGTCGGCGTCCTGCACGAACACGAGGTCGTCCGCCCCCAGGGTCGGCAGCAGCGTGTCGAGCACCTGGTTGAGGGCGCCGGCCTTCTTGTCCGTGTTGCCGACGGTCTCGACGACCGTGACCCCCATGCCGCGGGCGATGTCGACGGTCGCGTCCGTGCAGTTGTCAGCGATGACCGTCACCGTGTGCGGCTGGTAGGTCTGGTCGCGCAGGGCCAGGAGCGTGTTGGCGATCCCGGCCTCCTCGTTGTGGGCCGGGACGAGGACGTGGACGCGACCGAGGCGGCGCTCGCCGACCGATGCCTGGGCGCGCTGCGCGCCGGCAGGGGCGGTGGCCTCGGGGCTCGTGGGGGCGAGCGTGGGGGACATGGTGACCGCTTCCTCAGGAGGGGCGGGATCCCACCTGGGTGGTGGGGCTCCACCAGGTTCCGGCCCGACCTACTGGCCGGTTGGGTCATCGCATACGGCTGTACCTTCACGGGTTGCAACTACTTCGGACGGTCATGGACCTGGTGCGGTGCGTGATCTGGCCGGCGACCGCGCGGCGACCAGCAGTAGTGGTGACTGCTGCATTCAGGCCTAGGTCGAGGTGCTTCCCTGGCGGTGCGACGACACGTTCGCGCCGATAGGGTCACGACCATGAGCGCTGCACCGCTGCACCTCGCCGGCCCGGTCCTGGTCGGCCCCGACGACGTCCGTGACGAGCTGTGGGTGGTGGACGGCCGGGTGACCTTCACCGAGCCGTCCGGGGACTGCGAGACGATCCGCGGCTGGGTGCTCCCCGGCCTGGTCGACGCCCACTGCCACGTGGGGCTGGATGCGCACGGGCCCGTGGACGCGGAGACCGCCGAGGCCCAGATCAGGGGCGACCGGGCAGCGGGGACGCTGCTGATCCGGGACGCGGGCTCGCCGTCCGACACCCGCTGGATCGACGACCGCGAGGACCTGCCGGTCGTGATCCGCGCGGGGCGTCACATCGCCCGGACCCGGCGATACATCCGCGACTACGCGGACGAGATCGAGCCGGACCAGCTCGTCGAGACGGTCCGTGCGCAGGCACGGCGCGGGGACGGCTGGGTCAAGCTGGTCGGTGACTGGATCGATCGCGCGACGGGCGACCTGGCGCCGTGCTGGCCGCAGGACGTGGCGCGCGAGGCGATCACCGTCGCGCACGAGGAGGGGGCCCGGGTCACCGCCCACTGCTTCGGCGAGGAGGTGCTGCCGCAGCTGGCGGCCGCCGGGATCGACTGCATCGAGCACGCGACCGGGCTGCGCGGCGAGGTGGTCGACACCTTCGCCCGGCAGGGCATCGCCATCGTCCCGACGCTGGTCAACATCGCGACCTTCCCCCAGATCGCCGAGCCGGCCCGGGCCAAGTTCCCGGACTACCACCGCCACATGCTCGACCTGCACCGCCGACGCCACGAGACCGTGCGCACGGCCTTCGAGGCCGGCGTCCCGATCTACTGCGGCACCGACGCCGGTGGGTCGCTGCCGCACGGTCTGGTGGGGTCCGAGGCCCGCGAGCTGCGGGCGGCCGGGCTGCCGCCACGTGCGGTGCTCGACGCCGTCAGCTGGGGCGCGCGCCACTGGCTGGGGCGGCCCGGGATCGAGGAGGGGGCTCAGGCGGACCTCTGCGTCTACGCCACCGATCCCCGTGAGGACCTCGACGTGCTGGCGTTCCCGACGGCCGTCGTCCTGCGCGGTGTCGTCCGCGGCTGAGGTCATAACCTTCGTCACAGGTTGCGTTCACTTCTTGACGGCAATGGTCACCGGGTTCATGGTGTAGCCATGCCCCAGGACCGACGCACCCGATCCCGCACCGCCCCACGGGGATCCGGGTCGCCCAGCGCCCTGCGGCGGGCCAACACCGAGCGAGTCCTGCGGCACCTGCGCTCGAGCGGCGCGTCCACGCAGGCGGACCTGGCGCGGGCCACGGGTCTCTCCCCGGCGACCGTGTCCAACCTGGTGCGCTCCCTGGTGGACGACGGCCGGGTCGCGACGGGCACGACCACCGCGTCCGGACGCCGGGCCACCCAGGTGACGCTGGTGCCCCAGGCGGGGCGACAGGTGGCCCTCGGGATCGACGTCGGCCGTCGCCACGTGCGCGTCGTCGTGGCGACGGAGTCCGGGGAGGTCGTCGGCGAGTCCGCGCACGAGCTCCCGGCGGGCCACCGGGCCTCCGAGTGCCTGCAGGTGGTGGCGGACCTGGTCTCCGAGGTGCGGGTGGCGGCGGATCACGCGGGGCACCGCCTCGTCGGGGCGGGCCTCGGCATACCCGGTCCGGTCGACGTCCGGACCGGACTGGTGGGCCACGGGGCGATCCTCCCCGAGTGGGTCGGCCTGCCGATTGCCGAGACCTTCGCCGAGCGGCTCGGCATGCCCGTCCACGTCGACAACGACGCGACGCTCGGCGCGCTCGCCGAGGCGCGCTGGGGCGCCTACAAGGGAGTGCAGGACCTCGTCTACGTCAAGGTGGCCTCAGGCGTGGGCTCGGGGCTGGTCCTCGGCGGCCGGGTGCATCGTGGCCACCTCGGCATGACCGGCGAGATCGGGCACCTGCCGGTCGCGGCGTACGGCCAGGTCTGCCGCTGCGGCAACCGCGGGTGCCTGGAGACCGTCGCGTCGGTGCCCTCGATGCTGGCGGCGCTGGGGGTGTCGGCGGGTCGTCTGCCCCGCACGTCCGAGCTCATCTCCCTCGTCCAGGCGGGGGACCCGGCCGCCTTGCGCGTCCTCGAGGACGCCGGTGCCGCCCTCGGGCAGGTGTGCGGGGGGCTGTGCAACGTGATCAACCCGGCCGTGATCGCCGTCGGGGGGCCGTTGACGGCCGTGGGGGAGGCCCTGCTCCCCTCGATCCGGCACGGGCTCTCGCGAGCCACCACCCCGGCCGTCGCCGAGGCCACGGTGCTGACCCTGACGACCCTGGGCGACCGGACCGAGGCCCTCGGCGCCGCGGCGCTCGCGCACTCGGCCGACTGAGTGAGGCCTTCGTCACGAACCCGCAACGCAGGGGCCGCTGCGGTTGACGCCGGGCACGCCAGCGAGTTCACTTTGTGAACGAGTGACGACGCGGTTGTCGTCAGGTCGCGAAGAAGGGACCCTCTGATGGCACGACCCGGTGCGCCCGTCATCCTCGAGATGGTCGACATCACCAAGGAATTCCCCGGCGTCAAGGCGCTGGACCACGTCAACCTCGCCGTCAGCACCGGCGAGGTGCACGCGATCTGCGGCGAGAACGGCGCGGGAAAGTCCACCCTGATGAAGGTGCTGTCGGGGATCTATCCCCACGGCACGTATGCCGGCCGCATCCTCTACGACGGTCGTGAGGTGGAGTTCAAGGACATCCGGGCCAGCGAGAGCGCCGGCATCGTGATCATCCACCAAGAGCTCGCCCTCATCCCCGAGCTGTCGATCGCGGAGAACATCTTCCTCGGCAACGAGGCGGCCAGGGGCGGCATCATCAGCTGGGTGGAGACCAACAGGCGGGCCCGCGAGCTGCTGTCGACGGTGGGCCTGCGCGACGACCCGGAGACACCGGTCAAGAACATCGGTGTCGGCAAGCAGCAGCTCGTCGAGATCGCCAAGGCGCTCAACAAGAACGTCCGGCTGCTCATCCTCGACGAGCCCACCGCGGCCCTCAACGAGGAGGACTCGGCCCACCTGCTCGACCTGCTGCGCGGTCTGCGCGACCGGGGCATCACCTGCATCATGATCAGCCACAAGCTGGGCGAGATCGCCGCCATCGCGGACTCCATCACCATCATCCGTGACGGGCGGTCCATCGAGACCCTCGACGTCCACCGCGGCGGCGTGGACGAGGACCGCATCATCCGCGGCATGGTCGGTCGCCCCCTGGACTCCCGCTTCCCCGACTACACGCCGCAGATCGGCGAGACCCTGCTCGAGGTGCGCGACTGGACGGTCGAGCACCCGCAGATCCCCGGCCGGCTGGTGTGCAAGGGCTCGTCCTTCACGGTGCGGGCGGGCGAGATCGTGGGCTTCGCGGGACTGATGGGTGCCGGCCGGACCGAGCTCATGCGCTCGTTGTTCGGCCACTCCTACGGCCAGCTCCTCGGCGGCGAGGCCTTCCTGCGGGGCCGCCGGCTCAAGCTGACCAGCGTCTCCACCGCGATCAAGGAGGGCCTCGGCTACGTCACCGAGGACCGCAAGGTGCTGGGGCTGAACCTCCTCGACGACATCAAGACGACCACGGTCTCCGCCAAGCTCGGCAAGATCTCGCCGGGCGGTGTGGTCGACCGGCACAAGGAGTTCGACTTCGCCGAGCGCTACCGCACCTCGCTGCGCACCAAGGCCCCCTCCGTCAACGAGGGTGTCGGCAAGCTGTCCGGCGGCAACCAGCAGAAGGTCGTGCTGGCGAAGTGGTTGTTCACCGACCCCGAGGTCCTCATCCTGGACGAGCCCACCCGCGGCATCGACGTGGGGGCCAAGTTCGAGATCTACGGGATCATCCAGCAGCTCGCGCTGCAGGGGAAGGGCGTCATCGTCGTCTCCTCCGAGCTGCCGGAGCTCCTCGGCCTGTCCGACCGCATCTACACGATCTGCGAGGGGGCCATCACCGGCTGCCTCGACAAGTCCGAGGCCACGCAGGAGAACCTCATGCGCCTCATGACCCTCACGTCCTCCACCCACGCGCCCTCCGCCTGACCGAAAGACGCCCGATGAACAAGCTCAAGCAGGTCTTCGGCGGTGACATCCGCCAGTTCGGCATGATCATCGCCCTCGTGGCGTTGATCGCGCTCTTCCAGGTCCTGACCAACGGCCTGACCCTCGACCCCACCAATGTCATCAACATCCTCCAGGGCAACGCCTACGTCCTCGTGCTGGCCATCGGGATGGTCCTCGTCATCATCGCCGGGCACATCGACCTGTCGGTCGGGTCGGTGGCCGCGGCCGTGGGCATCATGGTCGCGATGGCGATGCGGGACTGGAACCTCGCCTGGCCCCTGGCCATCCTGCTGGGCCTCGCGCTCGGCGCGCTGATCGGGGCCTGGCAGGGATTCTGGGTCGCCTACGTCGGCATCCCGGCCTTCATCACGACGCTCGCGGGGATGCTCATCTTCCGCGGGGTCAACCAGTGGGTCGGCAAGTCGCTCACCGTGCCGGTGCCCGAGGGCTTCCAGACCATCGGGTCCGGCTACCTGCCCGAGGTCGGGCCCAACACCGGCTACAACAACCTCACCGTGCTGCTCGGCGTGCTGGCCTGCCTCGCGATCGTCGGGGGAGCGCTGCGCAACCGCGCCAACCAGCGCAAGATCGGCCTCCCGCTCGAGGACGGCGTCGCCCTCGGCATCCGCCTGCTGCTCATCTGCGGGGCGATCATCGCGGTGACCCTGCTGATGGCGTCCGGTCGCCCCGGGACCTCCTTCCCCGTCTCGGGCCTGATCCTGGCGTTCCTCGTCATGCTCTACGGCTTCATCTCCAGCCGCACCGTGGTCGGTCGCCACGTGTATGCCGTGGGTGGCAACAAGCACGCCGCCGAGCTGTCGGGCGTCAAGGCCAAGAAGGTCAACTTCCTGGTCATGATGAACATGTCCGTCCTCGCGGCCCTCGCGGGCATGATGTTCGTCGCCCGCTCCACCGCGTCCGGGCCGAGCGACGGCGTCGGCTGGGAGCTCGACGCCATCGCCGCCGTCTTCATCGGCGGGGCGGCCGTCTCCGGCGGCGTGGGCACCGTCGTCGGCTCGATCATCGGCGGCCTGGTCATGGCCGTGCTCAACAACGGGCTCTCGCTGCTCGGCGTGAGCGCCGACGTCACCCAGATCATCAAGGGCCTCGTGCTGCTCGCGGCCGTGGCCTTCGACGTCTTCAACAAGATGCAGGGGCGGCCGTCGATCATCGGCCACCTCACCAAGAACGCCGGGTCGCGCACGCCGACGAGCACCGCGCAAACCGGCGCCACGGCCCGGCCCAAGGCCTGAGCCCCACCCTCACCACACCAGTACGAACGACAAGGAAGTCACATGCGCAAGCTCACCACCACCGTCGTGGCCGTCTCCGCGGTCGCCCTCACCCTGTCCGCCTGCGGGCGCGCCGAGCAGACCTCCACCTCGACCCAGAGCAGCGGCGGGTCCGCCGCGGCCAAGGGCTTCGACCAGGGCGCCCTGATCGGGGTGGCGCTGCCCAAGAAGACCTCGGAGAACTGGGTTCTCGCGGAGAACATCTTCAAGAAGGACATGACGGACGCCGGCTTCAAGGTCGACGTGCAGTTCGCCAACAACGGCGTCGCGGAGCAGCAGAACCAGATCCAGACGATGGTCACCAAGGGTGCCAAGGTCCTGATCGTCGGTGCGCTGGACGGCTCCCAGCTCGGCACCCAGCTGCAGGCCGCCAAGCAGCAGGGCGTCACCGTCATCGCCTACGACCGCCTGCTCACCAACACCCAGGCCGTGGACTACTACGTCGCCTTCGACAACTTCAAGGTGGGTGTGCTGCAGGGCAACGCGCTTCTCGAGGGCCTCAAGGCCAAGAAGCCCAACGGCCCCTACAACGTCGAGCTCATCGCCGGCTCGCCCGACGACGCCAACTCCAAGGTGTTCTTCGACGGCGCGATGAGCGTCCTGCAGCCCAAGATCAAGGACGGGACCCTCAAGGTCGTCTCCGGGCAGACCTCCTTCCAGCAGGTCGTGACCCAGGACTGGAAGGCGGAGAACGTCCAGAAGCGCATGGACAACGTGCTCGCCGCCCACTACGCCTCCGTCCCGCTCGACGGCGTCCTGTCGCCCAACGACACCCTGGCCCGCGCCGCGATGACCTCGGTCAAGCAGGCCGGCAAGCCGACCCCGGTCGTGACCGGTCAGGACTCCGAGGTGGAGTCGGTCAAGTCGATCATGGCGGGGGAGCAGTACTCCACCATCAACAAGGACACCCGCAAGCTGGTCGCCGCGGCGATCGACATGACCAAGCAGCTCCAGAAGGGCGAGAAGGTCACGGTCAACGACGAGAAGTCCTACAACAACGGCGTCAAGGTCGTGCCGGCCAACCTGCTCGAGCCGGTCATCGTGACCAAGGCCAACGCCAAGGAGGCCTACGCCAACGACCCGACCCTGTCGGCTCTGGTCAAGTGACCCAGATCACGTGACTCAGAGCCCGTATGGCGGCGGACCGCCGTCATCCGGGCTGGGGGCTTTTGACTGGCATCAGCGGGGCGCCGCGCGACCGGACGGTCGGGCGGCGCCCCGCGCTGTCCCGCGGATCTCAACTTCCAGTAGCAATTTGTAGTGTTGTCGTGACTCTGCGTAGATGTTTTGGGCAAGATAAGGGGCGTGAGCCTTCGAGGACCCAGCGTCGGCCGTGTCCGCGACGACACGGCGCTGCTGCGCGTGGGCCTGGCCGCCAGCGAGGCCGCCCTGCGCATCAAGCGCGCCGCCCGTGCCTCCCAGCGCCTGGCGCGCCTCGCCGAGACCGACCCTGACATCACCCTCGACACCACCGTGCAGTGCGCGGCGGACCTGGCCAGCGAGCTGGGCTACCTCGGCGAGAACGACCCGGGGGCCGCGCTGCAGGTGGCCGGCGGTGCGCTGCAGGTGATCACCGACCTGCCGCCGGGCCCGTGGAGCCTCGTCGTGGAGATCCAGGGCGAGCTGACCCGCGGCGAGGCGCTACTCGCGCTCGGCGACCTCGACGGTGCGGCCGCGTGCGCTGCCTCGGCTCGACGCTCGGCGACGCTGCCGCTGCCCGAGGACGACCTCGGCCTACGCGTCCGCGCCGGGCTGCTGGCCCTCGAGGGGCAGGTGGCCGCTGCGGCCGGCGACCTCGCGCTGGCTGTCACCCACTTCCGAGCGTCGCTGGAGGCGGACGCGGATGGTGCGCTCGGGCTGCAGCCCCTCGTCCTCGCACGGCTCGCTCAGGTCATGCAGGCGCTCGGGGACACCGACCTGGGCCTCACGTATGTCGACCGGGCCCTCGCCAGCACGGCCGTCCCGCAGTCCGACGCCGCCATGGCCCGCCTGCACGGCATCCGGGCCGAGCTGCTGCTCGACGCCGGCGACCTCGACGGCGCCCTGGCTGAGAGCGAGCGGGGGGCCGAGCTCGTCGTCCATGCGGGGCTGAACCCCGCGGACCACGTCCGCCGCGTCGCCGCCGTCCGCGCCAGGCTCGGCGACCCCGACGCGCCCGACGCCCTGCGACGGCTCGCCGACGACGAGACACGGACGACCGGAGCGCCGAGCTTCGCGACGCTGCTCGCGCTCGCCACGGCCCACCTGCGCTCGGGGGACGCCGAGTCGGCGGTCCGGGCCCTCGCGCCCTACCACCACGCCAGCACCCTTCCCCGGTCGCAGCGCGACGCGGTCTATGACGTGCTGACCGAGGCCGCCGAGCGCACGGGCGACGAGGCCGGCGCCCTGGCTCTGCTGAAGGAGCAGCGCGAGGCGGCGCGTGGCGACGCGCGGGCCGGATCCTCGTCACGGGTGCGCGACCTCGCCGAGCGGCTGCGCATGGACCTCCTGCAGGCCGACCTCAAGGAGTCCCGCCGGCGCGAGCAGCAGCTCACGCTGCTCGTGCGGCAGCGCACGGCCGAGCTCACCTGGCGGGCGGCGCACGACGAGCTGACCGGGCTCTACAGCCGGGACGCGGTGCTGAGCAGGCTGCGCGAGCCGGCCGGTCCCAGGACCTGGCGGACCGTGCTCTACCTCGACCTGGACCGGTTCAAGGTGGTCAACGACGCCCACGGCCACGAGGTGGGCGACGCCCTGCTCTCGGTCGTCGGGCGCCGGCTCGAGACGGCCGTCCTCGGTCTGGCCGGACGCACGTGCGTCGCCCGTCTGGGGGCGGACGAGTTCTGCGTGCTCATCGACACGGAGGGGCCCCTCGACGGGGTCGCCACCGCCCAGCAGCTCGTCGACGAGCTCTGCACCCCCGTCGACCTGCCGAGCCTCGGCCCGGTGCGACCGCAGGTGAGCATCGGCGTGGCCCAGGCCGCCCCGGGGGTGGAGCGACCCGTCGGGGACACCGACCTCGACCTCCTCCGCGACGCGGACGTGGCCCTCAACCGCTCCAAGTCGCAGGGCGGGGGCGGCATCTACGTCTTCGGCCATGCCGACCGGGAGCAGGCGGTGCGCCGCTTCGAGGTGGAGCACCGCGTGCGCCGGGCGATCGAGGAGGGGCGCATCCTTGCGGCATACGACCCGATCGTCGACCTGCGCACCGGCGAGGTCGTCGGGGTGGAGGCGCTGTGCCGCATGGAGGAGAACGGACGACTCGTCCGCGCCGCCGAGTTCATCGAGATCGCCGAGGAGTCCGGGCTCATCGACGCGCTGGGTCGCGTCGTGCTCGCCGAGTCGATCCGTGACCTGGCCGCGTCCGGGACCCCGAGCTTCGTCGCCATCAACCTCGGGCCCCGAGAGCTGCGGCGTCCCGGGCTGCTGGAGGACCTGCGTCGACGCACGGAGGCGGCGGGCCTCGGCCTGGAGCGGCTGGTGGTCGAGGTCACCGAGCGGTCCTTCGTCGACGTCGCCTCCCAGGAGGCGCAGGTGCTGCGCGAACTGTCCGAGGCCGGGGTGCGCCTCGCCATCGACGACTTCAGCACCGGGCACAGCTCGATGGTCCACCTGTCCTGGATGCCGGTGCAGCTCCTCAAGATCGACCGTTCCTTGGTCGTGCGTGCGGCCCGCAGCGCCTCCGACCGCACGCTCGTGGACGCGGTCATCTCGATGGCCCAGACCCTCGGTCTGACGGTCCTCGCGGAGGGCATCGAGACCGCGGAGGCGGCGCGGGTGCTGCGCGACCTCGGCTGCGACCTGGCCCAGGGCCACCTGTTCGACGAGTACGCCCGCATCGACGAGATCCCGCGGACCTTCGACCTCGACCGGCTCCTCGCCGAGGACTGAGGCTGCTGGGTCCGCACCGGCACGGTCCGGACACGCCGGATGTCGTCAGCACCCCCGCCCATCTGGCATCATGGACTCTCGTATGCGCCGTGAGCGGACCCTCTCACCGGTCTCGACGCGTCCATCGAGTCCGCCCGCGCCTGTCCCCACGGTGTCGTGACGCGGGCTCACCCACACCACATCCAAGGAGACACCACACTCGTGGCCGTCAAGATTCGTCTGAAGCGCATGGGCAAGATCCGTGCACCGTACTACCGCGTCGTCGTGATGGACTCGCGCACCAAGCGCGATGGTCGTGCGATCGAGGAGATCGGCATCTACCACCCGACGGAGCAGCCGTCGCGCATCGAGATCACCTCCGAGCGCGCGCAGTACTGGCTGGGCGTCGGCGCTCAGCCGACCGAGCAGGTCATGGCTCTGCTCAAGATCACTGGTGACTGGCAGAAGCACAAGGGCCTCCCGGGCGCCGAGGGCACCCTGCAGGTCAAGGAGCCCAAGCGCTCCAAGCAGGACCTCTACAACGAGGCCCTCCAGAAGGCCGAGCTCGAGCCCAAGGAGACGCCGAAGAAGAAGTCCGCCCCCAAGGACGAGGCTCCGGCCGAGCCCGCCCCCGAGGCCCCCGCCACGACCGACCCGGCCGAGGCTGCCGAGTCCGCCGGCTCCGCCGAGGCCGAGGAGGTCCCCGCGACCGAGTCCGTCGAGGCCGCCGCTCCGGAGTCCGACGAGAAGGCCGAGGCCTGATCGTGCTCGAGGAGGCGCTCGAGCACCTCGTCAAGGGGATCGTGGACCACGACGAGGACGTGGTGGTGCGCCACAAGGAGCTCCGCCGCGGTGAGGTGCTCGAGGTCCGTGTCCACCCGGACGACCTCGGTCGCGTCATCGGCCGCTCGGGCCGCACGGCCAGCGCCCTGCGCACCGTCATGGGTGCCCTGGCCGGTGGCAAGCAGGTGCGCGTCGACATCGTCGACACGGACCGGGTGCGCTGAGCGCCCCACGGCATCACGCTCGAACCACGAGAGGCGTGCACGGGACCATCCCGTCGCACGCCTCTCGTCGTCTCTCGGGGCAGACCCGCACGACCAAACGAGGAGATTCAGCATGGACGTCGTCGTCGCCAGGATCGGCAAGGCGCACGCGCTGCGCGGTGAGGTCACGGTGGAGCTGCGCACCGACGAGCCGCAGGCGCGGCTCGCCCCTGGTACGCGTCTGACCACCGAGGCGCGCCGCGGGTCCGGCGTGCCCCGCGAGCTGACCGTGCGGACCGCACGCGTCCACAACGGGACCTGGCTGCTGGCCTTCGAGGAGATCCCGGACCGCACGGGTGCGGAGTCCCTGCGCAACACCCTCCTGACCCTCGACGTGGCCGACGGGACCGATGGCACCGGCGGGGCCGCCGGGACCTCCGAGCGCGACGACGAGGGCTGGTACGAGTCCGACCTGGTCGGGCTCCGGGCCGAGGACCCCGCCGGGGAGGTCGTCGGCGAGGTCGTGGCCCTGCACACCCGCCCTGTCC
This sequence comes from Arsenicicoccus sp. UBA7492, assembly GCF_002479615.1. Classification (NCBI taxonomy): domain Bacteria; kingdom Bacillati; phylum Actinomycetota; class Actinomycetes; order Micrococcales; family Intrasporangiaceae; genus Arsenicicoccus; species Arsenicicoccus sp. UBA7492. Next base: position 18,326 of record NZ_DLOE01000060.1, on the reverse strand, counting down.
AGGACCTGCTCGAGGTGCGGCTCACGGACGGCCCGACCGGGCTCGTCCCCTTCGTCGAGGCGCTGGTGCCCACGGTGGACGTGGCGGCGGGCCGGGTCGTCGTCGACGCGCCCGACGGGCTGTTCGACCTCGACGGGGAGTGACCGTGCGCATCGACGTCGTCTCGATCTTTCCCGAGTACCTCTCGCCGCTGGACCTCTCCCTCATCGGCAAGGCCCGCCGCGAGGGGTTGCTGGACCTGCACGTCCACGACCTGCGCTCGTGGACGACCGATCGGCACCGCACCGTCGACGACACCCCCTACGGCGGGGGCGCCGGCATGGTGATGAAGCCCGAGCCGTGGGCCCAGGCGATCGACCACCTGCGCTCGGTCGGTGACGAGTCGTATGCCGGCGCCCGCCCCCTGCTCGTGGTGCCGGGTCCCGGCGGTCGGCGCTTCGACCAGGCGATGGCCCACGAGCTGGCGGGCGAGCCGTGGCTGGCCTTCGCCTGCGGACGCTACGAGGGGATCGACGAGCGCGTCTACGAGCACGCGCAGGAGGCGCTCGACGGCCGGGTCCGCGTCGTGTCCCTCGGCGACTACGTGCTCAACGGTGGCGAGGTCGCCGTCCTCACCATCACCGAGGCGGTGGCCCGGCTGCTGCCCGGGGTCGTGGGCAACGCCGCGTCGCTCGTCGAGGAGTCCCACGAGGACGGCCTGCTCGAGTACCCCGTCTACACCAAGCCGGCGTCCTGGCGCGGCCGCGAGGTGCCGCCGGTGCTCCTCTCGGGCGACCACGGCGCGATCGCGACCTGGCGGCAGCGGCAGCGCCTCGAGCGGACCGCCGCGCGGCGCCCCGACCTGCTGCCCGCGTCGGCCACCCTCGCGGGCGGCGAGGAGCTGGCGATCCGCCTGGCGACGCCCGCCGACGTCCCCGAGCTGTGGACCCTCACCCGGGCCTGCTGGGTGGACGAGGGCCGGGTCAACGAGGCGCCCGACATCCCCCCGCTCGTGGAGACGCTGGCGCAGGCCCGGAGCGGGATCGACGGGTGGCGCACCTGGGTGGTCCGCGACGGCGCTCGCGGCGCGAATCGCGGTGACGGCCGGCTGGTGGCGTCGGTGCGCGGCAGGCTCGTCGACGGCAACACCTGGGAGGTCGGTCGGCTCATGGTCGCCCCGGACCTCGTGGGGCAGGGGATGGGCCGGCAGCTGCTCGCCCACGTCGAGCGCCAGGCGCCGCCCGAGGCCACCCGGGCGTGGCTGCTCACGGGGGCGCGCAGCGAGCGCAACCAGCGCCTCTACCGCAAGGCGGGGTACCGCCCGGTGCGCGAGGCCCGGCAGGGGGTCCCAGGCACCGTGGAGCTCGAGAAGCGCCTGCGGCGCTCCTGACCGCATCGTGCTCCTGGGTCCGCCGCGCTCCACCCGCGCTCGCGCGCACCGGGCCGGCGCCGCCTCGGGGACGCCTCGGGACGCCGTCGACCGCCCGAGTTGGGGTCAGGGACCCTGGTCTGGCAGAATCGTGCCTTGCGTCTCGCGGCGATCAACCATGCCCCTGCCACAGGGGGAGGACCTGTCTGATGACAGGGACGCGGCAGCCGGGGACGTCATACGACACCTGCCTGCACCCGACCCAGGGCGCAGCCGACGGTGGGACGACCTGTGGCGGCCCCACGAGAAAGCGACATCGCATGAAGAAGCTGGCTGAGTTCGACGCCGCGAGCCTGCGCGACGACGTCCCCGCGTTCCGCGCCGGAGACACCCTCAAGGTCCACGTCAAGGTCATCGAGGGCACCCGCTCCCGTGTCCAGGTCTTCCAGGGCGTCGTGATCCGTCGCTCCGGCGGCGGCATCGGCGAGACCTTCACCGTCCGCAAGATCTCCTTCGGCGTCGGCGTGGAGCGCACCTTCCCGCTGCACACCCCGGTCATCGACCGGATCGAGGTCATGACCCGCGGCGACGTGCGTCGCGCCAAGCTGTACTACCTGCGCGACCTGCGCGGCAAGGCCGCCAAGATCAAGGAGAAGCGCGACACCACGGGCAAGCGCTGACCCTTGTCGCCGCAGGCCGGGCGAGAGCGCACAGCCGCGGCCACTAGGCTGCCGCGGGTGCACCCCCGGACGACGATGCCGACCATGACCGACACCTCGGTCGCGGTCGGCATCTCTCGTCGGGCCCGGCGCCTCCTCGTCGCCGTGCTGCTCGCCTGGGTGGCGCTCGTCGCCGCCCGGACCTGGGTCGTCGACTGGTTCGTCGTGCCGAGCGACTCGATGGAGCCGCTGCTGCGCCCCGGCGAGCGGATCCTCGTGGACAAGCGAGCAGGTGCGGTGGACCGCGGGGACGTGATCGTCTTCGACGGCACCCGCACCTTCGGCACCGTGGACGACCGACCGCTCGCGATCCAGGTGCTCGGCCGCGCGCTCGGCGCCTCGCCCGGCCACCACGTGGTCAAGCGGGTGGTGGGCGTGGGCGGCGACCACGTGCGCTGCTGCGACGACCAGGGGCGGGTCACCGTCGACGGCCGCCCCGTGGAGGAGCCCTACCTGCACCCCGGCGACACACCCAGCGAGGTGAGCTTCGACGTGGTGGTGCCGCCAGGCAGACTGTGGGTGCTGGGTGACCACCGCAGCCGTTCGGCCGACTCACGGTCGAGGCTGGGCTCACCCGGCGGCGGGCTCGTTCCCGAGCGTGACGTCACCGGTCGGGTGACCCGCGTGCTGTGGCCGCCCGGCCAGTGGCGAGCCGTGGCCGCCCGACCCGACCTGATGACCCTGGAGGAACCCGATGACCGACGCGCGTGACGTGCACGAGGACCCGACGCCGGGAGGCGACGCGGGGGAGCCACGCGACGGCGCCGAGGGGCGCGAGTCGGGCGAGCCCGGCGAGTCCCGCGGCGCAGGTGCGACGAGGAGCCCCAGCGCCGGCTCCCACCTCATGCACGCGGTGCGCGAGTTCGTGATCGTGGTCGGTCTGGCCCTCATCCTGTCCCTGGCCGTCAAGACCTGGCTGATGCAGGCGTTCTTCATCCCGTCCGGCTCGATGGAGGACACCCTGGTCGAAGGCGACCGGGTGGTCGTGTCCAAGCTGACGCCCAGGCCGTTCGAGCTGGAGCGGGGCGACATCGTCGTGTTCGAGGACACCGGCCGCTGGCTGGTGCAGGCACCGACGGCCCAGCGGTCCGGCGTCGCCAACGTGCTGCACGAGACCTTCGTCTTCGTGGGGCTGCTCCCCAACGACTCCGACAGCCACCTGATCAAGCGCGTGATCGGCCTGCCAGGGGACAAGGTGAGGTGCTGCACCGAGGACGGCAAGCTCACGGTCAACGGCGCCGCGATCTCCGAGAGCTATCTCAAGCCCGGCGACGCCCCCAGCGTCGATCCCTTCGACATCACCGTCCCGGAGGGCCGGCTCTGGGTGATGGGCGACCACCGCAGCGACTCGGGCGACTCCCGCTACCACGACCCCAGCCGGGACGGCAGCACCGGATCCGTGCCGATCGACGACGTCGTCGGGCGGGCCGTCGCCGTGGTGTGGCCGTTCTCCGAGATGACCTGGCTCGGCCAGCCGACGAGCGTGTACTCGGCCGTGCCCGACTCGCCGTGACACCCCCCGCCACGGCGACCTCGCGGCGGCCCAGCCTGCGCGTCGAGCGGGCCCTGCAGCGGGGCCTGCCCGAGGGGCGGCAGGTCATCGCGGCCATGGACGAGGTGGGCCGGGGTGCCCTGGCCGGACCCGTGTCCGTGGGGGTCGTGCTGATCGACCTGTCCGTCGGCTCGGCGCCGACGGGGGTGCGGGACTCCAAGCTGCTGACGCCCGCGGCCCGCGAGAGGCTGGTGCCCCGGCTGAGGCGGTGGGCGCCGGCATACGGCGTGGGGCACGCCACCCCGCAGGAGATCGACGAGGTCGGGATCATGGGGGCGCTGCGCCTCGCAGGACGGCGCGCGATGGAGGCGGCCTGCGCCGATGGGCTCGTGCCCTCCTTGGTGCTGCTCGACGGCAACCACGACTGGTTCACCGAGCCGGACCGCGTGGGTCTGCTCGGCGCGCTCGACGATGACCTGATCCCCGTCCACACGATGATCAAGGCCGACCTGCGCTGCTCCTCGGTGGCGGCGGCGAGCGTGCTCGCCAAGGTCGAGCGCGACGGCCTCATGGTCCGGCTGGCCGAGCAGGACGACGTCGACGACGCCTACGGCTTCGCGGTCAACAAGGGGTATGCCGCCCCGGGGCACCTCGACGCGCTGTCCCGCCTGGGGCCCTGCGTCCACCACCGCCGGTCGTGGCGGCTGCCCCTGCAGCGGGTGTTGGGTGATGATGGGACGACCGCGGACGCCGTCGGCGTCGCAGCAGCTGAGCAGGGAGTGCAGGAGCGATGAGCGCAGAGGACCTCGAGCGGTACGAGACCGAGATGGAGCTCGCGCTCTACCGGGAGTACCGCGACGTCGTGGGGCTGTTCTCCCACGTCGTGGAGACCGAGCGACGGTTCTACCTGTGCAACTCCGTCGACGTGCGGGTGCGCAGCGACGGCGGCGAGGTGTACTTCGACGTGACGATGTCCGACGCCTGGGTGTGGGACGTCTACCGGCCAGCCCGGTTCGTCAAGAACGTCCGCGTCGTGACCTTCAAGGACGTCAACGTCGAGGAGCTTGCCAAGTCCGACCTCGACCTCGCCAAGGATCCCGGCTTCCCGTCCTGACGGTCCCGGACCTCGCGTTCGTCGGGGTCTGTCCACAGGTCGCCGCGTTCCCGTCGCCCTCGTCCACAGGGCGTTCGTCGGCCAGGTCTCGGCCTGCTCGACGGGAGCAGTCTGGGTCCCGTGCGGTCACGGTGGTCGCACGGGAGCGTGAGGTGTGGCCATGGCATGTGGATCCGGCCCGGCACGGCATCGGGCCGTCGGGGACTACGGCGAGCGGGTGGCGGCGCGCCACCTCGAGGCCCTCGGGATGACGGTGGTCGACCGCAACTGGCGGTGCGACCAGGGGGAGATCGACGTCGTGGCCCCGACCTCACCCCCCACCCTCGTGGTGTGCGAGGTCAAGACCCGCACGAGCGTGTCCTACGGCAGCCCGGTCGAGCAGGTGACGCAGCGCAAGGCGATGCGGCTGCGGCGCCTCGCCGTGCGGTGGCTGCAGGAGCACCCGGAGGTCACGTCCCCGCACGTCCGCGTCGACGTCGTGGGGGTCCTCGTGCCCCGCGCCGGCGCGCCGGAGGTCGAGCACCTCGAGGGGGTGCTGTCGTGAGCACCGGGCTGACCCGCGGCGTGACCCTGTCGGGGCTCGAGGGGGCCGTCGTCGATGTCGAGGCGGATGTCAGTCTCGGGCTGCCGGCCTTCACCGTGACGGGGCTCGCGGACACGACCGTCGGCGAGGCGCGCGACCGGATCCGGGCGGCGGCGAGCAACGCGGGCGTGCCCCTGCCGTCGCGTCGTCTCACGGTGAACCTGTCGCCGGCGTGGATGCCCAAGTCCGGCAACGCCTTCGACCTGCCCATGGTCACTCAATAACGTTCTTTTCGCGGCCCATCTGGGCCTGCCTGTCATGCTTGCGGCATGAGTGAGCACAGCGGACCTTCCCGGAATCCATCCGGAGAGCCCGAGCCGTACTGGCCCGAGCCGTTCCAGGTGGGCGGCAGTCCCGAGGTTGCCCGCGCGTTCGCCCTGGCGGAGTTGATGGCGGACCTAGAACGACACAACATGCAGGCCGAGCGGGAGCAGCGCGAGGTCGACGCGGCGGAGGTGGATGCGGTCCCCCGGGTGCCCGACACGGATTAGGCGTGCTGGGTACCGGGTCCCGCGCTAAGGGCGTGGGGGACCGTGTCCAGAGGGCGCTATGGCCCTTCCTCGGCTCGGTGCTAGAGGGCGTCCGCCACGGCGTCCCGGGCCATCGCCTGCCAGTCCTCGCGCCCCAGGACAAGGGCCACGGCGTCGGCTAGCGGCATGTGTGGGGCCTGGCGCTGGGCCTTGCGGGCGCGGTCGCAGGTGAGGCATTCGCGGCGTCCACGGCGTAGGGCTGACGGGCGCAGGTTGCGGCCCCCAGGGCGTGCCCACGGGGGCAGGTGTGTCGGAGTACCTGGCGGGCGAGAAAGTCGCTGGGGGGCCGTGTCTGGGAGGCCCTATTGGGGCGCCCCAGGTGCCGCGCGATTCGTCCAGCACGAGGCCCAGCTCGCTGGGGTGCAGGTGCGCCGCGCCGGGGCCTACGCCGTCGATGTGGCGATCGAATAGGGCGACGGTGGCGAAGATATGGGAGCACTTGGCGCACTGCGCCTCGTGGGGTCCGAGGGGTTGGGCCATGGCACTGCCTTTCGTTCGGGATCGCTCGTCCGTGTGGGCCGGACGTCCCGAGCGGGAAGACGTGCGGCTAGGGCTTGCCCCAGCGCAGGCGCCCCTTGGCGTCTGGTCGGCAGAACATCGCCGTTCCGGCCTTGGTGAATTTGATTTTCTCGCCGGGCAGGACGGTGCCTTCGCCTGGTCGTTGCACCACCACGACGACTTCAAGGCCGACCAAGGCACCGACCTCACGATCGATCTTGGCCAGATCACCGCCGGTGAGGTCGGTGGGTGCGTTGATGTCGACGGCGATCTCCGCCGGACCGGGCAGGTCTTTGCCAGCGCCGGCCCATCCGATCACGCGCGCGGTGGTCATGCCGTAGCCGGCGAGGAGGTCCTTGATCTCCTCGCGGCGCAGCATGTCCAGTCCAGGGGAGTGGGGCCGTCAGTCATGGCTCCATCCTCTCGTCTTTGAGGGTTGGCACGTAGGCTCAAGAAGCAGAAGGAGGTCTCGTGACGGACGAACTCACGGCTGAGCTGCAGCAGATGAAGGCCCGCGAGTTGGCCGAGTACGGGCGGATCTTCCTGTTCGCTGGCGGGCATCCCGAGGCACTGCGGGATGTCGCGGATCCGTCGATCGCGCTAAGCACCCAGCGCAGCCCTGGCCAGGTCTGGGCGCTGCCGGCAGGATGGGTGCGGATCGTGAACGAGCTACACCATGATCTGCTCGAGCTACTGGGCGAGTACGTCGTGACGCGGGCGGATCAGAAGGCTGGCCGGCTCTGCTACGACATCGCACCCCCGTCGTTCAGCGATGCTGTCCAGCATCGCATCGCTGGAGCAGAGGACGAATCACGCCACACCTGCGAACTCTGTGGTGTGAATACCAGCAAGACGTCGATCTACGCGGCCAGGTGCACGCGCCACGCAACCGGCGCAGGGCATCGCATAATTGGTGCAATCGCACGGCCGCCGGGCGAGTCTGAGCGGCTGAAAGCTGCCGATCCATGACGAGAAGCTCGACGCTTGAATGAAGTAGGCGGACATTCAGAGCCACGCTACCGATGAAGGTCTCGTGTACTGAGAGCATGGCTAGCCATGTGAGGCAGACACCGCGGTGTCAGAATTGCAGTGCTGATCGCAGTCGGCCCCTCGGGCTCGGCTGGCAACGGAGGAGAGAGTCTTGCCCGAGAGCCGACATCGTTACCTGTACGAGCGTCTGGGCGATCACGACTTCCAGCAGCTCGTCGGCGCTCTACTCGTCAACCAGTTCTCCGACTACATCCCGATGGCACTACGCCAAGCGGACGGTGGCCGAGACGGTCTGCGCGCGGTCGATCCCTCGAAGGTGATGGTCTACCAGGTCAAGTGGTCGGTCAACGGGTGTGAGAAGAATCCGGTCAGCTGGCTGGAGCAAGTTGTCAAGAAGGAGGCTGACAATCTGCGACGGCTCGCGGAGGAGGGTGTTCGGCACTACGCGCTCGTCACGAACGTGCCGAGCACGGCCAAGGATGAGACCGGCACCTTCGACAAGCTGGATCAGAAGCTTCGCGGCTATGCGAAGGAGTTCGGGTACGAGCAGATGACCTGCTTCTGGCGCGAAGCGCTGAATCCTTGGGTCGACAACGCCCCGGCCGAGACCAAATGGGCCTATGCGGACATGCTGGCGGGGTGGGATCTGATCCGCTACATCGTCGCCGAACAGATTGGAACAAACGAGGACAAGGTGCATCGCGCTTTGATCCGCAAGGTCGTTGCCGCCCAGTGGGAAGATGATCAACGGGTCAAATTCAGCCAGTCCGAGGTGGACCGGGAGAGGGTTGTCGACCTCTTCGTCGATGTCACCGCCCAGGAGCGACACCACGCTCTCGCCCGCCAGGGCGTCGTCGTCGAGGACCTCCGGGCTGGCCGGGTCGGCGCCGGCGACCTGCAGGTCGTCCAGCACCCGCGACAACTGCAGGTTCTCGTCCAGGCCGTCCATGCCCTGCGTTCGCGCCAGGAGCACGTCGACGGCCGCGGCCACGAGCGCAAACGCCTGGTCCATCCGGGCTTGTGTGTCAGTCATGGCCCGACCTTAACCAGCCCGCACGGCCCCGTCACCGCGGCCGTCGGCGCCCTGTGGACGACGGGGGCCGCGCAGGCGGCGCGCCGGCCGTGTTGTGGGCTCACGCGCGGGGCCCGCGGTGGCGCGGGCCATCGACGCGGGGGCCGTATGCGCTGTCTTCGCCGGTCAGGTGGATGGGCCGCTGGGCGGGTCCGCGGTCGCCCGGGTTGGGGGTCGCCGCGGTGGCGCGTGGCCGGTCGGTGGGGCGGGTGATGACCTGGAACATGGCCTCGTAGCCGGCCATGCTGCCGGTGATGACGGCCTGTCGCGAGATCCGGTCGTTCATGGCGCCCTTGACCACGGTCCAGTCGACGCGAAAACCGTTGTGCGCGGCGAGCATCGACACCACCTCACGGTTAGTTCTGCCGTTCCCTTCGCGGGCGAAATGGATCTGGTTGTTGACCCCGTACACCCGGGCGAGGGCGGCGGGGAACCGGTCGGGGGCGACGGCGCGCAGGTTGTCGGTGTCGCGCAGGTGGACCGCGAGCTGCGCGGCCGCGGCGGGCAGGACGGCGTCGCCGATGAACCGCCCGCCGCCCTTCTCCATGCTGACGGTGCGCAGCTCACCGGCCCGCTCTTAGACGTCCTGGAACAGGTGCCGGTGCACCTGCCGGGCGCCGGCCAGGTCGTAGGAGTCCAGGCCCTGCTCGCGCAGGGTCAGGGCGCGGGCCTCGACGAGCTCGTCCTCGCGGGTGCGCAGCTGCTCGGGGGAGCGGGCGCCGACCAGGTTGCGCAGGGTGACCCCGTCGTCCATGACGTACGCGGCCCACCGCTGGGCCTGGTCGCCGATCGTCCACGGGGCGCGCCGGGAGGGGCCCGGTCGGGTCGTGGACCGTGAACCCGGTCAGCGGGCCGCTGCTGTAGGTGAGGCGGCCGGGCTCGTCGCCGGCCGGGGTGTAGGCGACCCCGAACACGTGGACGTCGGCGACGACCAGGCCCGCGCCGGGGACCAGGGAAGCACGGGCCTGGTCCAGGGACAAGAACGCCTCGGTGCCGGGGACCAGGGCGACGGTGCGAGTGTCGGCAGCGGCGGGGACGTACAGGCGCACGTACCGCATCGGGTCCTCGGTCAGCGGGGCGAGCTGGTCGGCGACCTCGTCGTCGACAACACCGGGCGGCAACCGACCGACCGCGTGCGCGGCCACCAGGTCGTTCAGGTCCCAGGACTCGCCCTCGCCGTCACCGGCCATCGCGGTGGCGTGCCTTGATCAGCGCGATCAGCTCGTCACCGGTGATCTCCCCACGCACGTACCGGTCCTGCTCGGCGCGCGCGACGTCGCTGGTGCGGCCGCCCTCCATCTCGGTCGAGTGCCGGATACGACGCGCGTCGGCGACCCGGGCGACGTACTCCTGCTCGGTGATCGGCTTGTCCAAGGTCATGCTCGTCATGCTGTCACCCCCTCTCGGGTGTCGTCTCCTGCTGTAGGTGGGGCTCACGGGCGTGGTTCAACTGACGGATAGGATCTTCGCTGCTGGACTTCCTGACCGGGTCGCGGCCTATAGTGGTTGTAGCGCCCCTCCCTTGCGAGGGTTTGGGGAAGTGAGCCTCGGGATTTCCTGCCGGACGACAGGGCCCGGGGCTCGCGTCATGTTCGGAGTTAGATGGTGATGAGGCGGATGCGCTCGTGGAGGGCGTCGAGGTACTCACCGGTGGTGGTGCGGGCGTTGGTGACGGCTCCACAGACCGCGTCGGGGATCCACAGCAGGGGTTCGTCGCGTCCGCGCACATGGTGGATCCGGACGGCCGGGCCAAGGCGACCGCGACCGCGCAACGCCTGGACGAGGTCAAGGTCGCGCTTGTCGTCAGCGGAGCCGCGAGACTCGAAGGTCACCTGGGTGACGCCGAGCAGTTCCAGCTCGGGCAGGAGTCGTTCGATCGTCTTGTTGCGTCGTCGTTTGAGGTTGTCACTGGCGCAGCCTTCGCGGACGACGACGAGGTAGGTGTGCTCGAGAGCAGCGATGGTGGTGGCGATGACGCCCCGACGTCGCTCGTCCTCGTCGCGCCAGTGGAGCTTGTTCTGGCCGGGCAGCCTCAGGGAGCGCATGCTGTGGCGGGTGTCGTCCTCGAGGTGGGCGGGGCCGATCGCGGCGGCGAGGATGTAGGCGCCGGGGTCGAGGTCGTGGACCGAGGCGGACTCGTCTACCCAGGCGCGCAGGGCTATCGGCGTCGTCGCTGGGCTCATGGGCGGGTCCTGGTGCGGGCGGCGATATCGCGGGTGAGGGTGTCGGGGTCGAACGGGGCTTGGAGGGTGTAGAGGTTCTGGGTGCTCAGGCCGGTGGGGGACAGGGGCGAGGTCCGGGTGCGTCGCTCGACGTGCAGGAGACCGTTGTCGCGCAGCTCGCGTAAACCTCGTTCGGCAGTGTCGGCGGACCAGCCGTACCAGGCGGGCATGCGCTCGGTGGGCAGGGGGAAGCCGGGTTTCTCGTGCAGGGCGACCAGGAGCATGGCTACTGCCGGCAAGGACAGGTGGGTGTCCCATTCTTCGGTCCAGAAGCGGTGGTTGAGGCGGATGAACCGACTGGTGGCCGCGGCGCCGATGGGGCGGGTGTAGGGCTCCGCGCTGCCGTCTGGGGACAGCAGGGTGATCACGACGGCGCGGGGGCCGCCGTGGCGGCGTTCGATGAGGTGCCGGGCCTGCAGGCGGGTCAGGATCTTGGTGGCGGCAGACTTCGCCGAGGCGTCGGTCGCGGTCGCGGTGGTGGCGAACGCCCGTGCCCACACCGGCAGAGGCAGGCTGGCGCTCCAGCCGTCCTCGTGGTCGCCGCTGCTGATGATGGTGTGCAGCATCAGCAGCGCGAGGAGCCCGCGATGGTCGCGGTGGGTAACAAACTGCGCCAGGGGGGCCCGTCGGCTACTGGCCGTACGGTCGGGGTTCTGGATGAATGTCTTGCCCAGCGGGGTGAACGTCCGGCCAGACCGTTCGATGAGGAAGTTACGGGTGTCGGCAACGGTCGCCGGGGCGACCGGGCTGCTGTCGCTCGAGGCGGTTCGCTGCTTGTCCATGTGGTGAAGGTATGACGCCCTGACACTACGATCCAAACTACCCAGCCTCCTTGGGAGGCTGCCTCAGCGGGTGTATGAAATAACCTTTAATCACGTTGCTAAGGCGGTGTGAGATCTTCTGCGATGCCTTAGGGGCTGCCGGCGGTGTGGCTGGCTACTCGGTCCGGTCGGTGGGGTAGTGGCGTGCGGCCCGGAGTGTTCTCCACAGCGATTGACCCGTGCTCAGGGACAGGGGATCTGGGGTGGCGCGGACTCCATGGTTCTCGAGACGAGCCCGCCGCGCCCCGGAGCCTGCAGTGACACCGTCACACGCACGAATATGCGTACCCCGCTGTGGCGTGTCAGGGTGCGGTCAGGTTTACTTGTCCTGGGTCACTGTGTGGTGGTTCCCCGTTGCTCTGGGTGAAGGGCTTCGCCTCGTGGAGGGTTCCCATGTCGTTGTGGGGTCTGGCTTCTCGTCGGGTGTTCGTGGCGGCCGTGGTTGCGGTGGGCGCGTTGGTCGCAGCGGATGGGACTGCGGCTGCGGTGCCTGAGGCTCCACCAGCACGTGTCCCGCAGGCCAAGCCGGCGGCGCCGCGGGTGGACTCGGCGCGGGACGTGGTGTCGGCGCGGGTGGCTGCGCGGGCGCAGGGCGCCCCGGTGGAGGCTCTCTCGGAGCGGTCCGAGTTCGCGCGGACGTGGGTGAACCCGGATGGGACGTTCACCACGCGCGCGTCGGTGGGGCAGACCAGCGTGAAGGACGCCACGGGCGCGTGGGCGGACGTGGACCTGACGATGGCGGCGGCGCTGGACGGTTCTGTGGCTCCGAAGCGCCCGGTGGTGGGGGTGCGGGTTGGCGCGGCGGGCACGAGTGTGGACCACGGCGCGGGACGCCAGGTGACGCTGGGGTGGACGGGACGGATGGGCAAGCCGGTCCTGTCGGGGGCGTCGGCGACGTGGCCGGACGTGGCGACCGGGGTGGACTACCGCGTGGACGCGCTGCGGAGCGGGTTCGAGTCGTTCTACGTGGTCAAGGACAAGTCCGCGGTGAACCCGGCTACGGGGTTGTCGTGGACGGTGCCGTTGAAGACCAGGGGCTTGATCGCGAAGCCGACCCCGGTTGGGGGAGTGGACTTCGTCGACGCGCACGGCAAGACGGTCTCGCGGCTGGCTCCGGCGTCTGCGTGGGACGCGAAGGTCGATCCCCGCTCGGGCGACCCCGCGAACCGGGTGCCGGTGAAGATGACTGTCGCCCAGGCCAACCCGGGCCAGGCGACGTTGACGGTGAGCGTGGACAAGGCGTGGGCGTCCGACCCGGCGCGGGTGTTCCCGATCGTGGTGGACCCGACGTACGCGTCGTTGACGGTCAAGCCGAGCTTCGACACGTTCGTGCAGTCGAACTTCACCACCGACGAGTCCGGGTCGACCGAGCTGAAGGCCGGCACCTATGACGGGTCGACGGTGGCGCGGTCCTTCCTGAACGTCCCGCTGGGCAGCTTCCACGGTCTGCAGGTGAAGTCCGCGTCGCTGCGGCTGCGGGAGGCGTGGTCGAGCTCGTGCACCGCGACCGGGATGAACGTGTTCGCCGCGAACCCGGCGTCGACGGCGACCCGATGGACCGCGCAGCCGTACATCAACCCGACCGTGTACGGGTCGGTGTCGGCGGCGAAGGGGTACTCGAGCGCGTGCCCGGCCGGTGACGTGAGTGTCCCGTTGACGAGCCTGTTCCAGGCGTGGTCGACCGCGTCGTCCTCGACGGGCGCGGTGGCGTTGAAGGCCGCGAGCGAGACGGACATCCGGTCGTGGAAGAAGTTCGCGTCCTCAGAGACGGCGACGCCGCCGGTGTTCACGATCACCTACAACCGCAAGCCGAACGCTGCCGCGGCCCCAGCGATGACGTTCCCCGCGGTGACGTACAAGGCCCCGACCTGGACGTCGTCGTTGATCTACACCCCGGACCTGACGCCGGAGTTCCAGATGGCGGCGACCGACCCTGACGGCAACGACGTCACCCTCAAGGTCGAGATCCACACCACGAACACCGCCGCCACCAACGCGACCCCGCTGACGTCGTGCCAGGTCAAGGCCGCCTCAGGGCAGGCCGGCAAGTGCTCGGTGCCCGGCACCCTGTCCGACAACGCGGTCTACTACGCCCGCGTCGCGGTGCAGGACGACCAGGGCCTGTGGAACGGGACCTGGTCGCCGTGGACGACGTTCCGCACCGCCGCCGGCATCCCCGCCAAGCCGGTCGTGTCCTGTCCGGCCCCGTACCAGACCAGCGGGTCGTGGACCGACACCGCGCCCACCGCGCCGGTGACGTGCACGATCACCGCGGCCGGTGCCACGACCAGCACCCCGGCGTACATCCACTACCGGCTCGACGGCGCCGCGGAGAAGACCGTCGCGATCACCCCCTCCAGCGACCCGAGAACCGCCAAGACCACCGTCACCATCCCCACCACCACGGGCGGGCACTCGATCGAGGCGTGGAACGCCTCGATCACCGGGAAGCTGTCCGCCCACGTCACCCACACCCTCGGGTGGGGCAACGCGGCCATGACCACCCCCACCCCGGCCCCCGCCGCCACCGTGGACGGTCAGCAGGTCGCCGCCGGCGTGCGGGTCGCGGCCACCACCACCGGCGCGATCCGGGTCGCCGCAGCCGGGCCCCCGAAGGGCTCCGCGACGACCGTCACCGGCAAGGTCCAGTGGCGCGTGTCCGGGTACGGCACCACCGAGACCGGCAAGTGGAACGACGCGACCGGCCTGACCGGCGTGTCCCTGACCGGGACCGGGTCCTCGACGACGTCGCTGGTGTATTCGGCGGCGTGGGACTCCATGACCGCTGACGTCGACAACGCCCAGACCCCCGCGGTCACCCTCAACGACCGCGTCCCGGTCCTGATCGACGTGCAGGTCTGCTTCACCTACTCCACCGGCACCCAGTGCACCTGGTCGGCGTCCCCGGTCACCATCTCCCGGGTCCCGCACGCCTTCGGCAACGGCTTCCCCACGTCCGACGCCGGCCCCGGGCAGGTCGCCCTGTTCACCGGCGAGTACAACCAGTCGGCCACTGACGTGTCCGTGCCCGGGTACACCGGTGACCTGACCCTGTCCCGGTCCCACTCCACGTACGGCAACAACACCACCGCCCAGGCCACCCCCGCCGCCAGCGTGTTCGGGCCGGGCTGGACCGCGAACCTGGACGGCTCGGACGCCGGCCTGGCCGGGCTGACCCCGATCGACGCCACCCACATCGACGGGTCCATGGTGTTCGCCGCCGAGGACGGCACCACCCTCATCTACCGCCCGGTCGACGGGCTGCGCCGCACCGGCGCGACCATGAACCCCAAGGCGTGGGTGCCCGCGGACGACGACACAGCCCTGGACGGCACCACCCTGGCCTGGAACGAGCAGACCAAGACGTTCACCCTCACCGAGGCCGACGGCACCACCACCACGTTCACCGCCACCAAGGCCCCCACCACCGGCGCCGCCGGCCAGTTCGCACCCGCCACCGTCACCGAGCCCGGGTCCGGCACCACCACCTACACCCGCAACACGACCGGACTCGTGACCCGGATCCTGGCGCCCGTCCCCGCCGGGATGACCGCCGCGGACTGCCCCGACAACGGCAGCACCACCGGCCTCAAGCCCGGCTGCCGCGCCCTGCGCGTCGCCTACGGCACCAACGGGGCACCGGCCGGGCAGGTCGGGTCCGTCGCGATGGAGATCTACACCCCCGACGCGCTGACCGTGAAGGCCTGCGACGGCACCAGCAGCACCGCCGCGGCCGGGTCGATGGCCACCGTCCCGGTCGCCTGCTACAGCTACGACGCCAGCAAGCGCCTCACCAAGGTCACCGACCCCCGCTCCGGGCTCGGGACCAGCTACACGTACGGCGCCCAGAACGAGATCACCACCATCACCCCCGCCGGGCAGGCCCCCTACCAGCTCGCGTACGCCACCAGCGACTCCCGGTTGAAGCTCGCCAGCGTGTCCCGCCCCAACCCGGGCGGTCAGGGCGCCACCGCCCTGACCCGCGTCCGGTACGGGATCCAGGGCCAGGCCGGTCTGCCCGACATGAGCAGCGCCATGACCAGCCGCTGGGGACAGACCAACCCGCCCACCTACGCGGCCGCCGTGTTCGGCCCCGACTACACCGGCAACACCGACACCGTCACCGGTGACGACTGGCGGTACGCCGACCTGTCCTACACCGACCAGGCCGGGTACACCATCAACACCGCCTCCTACGGCACCGGCACCTGGCTGCCCACATACACGCGGTACAACACCCAGGGCAACGTCACCCTCGAGCTGGACGCCGACGCGATCCAGCGCGCACTGGCCTGGACCGCCGACAACCCCCTGCCCGACGGGCAGGCGTACGACGCGTCCGCGCTCGGCACCGTCACCGACTACAACCCCGACACCACCACGAGCACCGTGGCCGGTGTGCCCGCGAAGGCCCCCGCGGGGTCGTTCGTGACCGACGTGTGGGGACCCCAGCGGCCCTCAGTCCTGCGCGACGGAACCACCACGACCGTGCGCCCGCACACCAAGACCCTCTACGACCAGGGCGCCCCCAACAACGGCGTGAACCCCAAGACCGGCACCGGGTACGGCCTGGCGACCACGGTCACCGTGACCGCGGCCGACACCACCGGCACCGACGTCGAGACCACCGCCCGCACCATTACCGGGTACGAGCCCAAGACACCCGGTGACGACGCCACCAGCGGCTGGACCCTCGGCGCCTCGACGTCCACCACTACGGACATGAACCTGAACGGGACCGTGGACGCCGGCGACATCACCGCCCGCACCTTCCACGACGCCGAAGGCCGCACCACCGAGACCCGCCAGCCGTCCGAGGCGAACACCGGTGGGGGAGCAGGCACCACCCTCACCAGCTACTACACCGCTGCCGCGCAGACCGGCGCCGACGCCGCCTGCGGCGGCCACCCCGAGTGGGCCGGCCTGGCATGCGCTACTCGTCCGGCCGCGCCACCCCCAGGACAGACCCTTCCCGACGAACGAGCCACGAAATACACCTACCAGCTCGCGCCCGCCGCCACCGTGGAGACCAGCGGCGCCGTCACCCGCACCACCACCAGCACGTACCTGCTCGACGGGCGCGCCGACACCGTCACGACGACCGTGGCCGGGCTCGCCTCGAGCGCGGCCCGACCCGGCACCAAGACCCTCTACGACCCCGCCACCGGGATCGCGACCGGGACCGTCGAGCTCGACAGCAACGGGCAACCGACCGGGCCCAGCCAGTCCGCCACGTTCGACACGTGGGGTCGCCAGACCAGCACCACGAACCAGCTCGGTGACAAGGCCACCACCAGCTACGACACCGCCGGGCGGGTCGCGTCCGTCACCGACGCCAAGGGCACCACGAGCTACGGGTACGACGGCACCGACCTCGCCGGGAAGACCGAGCACCGCGGGATGACCACCCGCGTCATCATCACCCGCTCCGCCGGCAAGGGCGACATCACCTACACCGGCGCCTACGACGCCGACGGCAAGCTCTACCGGCAGAGCATGCCCGGCCAGCTCGAGCAGACCACCACCTACGACGACGCCGGTGAACCTACCGGCCTCGCCTACACCGGGCAGGTCACCCCCTACACCACCAGCGCCGACGCCGACGGCAACACCGTCTACACCCCCGGCACCCCCACCCGCGGCGTGTGGATGGCCTGGACCCAGGCCAACGACCCCGCCGGCCGCGTCGTACGCGACTACACCGGACAAGGCGCCGCGTTCGACGGGAAGGCCGGCACCACCGACACCCCCACCAACGTCGCCAAGCCTGGGGATGCCATCGGCTACGACCGCGCCTACACCTACGACCAGGCCGGACGCCTCAGCAAGGTGACCGACCGGACCGCCACGACGACGGGCACCACCGTCACCCCCGACACCGACGCCACCACGACCGACGGCACCACCAGCAGCATCCCCTGCCAGGTCCGTACCTACGGCTTCGACGGCACCCTGGGCGTGAACGGGAACCGGACCAGCCACCGCGTCGAAGACCACGCCGACGGCTCCTGCGCCAGCACACCCAGCCAAGTGCTGGACAAGACGTACGCGTACGACACCGCCGACCGCCCCACCACCGGCACCAACGCCGTCGGCGCGTACACGTACGACGAGCTCGGGCGGCAGACCCTCGTGCCCGCCGTCGACGCCCCCGACCCGGCCAGTGGGGACATCACCCTCGGGTACTTCGACAACGACCTCCCCGCCAGCGCGCGGCAGGGCGGCACCGACACCACCTTCACCCTCGATGTCGCGGGTCGGCGTCTGACCCAGCGCACCACCAGCACCGGCGGGGCCGTGCAGTCCCAGACCGTGGTGCGGCACTACACCGACGGCACCGACAACCCGTCCTGGACCGTCATCACCCCCGACGGCGGAACCCCAGCCACGACGCGGTTCGCTGAGTCGCTCGGCGGAGACCTCGGCGCCCAGCTCGCCCAGGACGGGGCCGTCGACCTGACCCTGACCACCCTGCACGGCGACACCGCCACCACCCTCACCATCCCCGCCGACCAGTCACAAGACGCCGCAGCCACACGGATCAACGGGTGGAGCGACTACACCGAGTACGGCACCCCCAGAAACCCCTGGGCCACCATGAACGTCGACGGGCCCCTCGGCTACGGATGGCTCGGAGCCAAACAACGCTCCACCACCCTCGAAACCGCCGGCCTCACCCTCATGGGCGACCGCTACTACAACCCCACCCGCGGCGCCTTCACCAGCCTCGACCCCGAACCCGGCGGCAACCCCACCGCCTACACCTACCCCCTCGACCCCATCAACAGCTACGACCTCGACGGACGCCGGCAAGAGGTAGGCGGGTACGGTGGAGGAGGCGGAGGCGGCTCCCGTTACGGCGGCAACTTTGACCTGTACGACACCCCCCAGAACGGGAAGGGGGGCGGGGGGGGCGCCCACCCAAAACCAGGGGCGG
>NZ_DLOE01000007.1:0-98568 GCF_002479615.1 Arsenicicoccus sp. UBA7492 | reverse complement strand
GGTACTGCACTGGTGACGGTGCGGGAGAGTAGGACGCCGCCGGACAAACATTGTGGGGAAGCCCCGGACCACCAGGTCCGGGGCTTTTCTGCGTTCTGGGTGGTTGTCGCCTAGGGTGGTCGGCATGCCGTTGAACTATCAGATCGCGGAGCGCACCCTGCCCAACGGGCTGCGCGTCATCGTCAACGAGGACAGGTCCATCACCACGGTGACGGTCAACCTCTGGGTCGGGGTGGGGTCGCGACACGAGGTGGCCGGGCGAACCGGTTTCGCGCACCTGTTCGAGCACCTGATGTTCCAGGGGTCGGAGAACGTCGCGTCAGGGGAGCACTTCTCCGAGCTGATGTCGCGCGGGGGCCGGCTCAACGCCACGACGTGGTTCGACCGCACCAACTACTTCGAGACGGTGCCTCGCGGCGCCTACCAGCTTGCGCTGTGGTTGGAGGCCGACCGGCACGGCCGGCTCCTCCCCGCCGTCACGCAGGCCAACCTCGACAACCAGCGCGACGTGGTCAAGGAGGAGAAGCGGCAGCGGTACGACAACCAGCCGTACGGCTTCGCCCTGCCGGACCTCTACGCCCTGGTGTTCCCCGAGGGGCACCCGTACCACCACCCCACCATCGGGTCGATGGAAGATCTCGACGGTGCCAGCCTCGAGGACGTGCACGCCTTCTTCGAGCGGTACTACGGCCCGAACAACACGACGCTGACGCTCGTCGGGGACCTCACCGCCGAAGAGGGGTTCGCCGCCGCCGAGACCTACTTCGGCCACCTGCCCGCCAGCGCCGCGGCCGGCCGCGAGCCCGTTGCGGCCCTGCCACCCCTGGAGAACCCGGTCCGCTTCGAGCGGAGGTCGGACGTGCCCAGCGACCGCCTGTTCGTGGCCTTCCGCCTCCCGGTGGACGACACGGACGAGTTCTACGCCGCGTCCGCTGCTCTGGACGCCCTTGCGGGGATGGCCTCGTCTCGGGTGTACCGCCGCCTCGTGCGCCGCGAGCAGCTCGCCAACAGCGTGCAGGGGATGGCCTGGGGGCTCGTCGACGGGGTGTCGCTCGGCTTCATCTCCGTGGACGTCGCCGACGGAGTGGACCCCGACGTGGCCGAGGCTGCCCTGTGCGAGGAGCTCGACCGGTTCGCCGACGAGGGGCCGACCCCCGTCGAGATGGAGTCGGTCCTGGCGCAGAGCGAACGCGCCTGGCTGCACGCCCTGGCCGCGGCGGACGAGCGCGCCGACATCATCTGCGGGCACGCCGCCCTGCACGGGGACGCGCAGCACGCCAACACCTTCCTCGACCGCCTGGCCACCATCACGCCCGACCAGGTGCGGGCGGCCGCGTCGGCATACCTGCGACCGGCCAACCGAGCCGTCGTGGCGCATCTCAAGGTCCAGACCAGCGAAGGAGCCTCGGCATGACCGACACCCCGATCCCCGCACGTCCCGAGGTCGCGCCCCCGGGGCCCTGGGCCTTCCCCGAGCCCAGCACGACCCGGCTCGACAACGGACTGGGGCTGCAGACCTTCCACACGCCCGGGCAGTACGTCGCCTCGGTGCGGCTGGCCATCCCTGTCGTGCCGGCGCAGGAGCCCCGAGAGCTCGAGGGAATCCTGGCGCTGCTGTCCCGGACGTTCGACGAGGGGACGCTGGACCACTCGGCGGAGGAGTTCGCCGAGCTGCTGGAACGGGCAGGGGTGGCGCTCGGATCCTCCACCAGCGAGTTCGGCCTCGTGCTCGACCTGGACGTCCCCGTGAGCCGGCTCGAGCGTGGCCTGGAGCTGCTCGCCGAGTGCGTCCAGCGTCCCGCCTACCCCGATGACGAGGTGGACCGCGCCCGGCGCAAGCGCCTGGCCGACATCGAGCAGGAGAACGCCGACCCCCGCAGCCGTGCCATGCGGGAGTTCGCCGCCACGTTCTACACCCCCGAGTCGCGCGCCTCGCGCCCGTCGGCCGGCAGCCCCGCCACCGTGCGGGCGATCACCGCCCCCGCCGTGCGGGACTTCCACCACGACCACGTGGGGCCGACCGGAGCCGTCCTGGTCGTCGCCGGTGACCTGTCTCCCCTCGGTGCCGAGCCGCTGCAGGAGCTGCACGCACTGGTCGAGCGCACCTTCGGTGGTTGGACGCCGCAACCGGTAGAGCCGGTGGGTCCGCAGGGTCCCGTGCGGCGGGAGGACGCCCGCCGCATCGTCGTGGTGGACCGACCCGGCTCGGTGCAGTCGGAGCTGTACGTCGGCTGCCTCGGTCCCGATCGCCGGCACGGATGGGGCGCCTACCCGGTCCTGAGCTTCCTGGTCGGTGGTGCGCCGCAGGCCAGGGTCGACTCCGTGCTGCGGGAGGACAAGGGCTACACGTACGGCCTGCGGACGGCCTTCGTGCCGCGCGCCGACGGTGGGCTGTTCATCGCCAGCGGATCCGTGCGCGCGGACGTGACGGGCGAGTCCGTCGGCATCCTGCTCGACATCCTCGAGAAGGCACGCGAGGGCTTCACGCCGGAGGAGGTGCGCTCGGGGGTCGACTTCGTCAGCCAGACCGCACCGGCGCGCTACGCGACCGCGGACTCCGTGGCGGACGAGGCCGCCGGTCTCGCCCTGGCGAAACTGCCGCCGCGCTGGGTGACCGAGATGTTCGAGGAGACGCGTTCGCTGACGGGTGAGGCACTCGTCGAGGCCTACGGCCGGGCCGACGTCGGGCGGTGGACCGTGGTCGTCGTGGGCGACGCCGACCAGGTCGCCGACGAGGTGCGGGCGCTCGGCCGAGGCGACGTCGAGGTGCGCCGGCGCGAGGGCTGAACCGGCACAGACGTGCTGGTCTCGCCCGGCCGGGCACCCGAGCCGCCCCAGGCTGGTGCGCCTGTCGTACGTCGAGGCGCCGCGCGCCAGCGCCCTCAGCCGAGGCGGCTCCACCCCCGCGGGCCTGTCGTGCGTCGAGGTGGCCCGTCGTACGTCGAGGCGCCTACGCCGTCGGTGCGTCAGCCGAGCCGGCGCAGGACCTCGTCGTGCAGGAGCCCGTTGGTGGCGACGGCGTTGCCGCCCCAGGGCGCGGGTGACCCGTCGAGCGAGGTCATGCGCCCGCCGGCCTCGGTGACGATCGGGACGAGCGCCGCCATGTCGTGCACCGCCAGCTCGGGCTCGGCCGCGAGGTCGCAGGCGCCCTCGGCGACCAGCATGTAGGACCAGAAGTCCCCGAACCCGCGGGTGCGCCAGCAGTCGTCCATGAGCTGCAGGAACTCCTCGCGCCGGCCGGCGTCGCGCCACCCGCCGAGGGACGCGTAGGAGAGCGACGCGTCCCCGATGGACGAGACGCCCGAGACGTGGATCCGCTTGGCGGAGTACAGGTTGCGGCCGGTGTAGGCACCCGATCCCTTGGCGGCCCACCACCGCCGGTTGAGCGCCGGGGCAGAGACGAGGCCGACGACGGGCTCGTCTCCGTCGACCAGCCCGATGAGGGTCGCCCAGACGGGAAGCCCCCGCACGTAGTTCTTGGTGCCGTCGATGGGGTCGATGATCCACCGCCGTGCCCCGTGGCCCGTCGTGCCGAACTCCTCGCCCTGGACCGCGTCGCGAGGACGGGTGCGCTTGAGCTGACTGCGGATGAGCTCCTCGGCGTCCCGGTCGGCGTCGGTGACGGGGGTGAGGTCGGGCTTGGTGTCGACCTTGAGGTCCTCGGCCTTGAACCGGGTCATCGTCACACGCTCGACCGAGTCGGCCAGCACGTGGGCGAGGCGGACGTCGTCGTCATAGGAGGGGCTCACCCGCCCAAACTACCTGTCACCCGCGTGGCCGCGCCCACGGGCGCGCGGGTGACAGGGGTGGCGCGCGCGCCCGGGGCCGACAGGGATGGCGCGGGAACATGGGCTGTCGGCGATGCCGCGGGCACGCCAGCGATGGGCGCGCGTGCCCGGGGTCGACAGGGATGGCGCAGGCGGGAGCGGTCGGCGGTCTTCTGGCCCCTCAGGGTGTGGGTGGCTAGGTGGCCTTCGTCGTCCCGGACCGGCCTTGTGCCGCCGGGGACGGGGAGGGCGACCGATGCTTGCGCACGGTCAGCCACATCCGGTGGCACACCACCAGCGCCAGCACCCAGGCCAGCCCGAGCAGCCACCCGGTCACGACGTCGGTGAGCCAGTGGTGACCGAGAACGACGCGGGAGAGCCCCATCGCGACGATCCAGCAGGATGCCAGCACGACGGCGAGGATCCGCGTGCGCCGCCGGTGCAGGTGGGTGAGGAGCAGATAGGTCAGGACCCCGATGATGACGGTGGTGTTGAGGGTGTGCCCGCTGGGGAAGCTGGGCGAGGTCTCGAACGGGGGGACGGCGTCGGCGAGAGGGGGCCGGACGCGTCCGATCAGCTGCTTGCCCACGACCGTCATCGCGAGCGAGCCCGCGGCGGCGAGGGTGGTGAGGACGGCGGGCGACCACGACCGCCAGGCCCAGGTCGCCAGCAGGACCAGCGCCACCGAGAGGATCGGCATACCGACCTTGCCACCGATGTCGGTGAACGTGGTGAGGGCCTGGGCCAGGGCCGGCGTGCGGTGCTGCACGGCGAGCTCGAGGACGGGATGGTCGAGCGCCGCCACGCCGTCGCCCTCGACGACCGCGTCGTAGGTCTCGGTGGCCGCGGCCGTCAGGCCCACGATCCCGACGAAGCAGACGAGGACGGTGGCAACGAGCAACCAGGTCGCAGCCGTCCACGTCGAGGTCCGCGTGACGACGCGGGCGAGCGCGCGGCCGATCGGGGTGCGCCACTGGGTGAGGTCGCGGTCGCCGATGCTCTCCTCGACGGGACGTCGCTGCAGGTCCATCCCGACAGTCTGCGGCGGGAGCCCGCTCCGGTCCGGGCGCCACGCGCGGCGACAGGCCGGCGTCCTCGCCCGCGGACCGGGCCTGCAGCAGGCGGCGGAGCCGCGCGTCTAGAGGCCGGGGTCCTCGCTCGCGGACCCGCCCCGCAGCAGGCGGCGGATCCACGCGGGCGAGGGTCTAGGTGTCCTCGCCCGCGGACCG
This sequence comes from Arsenicicoccus sp. UBA7492, assembly GCF_002479615.1. NCBI lineage: Bacteria > Bacillati > Actinomycetota > Actinomycetes > Micrococcales > Intrasporangiaceae > Arsenicicoccus > Arsenicicoccus sp. UBA7492. The sequence goes on along the minus strand of NZ_DLOE01000007.1, from coordinate 93,572 downwards.
GGCCCGCAGCAGGCGGCGGAGGCTGTCCAGCCGGGCGACGCCCGCGGGGCCGGCCTGACCCGAGGCCACCCAGGCGTCGAGGCCGCACTCCTCCTCGTCGTGCGTGCACCCGCGGGGGCAGTCGGCCGTGCCCGGCTCCAGGTCCGGGAACAGCGCGACGATGCGGTCCAGGCGGACGTGCGCGAGGCCGAAGCTGCGGACGCCCGGGGTGTCGACGACCCAGCCGGACGCGTCGGGGAGGCGCAGGGCGATCGCGGACGTGCTGGTGTGCCGCCCCCGGCCCGTGTGGTCGTTGACGTGCCCCGTCGCCCGCATGGCGTCGGGGACGAGCAGGTTGACGAGGGTGGACTTGCCGACGCCGCTGTGGCCGACCATGACGCTCACCTGTCCGGTCAGCGCGTCGCGCAGCTCGTCCAGCCCGGTGGTGCGGGCCAGCACGTCCTCGGGGGAGGCGCCCGCCAGCACTTCGGTGTCGGAGAGCGTGGACGTCGCGATGCACCGCGCCCCGAGGGGCGCGTAGGCCTCGATGAGGGGCGTGGGGTCGACCAGGTCAGCCTTGGTGAGCACCAGGATCGGCTCGAGCCCCGCGTCGTAGGCCGCCACCAGGCAGCGGTCGATCATGCGGGGTCGCGGCTCCGGGTTGGCCAGGGCGGTGACGACGACGAGCTGGTCGACGTTGGCGACGATGATGCGCTCCACCGGGTCCGTGTCGTCGGCCGTGCGGCGCAGCACCGAACGGCGCTCGTGCTGGCGGACGATGCGGGCCAGGTGGTCGGGGCCGCCCTGCAGGTCACCGACGAGCCCGACGCGGTCGCCGACGACGATCCCCTTGCGGCCGAGCTCGCGGGCCTTCATGGCTGTGACGACGCGCTCGTCGGCGGTTCCCTCACCGAGGAGCGTGGTGTAGCGGCCGCGGTCGACGGCGGTGACGAGGGCCTCCACCGCGTCCTCGTGGGCCGGACGGTCCTTGGTGCGGGGGCGGGACCCGCGACGGTTGGGGCGGACCCGCACGTCGCTCTCGTCATACGACCGTCGGCTCACCGGCGCCCCCCGCGAGGGGTGGCCCCGGCGCGGACCAGGCGCTCGGTGGCCGCCGTCTCGCCCGCGAGGAAGGAGGTCCAGCGACGGGTGAAGTCAGGCAGCGTCTTGGCGGTGGTCGCGACGTCCTCGATGACGACCCCGGGCACCCGGAGCCCCAGGACGGCCGCGGCCATGGCCATCCGGTGGTCGGCGTAGGTGCGGAACAGGCCTGCGTGCAGCGGGCGCGGTCGGATCACGAGCCCGTCCTCGGTCTCGCTCACGTCGCCGCCGAGCCGGTTGATCTCGGTCGCGAGCGCAGCGATGCGGTCGGTCTCGTGCCGTCGGATGTGGCCGACGCCGCGGATCCACGTGGGGGAGTCGGCGAGCGCGGCGAGGGCGGCCACCACGGGCGTCAGCTCGCTCGCGTCGTGCAGGTCCACGTCGATGCCGTGCAGCCCGCGGCCCGTGACGGTCAGGCCCGCGCGATCCAGGTGGACCTCGGCCCCCATCTGCTGCAGGACCTCACGGATGTGGTCGCCCGCCTGCGTGGTCACCGCCGGCCAGGCCGGCACGTGCACGAGACCGCCGGTCACGGGGGCCGCCGCCAGGAAGACCGCGGCGTTGGACAGGTCGGGCTCGACCGTGACGTCGAGGGCGTTGATCTCGCTCGGCTCGACGCGCCAGGTGTCGGGCTCGGCGTCGTCGACGACCACGCCGGCGTCCCGCAGGGCCTCCACGGTCATCTGGATGTGGGGCAGGCTCGGCAGGGGCTTGCCGACGTGGTGGATCGTCACGCCCCCGTCGAAGCGCGCGCCGGACAGCAGCAGCGCGGAGATGAACTGGCTGCTGCCCGAGGCGTCCACGGTCACCGTCCCGCCGCGCAGACCCCCACGCCCGTCGATCGTGAACGGCATCGCCCCGCGGCCGCCGTCGTCGATCGCGGCGCCGAGCGCGCGCAGCGCGTCGAGGACCGGACCGACGGGCCGGGTGCGGGCGTGCGGGTCACCGTCGACGACGACCGGACCGTCGGCCAGCGTGGCGAGCGGCGGCAGGAAGCGCATGATCGTGCCCGCCAGACCGCAGTCGATCGCGGCCGGCCCGTGCAGCGGCGCCGGCTCGACGATCCAGTCGGGGCAGCCGGGCTCGTCGCCCTCGTGGTCGCGCACCCCGACCCCGAGGTCCCGCAGGGCCTGGGCCATCAGGAGGGTGTCGCGCGAGCGGAGCGGGCGCCGGATCCGGGAGGTGTCGTTGGCCAGCGCTGCCAGCACCAGGAAGCGGTTGGTGATCGACTTGCTGCCCGGCAGCACGGCGGTGGCGTCGACCGGGGCGGCCGGCGTAGGCGCGGGCCAGTCGGCAGGCGTGGCGTCGACGGTGTCGGAGGGGCGGGGCGTCTGGTCGACCGGATGGTCGGGGTCCGCGAGGGTCAACGGGGTTCCGTTCGCTGGGGTGCAGGTGCTGCCGCCCAGCGTAGTCAATGGCGCCTACGCTGTCGGCATGTGCGGACGGTACGCAGCGAGCAAGGACATGGCGGAGCTGGTCGAGGCCCTGGACGTCGACGAAGACCGGACGGCCGAGCCGGTCCGCACGATCGCCCCGCTGGAGCGAGCCCAGGGGGCCGGTCCGGCCGCCGACTACAACGTGGCCCCGACCAAGGCCGCCCCGGTCGTGCTGACCCGGCGGCCCAGGGGCGAGCCCGAGCAGGATCCCAGCCGGCAGCTGAGGTTGCTGACCTGGGGTCTGGTCCCGTCCTGGGCCAAGGACCTCAAGGTCGGCACGCGGATGATCAACGCCCGCGCCGAGACGCTCCTGGACAAGCCGGCGTACGCGCGCGACGCTGCTGCCCGCCGCTGCCTGGTCCCGGCGGACGGCTACTACGAGTGGCAGCGCTCGCCGTCCCTCACCGACCGCAAGGGCAGACCCCGCAAGCAGCCGTTCTACATCCACCGCGCCGACGGCGACCCCCTGGTCATGGCCGGGCTCTACGAGTTCTGGCGGGACCGGTCCCTGCCCGACGACCACCCCGACGCGTGGCTCACGACCTACTGCGTGATCACGACCAGCGCCGACCCCGACCTGGCGACCATCCACGACCGCCAGCCCCTGATCCTCGAGCCGGAGCACTGGGCCGGGTGGCTCGACCCCGACGCGACGACCCCGGACCACGTCCAGCCCTACCTCAACCTCGCCCTGCCAGGGCGGTTCGACGCGTATGCCGTGAGCACCGCCGTCAACGACGTGCGCAACAACGGCCCGCAGCTGCTCGACCCCGCGCCGGCCGACCAGCTGACGGGCGTCGTCGACCCGGACACCGGCGAGGTGCTCTGACCCCGCGAGGCGCCGGGCTGCCGGCATACGGGAATGTCACCCGCTGGGGGACCGTTGACCCTGCTGTCCGTCCCTCCGTAGGAGTCGCCCCGTGCTCGTCACCCCCGTCCTGCCGACGTCAGACCATCCGGCGCTGGACATCCACCCTCAGGTGGGGTCCGCCGGACTAGGCTTGGCCCCGATGACTGAGATCGACGTGGCCACCGAGAGCCCCACCGACCGGCAGGCCCGCTTCGAGGCGGACGCCCTGCCCTACCTGGACCAGCTCTACAGCGCCTCGCTGCGGATGACGCGCAACCCGTCCGACGCCGAGGACCTCGTCCAGGAGACCTTCGCCAAGGCCTACGCCGCGTTCCACCAGTACAAGCCCGGGACCAACCTCAAGGCCTGGCTGTATCGCATCATGACGAACGCGTACATCAACACGTACCGCAAGAAGCAGCGCGAGCCCCAGCAGTCCGACTCCTCGGACATCGAGGACTACCAGCTGGCCCGCGCGGGTTCGCACTCGTCGATGGGCAACCGCAGCGCCGAGATGGAGGCGCTCGACCACCTCCCCGACAGCGACGTCAAGCGCGCGCTGCAGGAGATCCCCGAGGACTTCCGCCTGGCCGTCTACCTGGCCGACGTCGAGGGGTTCGCCTACAAGGAGATCGCGGAGATCATGGGCACGCCCATCGGCACCGTGATGTCGCGGCTGCACCGGGGCCGCCGCCAGCTGCGCGACCTGCTCAGCGACTACGCCGTCGAGCGTGGTTTCGTCGCTCCGGAGGGCGCGGAGGGCGCGGAGGGTGCGCAGGCTCAGCAGGACAGCGGGGTGAAGTGATGGGAGAGCACATGGACTGCTCGAACTTCATGGAGCACGTCTTCGAGTACCTCGACGGCGAGATGACCGAGAGCGACTGCGAGGACTTCGCACGCCACCTGCGCGAGTGCCCTCCCTGCCTGGACGAGTACCAGCGCGACCAGGCCCTCAAGGCCCTGATCCGGCGGTCGTGCGCCTGCGAGCAGGCACCCGTCCAGCTGCGTACGCAGATCATCGCCAGCATCACCATCGAGTACGGTCGCTGATCCGACGCGCCGGTCCGACGACGAAGGCCCCCTCCCGACCGGGAGGGGGCCTTCGTCACGGCCGGCGCCCGGCGTGCCATCCTGGCGGTGGCCTGCGGCGTCACACACCATGACGCGCCGGCACGACGAGCGAGGCAGGACCGAGGGGGAGGCATGGAGCTGACGGGTGGGCCGTTCGTCGCCCGGGCGATCACGGTGACGACGGTCGCCCTGATCACCGGTGCGATCCTGACCGGACGGACCCGGCGGACGGTGTGGGGGGCGGTGCAGCGCGCGCTGGCCATGGTGCTCGTCGCCGTCCTGGCCGTGCTGTCGGTGGCCATCGTCCTCAACGCCCAGAACCAGTGGTACGTCGACTGGGGTGACCTCGCCGGCACGAACGACCCCACGGCCCACGCCACCACCACAGGGGGCTCCGCCGGCGCGATCTACGGAGCGACACCTGCCCCGAGGCCGAGCGCGAGTCGCGCATCGCTGCCGCCGCTCCCCAGCCCGAACGACCGCGTGCAGACCTTTCAGGTCACCGGGCGTCGGAGCGGACTCACGGGACGAGTCGTCGTGCTCCTGCCCGAGGACTACGCCGCCCCCGCCCAGGCACGACGCGACTACCCGGTGGTCATGACGATGCACGGCTACCCCGGCAGCCCCGACCAGTGGCTCGACGCGCCGCAAGGGCGTGAGCGCATTGACGCGGCCGTGACCCGCGGCAAGGTGGCGCCACTGGTCATGGTGTCGCCACAGCTGGACTTCCCCAAGGGCACCGACTCGGAGCGCGTGAACGCCCCCGGTGGCGCGCAGGTCGAGACCTGGCTGACCCAGGACGTCCCCGAGCTCGTCCGGTCACGCCTGCGGGTCCGGACCGACCGGGCGAGCTGGGCCAGCGCGGGGTTCTCCGCCGGGGGCTACTGCGCCGCCATGGTCGCTGTCCGGCACCCCCAGACGTTCGGAGCCGGCGTCGTCCTCGGCGGCTACGGACGGCCGACCTTCTCGGGCCGTCACGTGCTGCGGACCCAGCAGCAGAAGGACGCCTACGACCTGCCCCATCTCCTCACGACCACCCGACCCCCGGTCGCCCTGTGGGTCCAGACCTCCGACGGCGACCCCGTGTCCTACGCGGGGAGCACGGCGCTGGCGGCGTCCGCCAAGGCCCCCACGTCGGTCACCCTGGTCATGGCGCCCGGAACCGGTCACCGGACGTCGGTCTGGTCCAGGCACTTCGCCCAGGCGCTGGAGTGGCTGGGTCGGACCGTCCCGGGCTTCGCGGTGGGAGGTGCGGCAGGGCGGGCCGCCTGAGGTCCGGTGACCGACGACCGGCGCCGTCGCCGGGCTTCTCGAGGTCGTCCCGAGGCGCCCGCCTCCTGCATGACGAAGGCCCCCGTCCCGCTCGTGCGGGTGGGGGCCTCTCGTCGCCGGACGCCTGGGCTCAGGCGTTGGGCTTGCGGCCGTGGTTGGCGCCGTTCTTCTTGCGGGCACGACGCTTGCGGGCGCGCTTGCTCATGAGGACTCCTCGTGTCTGGCGGGTCGGACGTCGCCCGCGAGGGGCGTCGGTTCGCTGGCCCGGGACGGGCCTCAAACACCCATTGTCGCACAAGGCGGTGGCCCTGCCGAAACGCCGGTGCGGGCGGCATACGGGCTCGAGGGCCGGAACAGGCTGACGGCCCCGCGCGGGGGGTGCGGGGCCGTCAGGTCTGAGGAGGCAGAGCCGGGCTCAGGCCTTCTTGGTCTCGGCGAAGATCGCCGCGATCTCGTCGATCTTGGCCAGGAGCTCGTCGGCCTTAGCGACGTCCCACTCACCCTTGGTGCCCGAGGCTCCGGCCAGCTTGGTCGCCTCGTTGACGAGGGTGTGCAGCTGCGGGAACTTCTCGAAGTGCGGGGGCTTGAAGTAGTCGGTCCACAGCACCCACAGGTGCTCCTTGACCAGCTGGGAGCGCTGCTCCTTGATGATCGTCGCGCGGACCTTGAAGTCGGGGTCGTCGTTGTCCGCGACCTTCTCGATGATGGCCTTGACGGACTGGGCCTCGATGCGGGCCTGGGCGGGGTCGTAGACACCGCACGGGAGGTCGCAGTGGGCGTGAACCTCGACCGGGGCGAACGTGAACATCGCAAGTTCCTTTCGCGGAAGATTCGAAGCGTGACCGGACGTCACGTCCTTCCCAACCTAACCCGACGGGGGAGCGCAGGGCGATCCTGCACCTCGCTTGCAACAACTCGCGTCGTTGCCACCGGTCACGAGCTCAGGCTGGTGGTCAGGGCTGCGCTGGGCGGGTGAAGCGGGGGAGGCGCAGCAGCGGGGTCGGGACCCGCTTGAGCACCAGGCCCTCGATGTCGTCGTCGCCCAGGGCGCCGACGTGCCACGAGTCGACGCCCTCGCGGGGATTGTCCCGCTCGACCCACCAGCCCTGGCGGGTCTTGGGGTCGCGTCCGGTCACGCGCTTGACCGACAGCGGACGGGGACCGCGCTCGCCGTCGGGGAGCCGCACGACCGCGAGCCGACCGATCCGGGGGCGGGCGCCGAACGCCACCAGCAGCCAGTCGCCCTCGTGCAGGGTGGGCTCCATCGAGCGACCACGCACGACTGCGAAGCCGAGGTGCTTGCGGGGCATGGGACCTACCTTCGGGCTGGGGACGGGCCACCGGCCAGCCTACGCTCGGGTGGGGGGTGGCCTCGGACGCGAACGCGTCACCCGGCGCCTGGCGTCGGTCTCGCCCGCTGCGTGTCCGAGGCGGGTGGCATAGGTTCGAGGACATGCTCGCCGTGTATGCCGCCCGCCAGTCCGCCGACGACCCGCTGTCCGGGCTCGAGGTCGGGGACCAGCCGGAACCCCGATCCAGGCCCGGGTGGACGACCGTGACCCTGCGCACCTCCGGCCTCAACCACCATGATCTGTGGTCGCTCAAGGGGGTCGGGCTGGCGGCGGACCGCCTGCCCATGATCCTCGGCTGCGACGGCGCCGGCACCACCGAGGACGGGCAGGAGGTCATCGTCCACGCCGTGGTCGCCTCCGACGGCTGGCTCGGCGACGAGACGCTCGACCCGCGCCGGACCCTGCTGTCGGAGCTCAACCCCGGGACGATGGCCGAGCGCGTGGCCGTCCCCGAGCGCAACGTGGTGCCCAAGCCCACGGGGATGTCCTGGGAGCACGCCGCCTGCCTGTCCACGGCGTGGCTCACGGCCTACCGCATGCTCTTCACGAACGCCGGGGTCCAGCCCGGGGCCACCGTGCTCGTCCAGGGCGCGGGCGGTGGGGTCGCCACCGCCCTCGTGCAGCTGGGGGCGGCAGCGGGGCTGCGCGTCTGGGCCACGTCACGGGACGCGAGCAAGCGAGCCAGGGCGCTGGAGCTCGGCGCCGCCGACGTCTTCGAGCCCGGGGCTCGCCTGCCCGATCGGGTCGACGCCGTGCTGGACACGGTCGGGGCGGCCGTCTGGCGGCACTCCATCAAGTCGCTGGTGTCGGGCGGCACCCTCGTCACGGCGGGGGCGACGTCCGGAGACCCCTCGCGGACCGAGCTGAACGACATCTTCTTCCGCCAGCTGCGGGTGGTGGGCTCGACGATGGGCAACCGGTCCGAGCTCGAGCGGCTCGCGAGGTTCGTGTCCGAGCGCGGCATCGAGCCCGTCATCGACTCCACGCACCCGTTGGACCAGGCGCGGGCGGGCTTCGAGCGGATGGCGGGCGACGAGCTCTTCGGCAAGGTCGTGCTCACGCACTGAGGCGTGCGACACGGACAGATGGCGTGAGCCGCCCGGGGAGATCCTCGGGCGGCTCAGGCGCGGGCGGCTCGTCAGGACGAGCGGTCGGTCACTTGGCGAGGGCGCCGATCTTGAAGGACGCCAGACGCTGCATCGGCAGCTCCGCGCCCTGGTGCTGGCCGGTGAACTGGGACGTGCCGTCCTGCCCGCACAGGCCCTTGATGCGGGCGGGACCGCCCGGGTGCTGGCTGATCCAGGCCGTCACGTCGTAGACCTCGTCGTTGATGACGGTCCAGCAGGACGTCTCGTTGTCGTGGTCGTTGACGACCGCCATGGTGTAGGTCTTGCCGGCGCCGGAGGTGCCGGGTGTGCCGGTCGCCGTGGTGGTGCCGCTGGACGCGGCGGAGGTGCCGGTGGCGTCGGAGGAGGCGGCTGACGACGCCGATCCGGCCGAGCTCGTGGCGGGCTGGGTGGCCTGCGTGCTCTGGGTGGTCTGGGTGGTCTGGGTGGTCTGGGTGGTCTCGGATCCGCAGGCCGACAGGGTCGCGGCGAGAGCGAGGCCGAGTGCCAGCGGGACGCCGGCGCGGGTCGTGCGGGTCATCGTGGATCCTTCCGAGGCGGGAGGCGGGGTGCTGCCACCCAACCTAGAGCCTCGTCCGGGCGCGCACGGGGAGGCGCGGCGCCCGGCGCCGAGGGCCAAGCGGGCGACGCACCGCGACGACCGGTGGACGACGGGCTCAGCGGGCGAGGCGCATCCAGGCGTCCCAGCCGCCGTGCAGGACCAGCCAGGCGATGAGGCCGTAGCCGGCCTGGCCGGGGTGGAAGCCGTCACCGGTGGCGTCCAGGTCGGCGGTCCACTGGTCGTGCCCCTGGAGCGGGCGGAAGCAGTCGACGAACGGGACGCCGCGGCGCGCGCACACGTCGGCCTGGGCCTCGGTGACGATCTCGAGGGTGGCGTTGAAGGTCGGGTCGTTGGTCGGGGTGGAGCCCACCACGAAGGCCGCGATGCCTTGGGCCTGCGCGTCGTCGAGGATGTTGGCCAGGTTGAGCCGCGACCGTGCGGTCGTGATCCCGTCGAGGACGTCGTGGTGGCCGGCGCTGATGACCAGGCGGCGCTCGCCGCGTCCCTGCCAACGGGGAGGGCACTCGGTGCGCCAACGCCCGAGGACGTCGGCCGAGGAGTCACCGCGGATGCCGAGGTTGTAGGCCGAGAGCTGGACGTCCGGGTGCTGGGTCCGCGACACCACCCGGGACACCCAGCCCAGCCCCTTGGGGTCGCCGTACCCGGCGACGAAGGAGTCACCGATGAAGACTAGACCCACGTCACGCGGTCCGTGGTCGCCGTTGACCGGCGCCACGTGGGACGGGGACGGGTTGTAGGTCTGCTGGTCGTGGAACACCACGTGTGGATCCTTGTCTGTCGGTCCGGAGGCTCGCACGGAGCCGGGGCAGGACGGCGGTCGCTCAGTCGTCATCCTCGTCGAGCCGGGCGAGCCACGTCGCCAGGCGCTCCACCGGGACCTCGAACTCGGGGTTCAGGTCGACGAAGGCGCGCAGCTGCTCGGCGAGCCAGTCGAACGTGATCTCCTCGTCACCCCTGCGGTGCTGAAGCTCCTCGATGCCACGGTCCGTGAAGTACACGCTGACATTGTGCCCCATCGCGAGGCGGCGCCCGGTGCGCGGCATACCGGGTCGGACGACGGACGGGGCCCGTCACCGAGGTGACGGGCCCCGTCCGGGCGAACCGCAGGTCAGCGCGCGAAGGCGCGCTCCACCAGCTCGGCCTGCTCGGCCGCGTGAGCCTTGGACGACCCCGTCGACGGGGCGGCCGAGGCGGGGCGGCTGACCAGGCGGAAGCGGCGCGTCTCGCCGTGCTGCTCCAGCAGCTCCGGGCCGGTCAGCGCGACGTAGGACCAGGCGCCCTGGTTGGCGGGCTCGTCCTGCACCCACACCACCTCGGCGTCCGGGTAGGTCGCCAGAGCCTCCGCCATCTCCTTGGCCGGGAACGGGGCGATCCGCTCCACCGTCATGATCGCGGTCGAGGTGTCCTCGGCCTTCTGCCGGTAGGCGTCCAGCTCGTAGTAGACCTTGCCCGAGCACAGCAGCACGCGGTCGACCTTGCTCGCGTCGACCCCGGTCCGGTCGCCCATGACGGGCTCGAAGGTGCCGTTGGTGAAGTCCTCCGGGCTGCTCGCCGCAGCCTTGAGCCGCAGCATCGACTTGGGCGTCGCCACGATCAGCGGACGCCGTGGTCGTGCGTAGGCCTGACGACGCAGCAGGTGGAAGTAGGACGCCGGCGTGCTGGGGAAGGCCACCGTCATGTTGTCCTGCGCGCACAGCTGCAGGTAGCGCTCGATGCGCGCGGACGAGTGGTCCGGCCCCTGACCCTCGTAGCCGTGGGGGAGGAGCAGGACCACGGAGGAGCGCTGGCCCCACTTCTGCTCCGAGGACGAGATGAACTCGTCGACGATGCTCTGCGCGCCGTTGGCGAAGTCGCCGAACTGCGCCTCCCACACCACCAGGGCGTCGGGCCGCTCCACGGAGTAGCCGTACTCGAAGCCCATGGCCGCGAACTCGCTCAGCAGGGAGTCGTAGACCCAGAACCGGGCCTGGCCCTTGCCGAGGTAGAGCAGCGGGGTCCACTCCTCGGCCGAGGACTTGTCGATCAGGACCGAGTGGCGCTGCACGAAGGTGCCTCGACGGGAGTCCTGGCCCGACAGGCGGACCGGGGTGCCCTCCATGAGCAGCGAGCCGAAGGCGATGAGCTCGGCCGTGCCCCAGTCGATGCCGCCGTTGGCGACAGAGTCGGCCCGCTTCTCGAGCATCTGGCGCAGCTTGGGGTGCACCGTGAAGCCCTCGGGGGTGGCCACGAAGGCCTTGCCGATGTGCATGAGCGTGTCGTGCGAGATGGCCGTGTCGACGAACTTGGCCGGCGCCTTGTCGTCGGCCTCCTGCGCCTCGGGACGCTCGAGCCCGGACGGCCCGCTGTCCTGGCCGGACCGCGCCGCCTTGATGGCCTCGCGGGTCTCGACGAACACCCGCTCCAGCTGCTGCTGGTAGTCCTGCAGCGCGTCCTCGGCCTGCTCGACCGTGATGTCACCACGGCCGATCAGCGCCTCGGTGTAGAGCTTGCGGACGCTGCGCTTCGCCTCGATCAGGTTGTACATCAGCGGCTGCGTCATCGAGGGGTCGTCACCCTCGTTGTGACCGCGACGCCGGTAGCAGACGAGGTCGATCACGACGTCCTTGGCGAACGTCTGACGGAACTCGTAGGCCAGCTCGGCCACGCGCACGCAGGCCTCGGGGTCGTCGCCGTTGACGTGGAAGATCGGCGCCTGGATCATCCGGGCCACGTCGGTGGAGTAGACCGACGAGCGCGAGCTGGACGGGGCGGTCGTGAAGCCGACCTGGTTGTTGACGACGATGTGGATCGTGCCGCCCGTGCGGTAGCCACGCAGCTGGGACAGGTGCAGGGTCTCGGCGACCACGCCCTGCCCCGCGAACGCCGCGTCGCCGTGCATCAGGATCGGCAGGACCGTGAAGGCCTCGCCGCCGTGACCGAGACGGTCCTGCTTGGCCCGCACGATTCCCTCGAGGACCGGGTTGACGGCCTCGAGATGGGAGGGGTTCGCCGCGAGGTAGACCTTGGTCTGCTCGCCCTCCTCGGAGGTGAACGTGCCCTCGGTGCCCAGGTGGTACTTGACGTCGCCCGAGCCCTGGACGGTGGACGGGTCCTGCACGCCCTCGAACTCGCGGAAGATCTGGCCATAGCTCTTGCCCGCGATGTTGGCGAGCACGTTGAGGCGGCCGCGGTGCGGCATACCGATGCACACCTCGTCCATCGAGTCCGAGGCCGCCCGGGAGAGGATCCGGTCCAGGACCGCGATCGTCGACTCGCCACCCTCCAGCGAGAAGCGCTTCTGGCCGACGAACTTGGTCTGCAGGAAGGTCTCGAAGGCCTCGGCGGCGTTGAGCCGCCGCAGCACGCGCAGCTGGTCCTCGGAGCTCTGCTTGTCGTGGTGCGCCTCGACGCGTTCCTGGATCCACGCGCGCTGCTCGGGGTCCTGCATGTGCATGTACTCGACACCGACGGTGCGGCAGTAGGAGTCGCGCAGGGTCCCGAGGATGTCGCGCAGGTGCATCAACGGCTCCCCGCCGAAGCCACCCGTCGCGAACTCGCGCTCGAGGTCCCACAGGGTCAGGCCGTGCTGCTCGATATCGAGGTCGGGGTGGCGGCGCTGGCGGTACTCCAGCGGGTCGATGTCGGCCATCAGGTGACCACGCACGCGGTAGGCGTGGATCAGCTGCTGGACGCGGGCCGTCTTGTTGATCTCGTCCTCGTGCCCGACCGAGATGTCCTGCACCCAGCGGACCGGCTCGTAGGGGATGCGCAGCGACGCGAAGATCTCGTCGTAGAAGTCGTGCTTGCCCAGGAGCAGCTCGTGGATGATCTTGAGGAACTCGCCCGACCCGGCGCCCTGGATGATGCGGTGGTCGTAGGTGCTGGTCAGCGTCAGGATCTTGCTGACCGCGTGCCGGTTGAGGGTCTCCTGCGCGGCGCCCTGCCACTCGGCCGGGTACTCCAACGAGCCCACGCCGATGATCGCGCCCTGGCCCTGCATGAGCCTGGGCGTCGAGGAGTTGGTGCCGATTCCGCCGGGGTTGGTCAGCGAGATCGTCGTGCCCACGAAGTCGTCGACGGTGAGCTTGCCGCCGCGCGCCTTGCGGACCAGCTCCTCGTAGGCCGTCCAGAAGTGCACGAAGTCCATCTGCTCGGCCGACTTGATGCTCGGCACCACGAGGGACCGGGTGCCGTCGGGCTTGGGCAGGTCGATGGCGATGCCGAGGTTGACGTGGGCCGGCTTGACCAGCGTGGGCTTGCCGTCGCGCTCCGCGAACGAGTTGTTCATGTCCGGCATCGACGCGAGCGCCTTGACCAGGGCGAAGCCGATGAGGTGGGTGAACGAGACCTTGCCGCCGCGGCTGCGCCGCAGGTGGTTGTTGATCACGATGCGGTTGTCGATGAGCGCCTTGGCGGGGACGGCGCGCAGGCTCGTCGCCGTCGGCACCTCCAGGGAGGTGGCCATGTTGGCGACCACGCGGGCGGCCGGCCCCTTGAGCGGGACGACCTGCTCCTGGGCCTGAGGACCGGTGTCCTTGACAGCGGGGATGTCACGCGGGGTGGGCTGCGACTGCTTGTCACCGGGCCTGGCGCCCTTGGCCGCCGGCTTGTCGTCCTTGGCCGGTGCCTTGTCTCCGTCCTTCGCCGGTGCCTTCTCCGGGGCCTTAGCAGGTGCCTTCGCGGGTGCCTTCGCCGGTGCTTTCTCAGAGGCGGGTCGCTCCGCCGGTCGGCCCGTGGCCGAACCCGGGTCGACCGTCTGCGACGAGGGTCCGTCGGCTCCCTTGGCGGCGTCCTCGGTGGAGCTCGTCGACGGTGCCCCTGACGCGGTGCCGGTCGATCCCCCTCCGGCGCCGGACCCGTCGGCGGACTGGCCCGCGGTCGGGGTGTAGTCCTCGAAGAACGACCACCAGGCCTTGTCCACGCTCTGCTTGTCCTGCTTGTACTGCTCGTACAGCTCGTCCACGAGCCACTGGTTGGCTCCGAAGGATGCTGAGGAGCTCGGGCCGCTGGGGGGCGTTGTCACGGCGGTACTCGCCTCTTTCTGGATCACGTCGACTCTGACCGGCACCTTGATCGGCCTTCACCCTATCTTGCACCCCGCGGCCCCGCCCGGCCGTCGGTGACGGGGGTCTGTCTCACCCCGACCGTAGGATGAGCGCACTATGACCGAATGGCTCCTGCTGCTGGCTGCGGTGGCGCTCACCGCCGCAGCGGCGGTGTTCGTGGCGGCTGAGTTCTCCCTCGTCGCCCTCGACCGGCCCACCGTCCAGCGAGCCGTCGATGCCGGGGACGCGGGCGCCCAGCCCGTCCTCGTCGCGCTGCGAAGCCTGTCCACCCAGCTGTCCGCGGCGCAGGTCGGCATCACGCTGACCACCCTGCTCACCGGCTATCTCGCCGAGCCAGCGATCGGCGGGCTGGTCCGTGGTCCGCTCGACGCGATCGGCGTCCCGCAGGCGGCGATCGCGCCCCTCTCGACGGCCGTCGCCATGCTGGTCGCCACCGTGGGCTCGATGATCGCCGGTGAGCTGGTGCCGCAGTTCCTCGGCATCTCGGCCCCCCTCGGGACGGCCAAGGTCGTCGCCGGGCCGGTCCGCGTCTTCGGCCTGGTCGCCAAGCCGCTCATCGTCGTCCTCAACGGATCGGCCAACGCGTTCCTGCGGCGCATCGGGATCGAGCCGCAGGAGGAGCTGTCGGCGGCCCGCACCCCTCAGGAGCTGTCCTCGCTCGTCCGGCGGTCGGCCGAGGCCGGAACCCTCGACCTCGACACGGCGCTGCTGCTCACGAGGTCCCTCGGCTTCGGCGAGCGCACCGCCGACGACGTCATGACGCCGCGGGTGCGCTGCGACACCGTCGAACGGACCGCCAGCGCCGCCGACGTGCTCACCCTGGCGCGCCGCACCGGCCACTCACGGTTCCCCGTGATCGGGGACGACCTCGACGACGTCGACGGTGTCGTCCACGTCAAGAAGGCCCTGGCCGTGCCGCACGAACGCCGCCAGGACGTCCCCGTGTCCGCCCTCATGGTGGACGCCCTGCACGTGCCCGAGACCATCCGCCTCGATCCCCTCCTGCTGCTCCTGAGGCGCACCAGCTTCCAGCTCGCGATCGTGGTGGACGAGTACGGCGGGACCTCGGGGGTCGTGACGCTGGAGGACGTGATCGAGGAGATCGTCGGCGAGGTCGCCGACGAGCACGACCGACGTGACCCCGAGGCGCGGGAGCGCCGCGACGGCACGTGGACGGTCCCCGGTCTGTGGCGCACCGACGAGGTGCGGGACCGCGTGGGCGCGGACATCCCCGAGGCCCCGACCTACGAGACGCTCGGCGGCTTCGTCATGGCGCGTCTCGGACGCATCCCCAGGCTCGGCGACGAGGTCGACATCGACGGCTGGCGGATCACCGTCGAGGGCATGGACGGCCACCGCGTCGACCGCCTGCGGC
Source organism: Arsenicicoccus sp. UBA7492 (assembly GCF_002479615.1). Taxonomy (NCBI): domain Bacteria; kingdom Bacillati; phylum Actinomycetota; class Actinomycetes; order Micrococcales; family Intrasporangiaceae; genus Arsenicicoccus; species Arsenicicoccus sp. UBA7492. The sequence goes on along the minus strand of NZ_DLOE01000007.1, from coordinate 78,402 downwards.
TGGTGGCGGACGACGCAACGACGGTCCCGGCGGGAGGTGCCCGGTGAGCACCGGCACCGCGCTGTGGGTCTCGCTCCTCCTGCTCCTCGGCAACGCCTTCTTCGTGGGCGCCGAGTTCGCGCTGATGGCCGCTCGACGGTCCCAGCTCGAGCCCCTCGCCGAGGGCGGGTCGGCTGGCGCGAGACGGTGCCTCGACGCCCTGGAGCAGGTGGCCTCGCTGCTCGTGTGCGCCCAGCTCGGGATCACCGTCTGCTCGCTGGGGCTGGGGGCGCTGGCCGAGGTCGCGCTCCACCACCTCTTCGAGGGCTGGCTCGAGGCGGCCCACCTGTCCACCGCCGTCGCCGGTCCGTTCGCCCTGGTGCTCGCCCTGCTGCTCGTCGTCTACCTGCACGTGGTGGTCGGCGAGATGATCCCCAAGAACCTCGCCATCGCCGGCCCCGAGCGCTCCGCGCTCGTGCTGGTGCCGATACTGCTCGCGATCACGCGGATCCTGCGCCCGATCATCCTGGTGATGGAACGCATCGCCAAGGCCGTCGTCCGGGCCACCGGCATCGACCCCAAGGACGAGCTCGCCTCCGCCTACACGGCCCAGGAGGTCGGTGACATCGTCGCCGAGAGCCACCGTGAGGGGCTGCTCGAGGCCGAGCAGCACGGACTGGTCAAGGGTGCCCTCGAGTTCAGCGACCGCGTCGCCGGAGAGGTCGCCGTGCCGCTCGCCGAGGTCGTCTCGCTGCCGGAGGCCTCCACCCCGCAGGACCTCGAACGCCTCGTGGCTCGGCACGGCTTCTCGCGCTACCTGGTGCGGGACGCCGACGGGGACATCGTGGGCTACCTGCACCTCAAGGACGTGCTGTACGCCCGGGACGAGGACTTCGACGAACCCATCCCCGCCAAGCGCATCCGGCGGCTCGCCACGGTGCGGGCGGCCGACGAGGTCGAGGACGTCCTCGCCACCATGCAGCGGACGGGACGGCACCTCGCGCAGGTGCTCGACGACGGCGACCGGGTCACCGGCGTGGTCTTTCTCGAGGACGTCCTGGAGGAGCTGGTGGGGGAGGTCAGCGACCAGTCCCAGAAGGCCGTCGAACGGGTGGCCAGGATGAGGGCTGGTGCGCTGCCCGAGCGCGCCGACGGGCGCCGAGAGGTCTGAGGCAGGCCCGAGGCGGGATGCCGGGAAGTGTCAGGCCAGCTCCCTGAAGGTCAGCCCGGCACCTCCTGGTGAGTCCGTCCAGGCGAGGGCCAGGTCCTCGGAGACCACCGCCACCTCGAGCCTGGCCAGGCAGCGCCCCAGCTCGAGGCGGTCGGTGCACACCAGGGTCCCCGTCACCCGGTCGTGGTGAGGCACCAGGTCGTCGGCGGTCACGGACGAGCAGTCGAGCAGGGCAAGTCTCAGCGCGCGACCGGCCCGGTCGACCGCGCCGTCCAGCGCGGTGGGCCGGATGCCGACGCCCACCGCCTCCGGCGACCCCGGCGTCGCACCCAGCGCGGCACGGACGGCCTCGAGGTGCCCGAGGGCGAACCAGTCGCCCGGCCCGGTCCGCACCAGCGACCGGGCTCCCGGGATCCCCGACGCGTCCGGCCCGGGCACGAGGTGCCCCAGGCCGCGGAGCAGCGCCGCGCCCACTCCGTCGGTCTTGCCCTTGACGAGGTCTGCCGCCGCGGCGATCTCGTCGGCCAGGGCCCGGCTGGTCACGGACAGGGAGCGACCGTCGTGGTCGACGCCGCCGAGGAGGTCGTCGGCGGGCACGAGGCCGGACAGGCCGAGCGCGAGGTCGGTCTGGCCTGCGCGCCAGGGCCGGCCCGCGGTGTCGGTGACGACGACGCCGAGCCGGGTCACGTGGGGAAGGACGGCGAGGAGGTCGTGACGGAGCCGGTCGGCCGCGCGGTCGGGGTCCTCGGGCAGCGAGAGCAGACCGCCCTCGGGCCCGGTGTTGGACGCGTCGACGCCCGCGGCCGCCATGACGGGGCCCGCGGCGCTCTCCACCACGCGGGTCACCCCGTCGGGCGTGGCGCGCTCCGCGACCACCCTGCGCGTGGCGGCGCGGACGACCTCGTCCCTGATCGTGCGGTCGCCGTCCCAGGGCGTGCGCAGGCCCAGCGCCTTGGACACGAGCTTGCTGGAGACGGCCAGCACGTCACCGTCGGCGAGCCCCAGGCCTGCCGACCCGGCGGCAGCGACGAGGGCCGCCGCGAGGTCGGTGCCGGTCCTGACCTCCGGCATCCCTGGGAGCGGACTGATGGTGACGGGCTGATCGGGCCGTGCGTCGGTGGGCTCGCTCACGCGCGCTGCAGCCGACGGCCGAGATCGACGGCCGCACCCGCGATGGCGGCGGCCGCCGGGACGTCGGTCATGAGAAGGGGACGGTGCTCGACCACGAGGCCCCGGTGGCGGCGGCTCAGGTCCTCGCCAGACCCCGCGTCCGCGTCGTCCACCAGCCAGCCGTCGAGGAAGTCGGCATACAGGCCCGCGACGGCGTCGGTGGTCGTGGGCAGGCCGAGGGCGGCGAGGCAGGCGTCGGCGTGGCCACGCACCGGGCGGCCGCCGACGACGGGGGACACCCCGACGACGGGGGCCCTGGTGCCCCGCAGCGCGTCGCGCACGCCGGGGACGGTGAGGATGATGCCGATCGAGACGACCGGGTTGGACGGGGGGAGGATGACCAGGTCAGCCGTTCGGATGGCCTCGAGGACTCCAGGAGCGGGTCGGGCCCGGTCCATGCCTGCCACGACGAAACGCTCGGCCGGGAGCGCGGCCTGGTGGCGCACCCACCACTCCTGGAAGTGCATGGCGCGCTGACCGCCCTCGGCGTCCGCGTCCTCGACGACCACGTGGGTCTCGACGGGCTCGTCCGTCATCGGCAGCAGGCGCACGCCCTGGCGGGGGAGCCCCCACCGCTCGCCGAGCCGCGAGGTCACCTCCGACAGGGTGAGCCCCTGACCGAGCCACCGGGTGCGGGCCACGTGGGTGGCGATGTCGCGATCGCCCAGCCCGAACCACTGCGGCTCGACGCCGTAGGCCGCGAGCTCGGCCTGGACGGCGTGGGTCTCGCCGGAGCGGCCCCAGCCCTGAGCCTCGTGGACGCCACCTCCGAGGGTGTACATCACCGTGTCGAGGTCCGGGCACACCCGCAGGCCGAACAACGTGATGTCGTCGCCCGTGTTGCCGATGACGGTGATCTCGGGGACCCCAGTGATCCCAGTGATCTCGGCGGCGTCGCGCGTGCCAGGGGCGTGGCCGGGCCCGGGGCCGGCGTCAGGGTGGAGATGGTGGACGAGGCCACGGAGGAACCGGGCCCCACCAACCCCTCCGGCAAGGATGGTGATCCGCATGGCAAGATTCTTTCATACACTCTTTCGGCGTAACGCCCTCGTTGCTCCCCGCATCCTCCCGGATCCGGTCCGCGACGCTGTGACATGCGACAACGTGATGATTTGACAGGGCGTAGAACGGCTGCCGCGTGCGCAGGGCGCGCGTCGGATGCGGTGCATCTACCATTCGGCCGCTTGACGCCAGGCATATGACACGCATGTAATTTCATCGTTGCATTCACCCGCAGTGACCAGTCAGCGACTGAGCATGGCTACTGGGTGTGACTGATCATCACCTAAAGCATCCTGGTCTGACGGATGACGAGGGGGACGCGACGAGGTCTAGGAGGGGCCGTGCAAGAACTTCAGCTGGTGCCAGTGCTGGACGCCGCCGACGACAGCCAGCTGTCCTGGCAGGAGCGCGCTCTGTGCGCCCAGACCGACCCCGAGGCGTTCTTTCCCGAGAAGGGCGGTTCCACCCGCGAGGCCAAGAAGGTCTGCACGGGCTGCGAGGTCCGCGCCGAGTGCCTCGAGTACGCCCTGGCCCACGACGAGCGCTTCGGCATCTGGGGCGGCCTGTCCGAGCGCGAGCGCCGCAAGCTGAAGAAGCGCGCCGTCTGACCTGACTCCGGCACCGCCGCGTCGTCACGCTCCACCCGCTGCGCCCACCCGCCCTGTACCAGCCCCGGAGGCCCGGTGCCCGCTCCCACCCCTCCGCGCCCCGGCACGGCATCCGTCCCCGGGGTCCGCGCCGTCGACGGTGTCCTCGTCGTCCATGACGGAGCTCCCTGGCTGACCCGCTGCCTGGACTCCCTGGCGGCCCAGACCCATCCCTTGCGCCACCTGGCCGTCGTGCTGAGCGGCAGCCACGACTCCGTCCCGCAGGCCGCGACGCAGCGGCTGTCCGAGGCCGGGACCCAGGTGCACGTCGTCGAGGCCCGCGGTGCCCGCTATCCCAAGGCCGTCCTGGCCGGGCTCGCCGAGCTGCAGTCCATCGGTGCGCTGCCCGATCGCCCCACCCGCCCTGATCAGGACCGAGAGCTCGGCGCACGGGCCGATGCGGACGCCGAGCTGGCAGCCGCCTCCCACTGGGTCTGGCTCCTCGAGGACGACTGCTTCCCCGAGCCGGCGTGCCTGCTCACGCTGCTGCGCGAGGCCACCCTGTCCGCGACCGTCGCCGTCGCGGGTCCCAAGTACGTCGACGCGACCGACCCCGGCCGCCTGGTCGAGGTGGGGCAGACCGTGTCGCCGACGGGTCGGCGCGTCGCCTCGCCACGGCACGGCGAGCTCGACCAGGGCCAGCACGACCACCGCAGCGACGTCCTGGCCGTCGGCACCGGCGCGATGCTGGCCCGGGCCGACGCCCTCCTGCGGCTGGGCGCCCTCGACCGCGTGTTTCCCGTGGCGGCGGACCTCGACCTGTGCTGGCGCGCCCACCAGGCCGGGCTGCGGGTCGTCGTGGTCCCCGAGGCCGTCGCGCTGGACGCCCGGGCGACCACCCAGGGGCTGCGGTCCCGGGACCGGATGCCGTTCGCCGGGCTGGGCCTCGACGACATCGACGACGACCGGTTCTCGCGCGAGCACGTCCTGCGCGAGCGGCGGGCCTGGGAGCGCGAACGCCGGGGCGCCGTCGACCGGGCCTACCGCCGCGACCGGCGGGCGGTGCGACGGATCGCGCTCGCGCGCTGTCCCGGGCGGCTGGTGCCCTGGTATGCCGTGCGCATCCTGCTCGGAGCGTTGCTGCTGTCGGCGGTGCTCCTGGTCCTCAAGCGCCCGCGCGCCGCGTTCGCCGAGCTCTCCGACGCGGGAGCGGTGCTCACCTCCTGGCGCAGCCTCGGGTCTCGCAGGCGGGCACGGCACGCGGCCATCGTCGGTGGCGCCGGGCTCGGTGGGCTGCTGGCCCCGCACGGCCGCGCCCTGGCGGGGGTGCGCGACGAGGTCTATCGCGGCCTGCCGCACCTGCCGTCGGTCGTGTCGCCCACCGACGGCGGCACCGGCCCGAGAGGACGTGGCGGTGCTGCGGGCACCGGGAGCTCCCTGGCCGAGCCGGGCCCGGTCAGCGACGAGGCGACCGACCTCGACGGGGACGACCTGGGCGCCCGCGCCGCCCGGCACCCCGGCGTGCTCGCGGTCCTCATCTCCGTCGGCCTCGCCGTGGCGGCCTGGTGGCCGGTGGTGCAGGGCAGGGGAGGGGCGCTGCTGGACCGAGGGCTGGCGGGCGGTGAGCTGCGCCCGGGGGCGGGCGGTTCGTCGGCCGCGTGGACCCGCTACCTCACGGGGTGGGACCCCGCGGGCCTGGGTTCCTCCGCCGACCCACCCGCGTGGCTGCCGCTGCTGGCCGCGCCGGCCTGGGCGGTGGAGCACCTCCCGGGGCGCTCCCCGAGCTCTGCCCTCGGCGCCGCCGCAGCCCTGCTCCTCATCGTCGCGATCCCGGCGGCGACGTTCAGCGCCTACCTGGCCGGGCGGGCCGCCACGCGCCGCCCCTGGCCCCGCGCCCTCGCCGCCCTGGCGTGGGGACTCTCACCCGCTCTCCTCGTCGGTCTGGGGGAGGGCCGGGTCGGGGCCGCCCTGCTCGCGATCGTCCTCCCGCTGCTGCTCGCCGGACTTGCCGCCTGCGGACGGCGTCGCCCCTGGTGGCCCGCCGTCGGAGGCACGGTGCTGGCCGCGGCCGTGGCTGCCGCCGTCGCGCCGGTGCTGCTGGTGGTCGTCGTGGCGCTCGGGCTCGTCCTGGCCGCCACCAACCACGGACGCGGCAGGGTCGCCGGGTTGCTCCTCGCCGTCGCGCCCGTCGTCCTGCTCGGGCCGTCGGTGGCGACCTGGTGGCGCGAGCCGGCGTCGGTGCTGACCGGGCCCGGGCTCGCGTCCTGGACCGAGCAGCCGAGGCCCTGGCACTTCGCCCTGCTGTGGCCCGCCGAGCCCGTGACGTCGACCGCCGCCGGGCTCACCGATCCGTCCCTCGCCTCCACCGTCCGCCTCGTGCTCCCGCTGCTCATGGCCACCGTCGTGCTGGCCGGGGTGTGGGGCCTCGCGGTCGACGGGCGCCGCATCGGGTCGTCCCGCGTCCTGGCGGTGCTGGCCCTGCTCGGCATCGCCGGCGCCGCCGCCGCCCCGCACCTCGTCGTCGGCCACGCCACCGACTCCGCCGGAGGACCTCAGGCCATCTCGCCCTGGCCGGGCACGGGCCTGCTCCTGCTGACCCTGGCCCTGCTCGCCGCGGCGTTGCAGGGAGCGGAGGCGCTGCGGCGGCCCGTCCCCGCGCGTCCGCGCGCGACCAGGATCCTGCGGGTGGCCGGAGGCGTGGTGGCGGGGCTCGTGACCGTCGCCGTGCTCGCGCAGGGGACCTGGCTGGCCCTCACCCGCCTCGACCAGGTGCTGGCGTTCCCTGCCCGCCAGGTGCCGTCCGTCGCGCAGGACAGCGCGGACAGCGCGCTCGCGGCGCGATACCTCGCCCTGGAGCGTCGTGGGACCGTCATGGGATATCGCCTGGAGCCCGGCGATCCGTCCGACGTCGTGCGCGACCTCCCACGGGACACGGCTGCTGTCGCACCCAGCGCGCTCCTGCCCGATGTGGCCCACGACCTCGTCACCGACGAGCCCGTCGCTGGTCGCCCGGTGGCGGACCGGCTGGCGGACGCAGGAGTCGGCTTCGTCGGCCTCTCACCGGCGGACCCGGTCGTCGCGGCCCGCCTAGACACCACGGCCGGCCTGTCCCGCCTGACCGACACCGAGGGCGACCCCGTCTGGCGCGTGACTGCGCGACCCGGACCGGACGGCGCAACCGTCCCCGTCTCGGCGGTCCGGGTCCAGCAGCCGGACGGGACCCCCGTCGCGACGGTGCCCGTCCACGGCAGCGGCCCCGAGGTCGACACGGCGCTGAGCGCCTCAGGATCCGGAGCTGGCCCAGGGACGGAGGGGCCTGCAGGGCCGTCACCCTCCGTGCTTGCCTTTGCCCAGCAGCGTGGCTGGGCCGACACCGCGCGGGTGCTCGCCGACGGTCGTGCCCTGACGCCGCGGGACGGCGAGCTCGCGGCATACGACCTCCCGGCGGACACCCGTCACGTGCGGGTGAGCCAGGTGCCCGCCCACCCGACCTGGTCGCTCGTCCAGGGCGCGGGCCTGGCGCTCGTCCTGCTGCTGGCCCTGCCGTTCGGCGTGCGACGCGGTCGAGACGGAGAGGTGGTCCGATGAGCGGGGCAGGGCTGCTGCGCGTGGTCGGCGTCGTCGTGGTCGGTGTGGCCGTGGTCGCCGGCTCCGGCGCGGTCGACGGCCGGGTCACGGTGCCGGGTGCACCGCGAGCCGCGGCCCCGGAGACGGCCCCACCCGCCCGACCCGTCGCCACCCGGACGCTCGTCTGCCCCGGCCAGGAGACCGTCGGGGTCCCGGGACTGCCTGCCGAGCCCGGGGCCACCCCCGTCGACCTGGTGGCCGTCGCCGCCCCCGACGGCGTCTCCGCCGCCCGCGGGCGCGAGCTGCCCGCGGGCATCCTGCAGGTGGGCCCCACCGACGCCGCCGACGCGCAGCGGGTCACCGCGCCCGGCAGCGCCGCGACCGCGCGGCTCGCGGGACCGAGGTCCGGGGTCGTCACCGCGACGCAGCGACTGGCGCCCGCGCTGGCGGCGGTGCAACGGTCCCTGGCGACGTCCGGCGAGAGGGCCGCCCTGGTGTCGGTCCCCTGCGGCGTGCCCGTGACCGATGCCTGGTTCCCCGCGGGTGCGGGCCAGGCCGGCCGCCAGGAGCACCTCGTCCTCACCAACCCGCACGAGACGCCGGTCACCGTCGACGTGACGCTGCACGGCGCGACCGGGCCGATCGCGAGCGTTGCGGGCCGCGACGTCGTCGTCGAGCCCCGCGGACGCACCGTCGTGCTCCTCGACGCCCTCGACGGCACGGAGGCCAGCCCGACGGCGCAGGTGCACGTGCGCGGCGGCACCGTCCACGCGTCGCTGCACGACGGGTGGCTCGACGGCATCACCGCCCGCGGCGCGGACGACGTGGCACCCAGCGCCACCGGCCAGGACCTCGTCGTCCCCGGACTGGTCGTCGCCGGCCCCGACGACCCCACGGTGGTGCGGGTCGCCGGGGTCGCCGATCGGGCCACGGAGGTCAGAGTGACCACCCTCGGTCCGAACGGCCCGGTGGGGGACCCCCTGCGGCCCGTGCGGATCCCCGCCGGGGCCAGCCGCGACGTGGGTCTGCCCTCCCTGCCCGCCGGCACCTACGGCGTCCGCGTGTCGGCCACGGCCCCCGTTGCCGCGGCGGCCTATCTCGGGAGGGCCGACGGCCGACGCCCGCAGGGATCGGGGTCGGTGGGAGCGCCCGTCCGCGACTTCGCCTGGGTGCCGGCGGTCCCGGCGCTGGACGACCTGGCCGGTCTCCCGCTGGGCCAGCCCGAGGGCGCCAGGCTCAGGCACCGTGTCGCGCTCACCAACCCGGGCGACACCGCCGTGGCCACGACCGTGACCGTGGTGGGAGGCGACGGGTCCACGGCCCCGCGCCGGGTCGACGTCCCCGCCCGGGGGACCAGCGCCGTCGACGTCGGCGACGCGACCTCGGTGTGGGTGTCGGCGGCGCAGGGCGTGCGGGCCGCGGTGGTGTCCGAGGCCGACGGCGGTCTGGTGACCGTCGCCCCGCTGGTCGCCCCGTGGCAGACGACCACGCCGTATGTCCTGTCGCCCTCCCGCTGAGCCTGCAGGGGCCATCCCGAGGGGCACGCCAGGGGCAGCCGCGCAGGGGGACGCCCCGTGCGGAACTCCAGCGCGGCTGCGGCGGGGTGACCCTCAGGGGTGACCGTCGTAGTCCGGGTCCAGGTCCTCGGGGGCGACCATCAGCAGGGCCGCCGCCTGCTCCACGACCACGGTGTCGACCAGCTCTGCGAGCTCGGTGCGGTCGCGGACCCGTGACTCCACCGGCCGGCGGTAGACGACGATGCGCGGCCCGGATCGTCCCTGGCCCTGGCGGGCGTGGCCCAGCGGGATCGACCCCTCCCGCTCCGCCGCGACGAGGAGGTCGCCGCCCGGCACCAGCTCGACGGCGACCTCCACGCCGTCCAGCCGACCCGCCGCCCGGGGCACGAGCCGCTCGACCGCGTCGAGGACCAGCTGGTCGAACCGGTCCTCGCGCGAGGTCATCTCGGGCACCGGGGGCCACGCGAGCGGGCCGCGTCGTCCGCGGCCCCGGCGGTCGCGGGCGAGCCGACGAGCCGTGGTGGGGTGCGGGTCGGGGGCTGGATCGGTCACGGCCATCACGATACGGCGCGCCGATGGCTCTGCCGCAGAACCAGGACTAGGGTTGCCCACCGTGACCGTCCAGCGACTGTGCTCCAAGACCCCGTGCGGCCGACCGGCAGTCGCGACGCTGACCTACGTCTACGCCGACTCCCAGATCGTCCTCGGGGCGCTCGCGACCTTTGCCGAGCCGCACTCGTACGACCTGTGCGCGGACCACGCCCGCCGGCTCACCGCCCCGCGCGGGTGGGAGGTCGTGCGGCTGGTGCCGGAGTTCGCGGAGCCCGAGCCCGCCCCGGACGAGCTGGTGGCGATCGCGGACGCCGTCCGAGGCCCGCGCCGGCGGCCTTCCTCGCAGCCGCAGCCGCAGTCGCAGGCACAGTCCCAGTCGCAGTCCCGAGATGGTGGCGCGGGTGCGGAGCGTCGCACGGTCGTCGCCACGCCGCGCACGTCCGAGCAGGCCCGTGAGGTCTCGGCGCGGGTCGCCCGCCAGTCGGGGACGGTCTCCGCCGTCGAGGTGGGTCGTCGCGGTCACCTGCGGGTCCTGCGCGACCTCGACACCGACGCTCCCGGCGCTCCCGGCCGCTCCGCCACGGGTGACGTCTCCGACGCACCCGACGCACCCGACGTCTCCGACGCATCCGACGTGCCCGGAGCGCCCGACGTGCCCGACGACGCGGTCGCCTCCGACGAGCCCGGTGGCACCACGCCGGCCCGCTCCTCCTGACCACCCGCGCCCGTCGCACCCGGACCGGTAGGCTCCCCGTCGTGACCTCTCGCACCGACCTCTCGACCTTCGTCAAGGCCTACGACGTCCGGGGCCTCGTGCCCGAGCAGCTCGACTCCCGCGTGTCCCGTGCGCTGGGTTCCGCGTTCGCCCGGGCCGTGATCCTGCCCGAGGGCGCGACCAGCCTGGTGATCGGCTATGACATGCGCCCGTCGTCGCCGGAGCTGTCGCGGGCCTTCGCGGAGGGGGCCGCCCAGCACGGCGTGGACGTGACCATCATCGGCCTGTGCTCCACGGACGGGCTCTACTTCGCCGCCGGGCACCTCGACGTGCCGGGCGCGATGTTCACGGCGAGCCACAACCCCGCGGCCTACAACGGCATCAAGCTGTGCCGGGCAGGGGCGCGCCCGGTGGGCCAGGAGTCCGGTCTCGCGCAGGTGCGCGACCTGGCGCAGGCGATCCTCGACGGCGACGACCCCTCTGACGACAGGGAGGGCGAGCGGCGGACCGGTGCCATCGTCGAGCGTGACCTGCTGGGCGAGTACGCCGCGTTCCTGCGCTCTCTCGTGGACCTCTCGTCGCCGCGCCGCAACCGCCCCATCAAGGTCGTGGTCGACGCCGGCAACGGCATGGGCGGGCTCACGGTCCCCGCGGTCCTCGGCGACGCGGCCGGTCTGCCCGCCCTGCCGCTCGAGGTGGTCCCGCTCTACTTCGAGCTCGACGGCACCTTCCCCAACCACGAGGCCAACCCGCTCGAGCCCGCCAACCTCGTCGACCTGCAGCGCGCCGTCGTGGAGCACGGGGCCGACGTGGGCCTGGCGTTCGACGGCGACGCCGACCGCTGCTTCGTGGTCGACGAGCGTGGCGAGGCGGTCAGCCCCTCGGCGATCACCGGGCTGATCGTGTCCCGCGAGACGGCTCGTATGACGCAGACCGGCGCCTCGGCCGCCGACCTCACGTTCGTGCACAACGTCATCACCTCGCGGGCCGTCCCGGAGGTCGTGGCGGAGGTCGGGGCGCGGGCCGTGCGCACCCGGGTGGGGCACTCCTTCATCAAGGCGACCATGGCCGAGCACGGCGCGGTCTTCGGCGGGGAGCACTCGGCGCACTACTACTTCAAGGACTTCTGGTACGCCGACACCGGCATGCTCGCGGCGATGCACGTGCTGGCGGCGCTCGGCGAGCAGGACGGTCCGCTCAGCGAGCTCGTGGCCCGCTACGACCGCTACGCCGCGAGCGGCGAGATCAACTCCACCGTCGACGACCAGGCCGCCCGCAGCGCCGAGGTCACCGCGTGGGCGCGCGAGCGCGGGCTGGACGTCGACGAGCTGGACGGCCTGACGGCGACCCACGAGGCGGACGGAGACGGCCCGCTGTGGTGGATCAACGTCCGCCCGAGCAACACCGAGCCCCTGCTGCGACTCAACGTCGAGGCAGCCGACCGGCCCACCATGGAGCGGGTCCGCGACGAGGTCCTGACGATCATCCGAGGAAAGGCGTGACCGACATGTCCGAGCCCACCACCAGCACCACGATCCAGCCCTGGCTGCGGGAGATCCTGCGGTCCCCGGGCGGCGAGCACGAGCTCGTCGACGCCGAGGGACCGGACGGCCCCGAGCTGCGCTGCGCCGAGCTCGGCGTGGCCTTCCCGATCGTCGACGGGATCCCCGTCCTGCTCATGGACGAGGCCCGCACCCTCTGACCCACCCGCACGAGCACCCGCACCGCACCACCCGAGGAGGGCCGGCGATGCCGCAGCTGGACGAAGCACTGGTCGACGACCTCGACGAGGTGCAGCGCCTCGACTCGCGCGGACACCTCCGGGCGCTCGCCACGGCAGGGGCTCAGGTCCGGGAGGCGGCCCACCTGGCGGTCGAGGCCGGCGTCGACCGGCTCGGTCGCGAGGAGCGTCCTCGGGCCGTGCTCGTGGCCGCGCTCGGCGGGTCGGCGGTGGTGGGGGAGGTCCTCACCGTGCTCGCCGAGGCCCACAGCCCGGTGCCCGTCTCCCAGCGCGCCGCAGGACCCCTGCCCGCCTGGGTCGGGCCCCTGGACCTCGTCGTGGCCGTCTCGCTGTCGGGACGCGCTCCCGGCCCGCTGGGCCTCGCCGCCGAGGCCGGCCGTCGTGGTGCCCAGCTGGTGACGGTCGGGGCGGCCGAGTCGCCGCTCGCGGACGTCACCGCCCGGGCGCGAGGGCTGCACGTCCCGGTCCCGCGGGGCGTCGTGTCCTCCCGGACCTCGCTGTGGTCCCTGCTGACGCCCGTCCTGGTCGCCAGCGCCACCCTCGGGGTCGTCGACCTGCCGACGCCCGTCCTCGACGAGCTCGCCGACCGCCTCGACGCGCAGGCCGAGGCCTGCCGCCCGTCGTCCGAGTGCTTCGTCAACCCCGCCAAGATCGCCGCGCAGACGCTGGTCGAGACGGTCCCCGTCGTGCTGGGGGACGGCCCGCTCATGGGGGTGGCCGCCCACCGCGCCGTCGCGGGTCTGGCCCGCACGGCCCGCATCCCGGCGATGTACGGCTCCCTGCCGGACGCGGCGTCGCAGGTCGTCGCGACCTTCGGCGGGCCCTACACCGCGGCCGGGGGCCAGGGCGTCGGAGCCCGGTCTGGTGGGCGTGGCGCGCCCGGCGGCGCCGGCGGGCGGGACATCTTCGCCGATCCCTTCCTCGACGCCCCCGAGGAGCCGCCGCTCGGGCTGCTCATGCTGCGCGAGGGCGGCCGCGACATACCGCCGGCGCAGTCCTCGCTGGCCGACCTGGTGCTCCAGGAGGCGCACGACGTCGGGGTCCGGGTGCACGAGGTCTCGAGCGAGGCCGGCCACCCGGCCGTGCGGCTCGCCGAGGTCATGGCGCTCACGGACTTCCTCAGCACCTATGCCGCCCTCGGCCTGGGGCTCGACCCCTCCACCAACCCGCACGTGGCCAACCTGCGCGCGGCCGGCCACCCCTGACCCGTCACCTAGACTGGCCGACGGTCGGCGCAGGTGAAACCGTGCAGCCCAGATGGGCGGCGCCGGGCCCAGACTGTCGTCATACCAACCGAAGGGACTGTCCATCGTGACGTTCGACCACCAGGTCCGCGACCTCTCGCTCGCCGAGGCGGGCCGCCACCAGATCCGGCTCGCCGAGCACGAGATGCCCGGCCTCATGTCGCTCCGCGTGGAGTACGCCGAGGCCCAGCCGCTCGCCGGCGCCCGCATCGCCGGCTCGCTGCACATGACCGTGCAGACCGCCGTGCTCATCGAGACCCTCACGGCGCTCGGCGCCGAGGTCCGCTGGGCCAGCTGCAACATCTACTCCACGCAGGACGAGGCGGCCGCCGCCATCGTCGTCGGGCAGGGCACCCCCGAGGACCCGCAGGGCGTCCCCGTCTTCGCCTGGAAGGGCGAGACGCTCGAGGAGTACTGGGACTGCACCAACCAGATCCTGACGTGGGGCCAGGACGCATCCGGCGAGCAGGTCTACGCCAACATGATCCTCGACGACGGCGGCGACGCCACGATGCTCGTCCACAAGGGCAAGGAGTGGGAGGCCGCCGGCCAGGTGCCCCCCACGACCGAGGAGGACTCCGAGGAGTTCGGCGTCTTCAAGGCACTCGTGCGCCGCACCCTCGCGGAGGACCCCCAGAAGTGGACCCGCGTGGCCGCCGAGATCAAGGGCGTCACCGAGGAGACCACCACCGGCGTCCACCGCCTCTACGAGCTGGCCCGCGACGGCGAGCTGCTCTTCCCGGCGATCAACGTCAACGACTCGGTCACCAAGAGCAAGTTCGACAACAAGTACGGCTGCCGCCACTCGCTGATCGACGGGCTCAACCGCGCCACGGACACCCTCATCGGCGGCAAGGTCGCGGTCGTCTGCGGCTTCGGCGACGTCGGCAAGGGCTGCGCGGACTCGCTGCGCGGCCAGGGCGCGCGCGTCATCGTCACCGAGATCGACCCGATCTGCGCGCTGCAGGCCGCGATGGAGGGCTACCAGGTCGCCACGCTCGAGGACGTCGTGGAGTCCGCGGACATCTTCATCACGACCACCGGCTGCTACGACGTCATCCGCACCGAGCACATGGTCGCGATGAAGGACAAGGCGATCGTCGGCAACATCGGCCACTTCGACAACGAGATCGACATGGCCGGCCTGGCCAAGGTCCCCGGCATCACCAAGACCGAGATCAAGCCGCAGGTGCACGAGTGGACCTTCGCCGAGACCGGCGAGAACGGCCAGCCCGCGGGCCGCTCGATCATCGTGCTGTCCGAGGGGCGCCTGCTCAACCTCGGCAACGCGACCGGGCACCCGTCGTTCGTGATGTCCAACTCCTTCGCCAACCAGACGATCGCCCAGATCGAGCTGTTCACCAAGCCGGGGGAGTACTCCACGGACGTCTACGTCCTGCCCAAGCACCTCGACGAGAAGGTCGCCCGCCTGCACCTCGACGCGCTGGGCGTGCGGCTCACCGAGCTGACCAAGCCGCAGGCGCAGTACCTCGGCGTCGACGTCGCCGGCCCCTACAAGCCGGAGCACTACCGCTACTGAGCGGGTCCGCTGCCTGACCGCGCACCTGCCGTATGCCGCGGGCCGACGCCTCCACCCCGGAGGCGTCGGCCCGCTGCGGCATACGGCCTGGTCACCCCGGGACACGCCGTCGGGCCGTGACCCTTCCGTTATCCCGGGCCCACTGTGTGTGAAGATGACGCAGGACGTCCCGCAGCGAAGGAGCACCCCCCGTGAAGAGCCGGATCCTGGTTGTCGACGACGACCTCGCGCTCGCCGAGATGCTGGGCATCGTGCTGACCAACGAAGGCTTCGACGTGACGCACGTGGCCACCGGCACGGCCGCCGTGCCCGCCTTCCGCGAGGTCAAGCCGGACCTGGTGCTGCTCGACGTGATGCTGCCGGGCATGGACGGCGTCGAGGTGTGTCGTCGCATCCGCGCGGAGTCGGGCGTGCCGATCGTGATGCTCAGCGCCCGCACCGACACGACCGACGTGGTCGTCGGGCTGGAGTCCGGCGCCGACGACTACATCGTCAAGCCGTTCAAGCCGGCCGAGCTGATCGCGCGCATGCGGGTCCGGCTGCGGCGTGGCGAGGAGGTCGAGCAGGAGCACCTGACCATCGGTGACCTGTCGATCGACGTGGCGGGGCACGCCGTCAAGCGCGGCGACGAGGCGCTGTCCCTCACGCCGCTGGAGTTCGACCTGCTCGTCGCCCTGGCGCGCAAGCCGTGGCAGGTCTTCACGCGCGAGGTGCTGCTGGAGCAGGTGTGGGGCTACCGCCACGCCGGGGACACCCGCCTGGTCAACGTCCACGTGCAGCGGCTGCGGTCCAAGATCGAGCACGACCCCGAGCACCCGGAGATCGTGCTGACGGTCCGCGGGGTGGGCTACAAGGCCGGCGGACCGGCCTAGGCCATGGCCCGCACCCTCAAGTCCGACCTCGCGGCCCTGCGAGGTCGGATCGCTCGTCTCGGGGGTGGTGCTCTGTCACGCTCCTGGCCGTGGCTGCGGCACGGCGTCAACCGGCTGGTCGAGCTGTGGAGCCGGTCCCTGCTGCTGCGCACGGTCGCGAGCACCATGGTCCTGGGGACGGCGATGCTGCTCATCGTCGGGTCCTACCTGCACGGCCGGGTGGCCGACGGCCTCACCGAGGAGAAGCTGCGGACCGCCTCCAACGACGCCGCCGCCCGGGTGCGCTCGGCGCAGGCGAGGTTCGACGACGCCGACAAGACCGACGACGCCGCGCTGCGCCAGATGGCCACCGACATCGTGCAGCAGGACAAGGCCCCCGACCTGTCGCGCGACGTGATCTTCACGCCCGCGCAGGACAACACGCGCAAGCCGCTGCCGACCGTCGCGGCGGGGGACCTCACCCTCGGCGAGATCCCGGCGACCCTGCAGGGCCGGGTGCAGGCGGACCGCGGGCACCAGCAGATCCAGGTGGTAACCCTGGCGCGCGACGACGGAGAGCTGCCCACCGTGGTCGTGGGGGCGCGGGTCCAGCTGCCGCCCGGGGTGGGTGGCTACGACCTCTACTACGCCTATCCCATGCGGGCCGAGTCCAAGGCCCTCGACATCGTGACCCGCAACCTGCTGCTGGCCGGGGGCCTGCTGATCGTCCTCATCGGCGGCGTGGCGTTCGTCGTCACCCGGCTCGTCGTGGATCCCGTGCGACGGGCCGCGCAGGTGGCCGAGCGGCTCGCCTCGGGTCGGCTGGACCAGCGGATGGCGGTCAAGGGCACCGACGACATTGCCGTCCTCGGCCGGTCCTTCAACCGGATGGCGTCCAGCCTGCAGACCCAGATCGTCCAGCTCGAGGGGCTGTCCCGGCTGCAGCAGCAGTTCGTCTCGGACGTGTCGCACGAGCTGCGCACGCCCCTCACCACGGTGCGCATGGCGGCCGACGTGCTGTACGACGCCCGGGGCGACTTCTCCGCCGGCGCGGCTCGCAGCGCCGAGCTCCTCACCGGTCAGCTGGAGAGGTTCGAGAACCTCCTGACCGACCTGCTCGAGATCAGCCGCATCGACGCCGGGGCCGCGACGATCGAGCCGGCGCCCGGCGACCTGCGCGAGATCGCGCGGGAGGTCGTCGACGACGCGGCGGCCCTGGCCGAGCGTCGTGGCAGCACCGTCAGCGTCGTCGCACCCACCCAGCCGGTGGTCGCCGAGATGGACCGGCGGCGGATCACGCGCGTCCTGCGCAACCTCGTCGTCAACGCCATCGAGCACGGCGAGGGGGAGCCCATCTACGTCGAGATCGGGCGCAACGCCCAGGCCGCCGCCGTCGCGGTCCGCGACAGCGGGGTCGGGCTGCGGCCGGGGGAGGCGTCGCTCGTCTTCACCCGGTTCTGGCGCGCGGACCCGGCTCGGGCGCGCACCACCGGTGGGACGGGTCTCGGGCTGTCCATCTCGATGGAGGACGCCCACCTGCACCACGGCTGGCTCGAGGCCTGGGGCCAGCCCGGCGTCGGCTCGTGCTTCCGCCTCACGCTGCCGCTGACCTTCGGCGAGGACGTGACCGAGTCCCCGCTGCCCATGCAGCCCCTCGGCCTGCGCGTCAACCCGCCGGTCCCCACCCAGTCGACCAACGAGGTCCTCGACCCGGTCCCGGGCACCTCGCTCGACGCCGGGACGGCGGGGGTCCTCGCGCTGCTGCCCGACCAGCTCGCGGCGGCGCCGCACAAGGACCCGACCGGGGTGAACCACCCGTGAGGCCGGGCCGGGCACGTCATACGGCCCGTGCCTGGGGCCTCGCGCTCGCGGCCGCGGTCCTGGCGGCGGGCTGCTCCGGGCTGCCGAGATCGACGCCGGTGGTCCAGGGGCAGGCGGTCGGCGGCGCGCAGGACGCGGGGGTGCGGATCATCCCGCGCGGACCGGTGTCCGGGTCGGACGCCGACGACCTGGTGACGGACTTCCTGCGGCAGGGCCTGGGGGCGGACGACGACAGCAGCGTGGCGCGGGAGTACCTCACCCCCAGGGCGTCGGGCCAGTGGCAGCCGGACGGCTCGGCCTGGATCTACGACGGCCCCGAGGCGCTCACGGTCAAGGTCACCGCGCCCGGCACGGTGACGGTGACGGGGCGCATCAGCGCCCAGCTGGACCGCGAGGGGCACTACGCCGAGCTGCCGCCCGGCCAGACGCGATCGGTCGCGCTGCGCCTGGTCAAGGTCGGTGACCAGTGGCGCATCGACGGCGGCCTGGACGGACGGCCGACGGTGTGGATCAGCCGCGCGGACTTCGGCCTCTACACCAGCTTCCCCATCACCTATGTCACGCCGGATGGCACGGGCGTGACCGACCGGCGCTGGTTCCTGCAGGGCCCGGGGCTCGTGACCCGGCTCGCGCGGGCCCAGCTCGCGCCGCCCCCGACCTACCTGCAGGGCGCGGTCCTGACGGGGGTGCCGGAGTACACCGAGCTGGCCCACGGCTCGGTGTCGGTCGAGGGCGGCACGGCCCGCGTGGTCCTCAGCAGCCGGGCCCTCAACGCGGACGACCTCAACCGGCGGCGCATGTGGCAGCAGATCACGACGACCCTGACCGCCGTCGGAGGCGTCGACGCGGTGCAGCTGGAGGCGGACGGCGCCCGGCTCAGCGTGCCCGGGCTGCCGGACCGCGCCCTCGGGGCGGAGGACGTGGACCTGCGCGACGCCGAGGCGCCGACCGGCCCGGTCCTGCTGCGCAGCGGCGCCGGCCTGGAGCGGGTCGACCCGCGCCAGCTCACCGAGAACCGGTCGCGCAAGGAGGCGCGCGCGGACGGCCCCCCGCTGCCCGACGTCGGCCCGGAGTGGTATCGCCTCGCCGCATCCGCCGACGGGCACGAGATCGCGGGCCTCGACGGCGACGAGGAGGAGCTGGCCCGCTGGCGGGACGGCCGGCTGGTGCGGGTGCGCGGGTTCGCCACCGACCTCACCCGCCCGGCCTACGACCCCGCGGGCTACCTCTGGCTGGCCGGTCGGACCACCGCGGGCACCCGCGTGCTCGTCCAGCCGACCTCCGACCTGAGCGGTCGCCCACCGGTCGCGATCAACGTGCCGTGGCTGGCCGACCGGAGGGTGGTCGCCCTGAGGCCCTCCGCGGAGGGGCAGCGCGTCCTCGTCGTGTCCGAGCCGATCGGTGGCGGGCCGTCCACCGTGGGGGTCGCCGGCGTGCTACGCCGCGACGGTCGCCCCGTGGGGCTGGCCACGCCGATCGCCGTGGGCGGTGCCTCGACGGACGTGACCGACGCGACCTGGCTCGACGCCGAGACGATCGGCGTGGTCGGCGCCGTCGACACCAAGAGCGAGCAGCGGGTGGTGATCGCCCCGATCAGCGGACCCAGCCAGGTGCTGGGGACGGTCCGCAACCCCACGGGCATCACGACCTTCGGCGGCAGCCGCAGCATCGTGGTCACCACGCGCCGCGGCGCCGCGCTGGTCCGGTCCGGCAACGGCCTGACCCCGATCGTGTCCAGCACCAGCGACTTCGTGGTCCCCGGCCACTGAGCTGGCGCACGTCGACCTGTGGACGGCCGACGGGCCCCATCCACAGGCCGGCCGTATGCCGTCCGCCCGCTGCCACGCGGGTGGGACGCTGGGCCGCGTGACTCCCACGCTCGCCTCCGCCCTGGTCGACCTGGCGCTCCCGGTGGTGTGCGGCGCGTGCGGCCGTCCAGGCGGCCGGGTGTGCCCGGCCTGCCGATCGGCCCTGTGGGGGTGGTGCTACCCCGGCGGTCCCCGCGTCGTGCTGCCCGACCCCTGCCCGCCGGGTCTGCCGGCCGTCGTGGCCACGGCGGTCAACGACGGCGTCGTCCGCCGGGTGCTGCACGCCTACAAGGACGAGGGGCGGCGCGACCTGCGCGGCACCCTGCTCGAGCTGCTCGTCCCGGCGCTCGACCTGGCGGTCGGGGCGCTGCGCCCGCCCCCGCGGCGGGGCGTGGCGGTGGTTCCGGTCCCCACGTCCCCGGCCGCCCGCCGGCGGCGGGGCGACCGCCCGCTCGAGCAGCTCGTCGCGGCCGCGTCCGGCGAGGTGGCCGGGGCGTCATACCGCTCCGTCCTCACGACGCGGGGCCGTCCCGCCGACCAGGCGCTGCTGGGTCAGGAGGCGCGCGCGGTCAACCTGCGTGGAGCCATGCGCGTGACCTCGCGAGGTGCGTGCGAGCACCTGCGTGGGCGGCCGGTGCTGCTGGTGGACGACCTCCTGACCACCGGCGCCACGCTCGTCGAGGCCGCCCGGGCGCTGCGCTCCGAGGGGGTGGAGGTGGCCGGTGCCGTGGTGGTCGCCGCGACCCGCCGCAACCCGCCACGGGGCGCGCTGGGCAATCACCGACGGCGTGCGCTAACGTCGGGTAACGGCTCGATGACGAGCGTGGTCCTCCCAGATGGACGGGGGTGGTTCGACACAGTTCTCCGCAGGCCCGACGGGCCTGAGTATGTCGAGCAGGTCACTCCCTAGGAGGGAATTCATGGACATCCAGATCACCGGCCGTCACGTCCCCGTCACCGACCGGTTCCGAGACCACGCGCAGGAGAAGCTCGACAAGATCGAGCTGCTCGCCAACCGCGATCCTCGTCTGGACATCGTCGTCTCCAAGCACGGCAGCGCCAACGGCGTGGGCACCATGACCGTCGAGATCACGTGCCGCGTCAAGGGCCCGGTCATCCGGGCCGAGGCGACCTCGGACGACAAGTACGCCGCCTTCGACGTCGCGGCGGACAAGCTCCTGGACCGGCTCAAGAAGGCCAACGACCGCCGTCGCGGCAAGCGCCGCAAGGTCACCACGTCCACCGACGTGCCGCCCCCCGCCCAGCTGGTCGACGCCGGACCCGGTGCCGCCGCCACGCCGCAGCTCACCGCCACCGACGCGGGCTCCGGCGCAGGAGCCGGGGAGAGCCCCTCCGCCACCCCGGAGGACGACGGCCCCGAGGTGGTCGAGGTCGCGGACTCACCGATCGAGGTCCGCGTCAAGCACCACAGCTCCGCTCCCATGAACCTCGAGCAGGCGCTCTACGAGATGGAGATGGTCGGGCACGACTTCTTCCTGTTCACCGACGCCGACTCGGGCACGCCCAGCGTGCTCTACCGCCGGCGCGGCTGGTCCTACGGCGTGCTGCACCTCGACAGCGAGGTGCAGCCCGAGTCCGACCTCGAGAGTCGTTCGACCTGACCGCCGCTCGCACCACCGCCCAGGGGCGGCCCACCACGGGTGGGCCGCCCCTCGGCACGCGGGCGTGACCGGCACGCCAGACCGGGCTGGGGCCCACCACCGTGGCATCATGCGGGCATGACGGGCATCCAGGACATCCACCCCCGATCCCACGCCCCCGGCGACCGGACGCGGCCAGAGCGGATCCGGGTGCTGGTCGCCGACGACCACGTGCTCTATCGCCGGGGTCTGGAGATGGTGCTCGCCCAGGAGCCCGACATCGAGATCGTGGGGGAGGCCAGCGACGGCGCCGACGCGGTCGCGCAGGCCGAGGAGCTCATCCCGGACGTCGTCCTCATGGACGTGCGCATGCCCCGGCTGTCCGGCCCCGAGGCCACGGCCCGGGTGCGGGAGGTCGTCCCGTCGAGCAAGGTGATCATGCTGACGATCTCCGACGAGGAGCAGGACCTGTACGACGCCGTGCGGGCCGGCGCGACGGGCTACCTGCTCAAGGACGTGCCCGGCGAGGACATCGCGGTCGGGATCCGCCAGGTCCACGCGGGTCAGTCGCTGATCTCCCCGCCCATGGCCTCCAAGCTGCTCGCCGAGTTCGCGCTGATGATGAAGCGGCAGGAGGAGGGGCAGCAGATGCCCGTGCCCCGCCTCACGGACCGCGAGCTGCAGGTCCTCAAGCTGGTGGCGCGTGGGATGGCCAACAAGGACATCGCCACGGACCTGTTCATCTCGGAGAACACCGTCAAGAACCACGTCCGCAACATCCTCGAGAAGCTCCAGCTGCACTCGAGGATGGAGGCCGTGATGTACGCCGTCCGCCAGAAGATCCTCGAACTGCCCGAATGACCGCGCGACGGGACGACCTCGGGACCGCCACCGGGCCGGCCTCCCCGGCGCGTCGCCTCACCTTGTCCCAGGCCCGTCGTATGGCGCTCGGGGCCCAGGGCTTCACCCGCCCCCGGCCGGAGGTGGTGACGGCACGCGACCTCGTGCGGGTCCTGTCCACCGTCCAGGTCGTCCAGATCGACTCGGTCAACGTCCTCACCCGCAGCCACTACCTCCCGTTCTTCTCCCGCGTCGGCGCCTACGACACGGCCCTGCTGGACCGGCTCCGCGACCGTGCCCCCCGCCGCATGGTGGAGTACTGGGCCCACGAGGCCAGCCTGGTCCCGCCCACCACCTGGCCGCTGCTCGACGTGCGGATGCGCCGGGCCGAGGACGACGCCTGGGGCGGCATGCGCCGGGTCGCCCAGGAGCACTCCGAGCTCGTGGCCGCGGTGCTGGCGGAGGTCGTCGCGCGCGGTCCGCTGACCTCGCGCGAGGTCGAGCGGGCCCTGGCCCACGACGCGCCCCGGCAGCGGGACGACTGGGGCTGGAACTGGTCCCTGGTCAAGAACGCCCTCGAGCACCTCTTCTGGGCCGGGCGGATCACCAGCGCCGGGCGGACGGCCGGCTTCGAGCGGCGGTATGCCGCCCTGGAGCGCGTCCTGCCCCGCACCGTCCTGGACGACGTGGCCGCCGCACGCGCCGCGCGGGCCGCCGCCGAGGTGTCGTCCTCGACATCGCCGACATCGCCGACATCGCCGACATCGTCCGCCGAGCCCTACGCCAAGCCCCAGGCCGAGCCCCACGCCACGCTCGACGCCGAGCACGTCCGGCGGCTGGTCGAGCTGTCCGCCCGCGCGCTGGGGGTCGGCACGCTGCGCTGCCTGCGGGACTTCTTCCGCCTCTCGCCCCAGCAGGTCGGCCCCGCGGTCGCCGACCTCGTGGCGGCGGGAGCGCTCGTCCCGGTGACCGTCGAGGGGTGGCGCGCGGCGGCATACGTGCACCGGGACGCCAGGGTGCCTCGCACGGTGACGGCGAGCGCCCTGCTCAGCCCGTTCGACTCGCTGGTCTGGCAGCGGGACCGGACCCGGGCGCTGTTCGGCTTCGACTTCCGACTCGAGATCTATGTGCCCGCCGAGCTGCGGGTGCACGGCTACTACGTCCTGCCGTTCCTGCACGGCGAGCGGCTCGTGGCGCGCGTGGACCTCAAGGCGGACCGGCCCACCGGCCGGTTGCTCGTCCGCGGGCTGCACTGGGAGGACGGCGCCGCGTCGGAGGAGGCCGTGGTCGCGCTGCAGCAGGAGCTGTCCACGCTCGGGCACTGGCTCGGCGTCCCCGACGTTGTCCATGACGGCGTGCGTGCGGACCGACCAGCTCGCTGACGCCGGGTTGCCACCCAGCGCCCGCAGGACGGACTACCCTGGGCCAGGTGTGCGCCGACCAGGGGGTCGGCCCCCACGCGTCATCCATCATCGAGGGAGCTCAACGTGTCAGTGATCGAGCGTCTGCTGCGCGCCGGTGAGGGCAAGACCCTCCGCCGGCTGCAGGGCATCGCGGCCCAGGTCAACGCCGTCGAGGAGGACTTCGAGCGCCTCACCGACGCCGAGCTGCGGGCCGAGACGGACACCTTCCGGGCGCGACTCGCGGACGGCGAGACCCTCGACGACATCCTCCCCGAGGCCTTCGCCGTCGTCCGCGAGGCCAGCAAGCGCACCCTCGGCAAGCGGCACTTCGACGTGCAGCTGATGGGCGGGGCAGCGCTGCACCAGGGCAACGTCGCCGAGATGAAGACCGGTGAGGGCAAGACCCTGGTCGCGACCCTGCCGGCCTATCTCAACGCCCTCGAGGGCAAGGGCGTCCACATCGTCACGGTCAACGACTACCTCGCGTCCACGCAGGCCGAGCAGATGGGCCGCGTGCACCGCTTCCTCGGGCTGGAGACCGGGTGCATCCTCGCCTCGATGACGCCCGAGCAGCGGCGGGCCGAGTACGCCAAAGACATCACCTACGGCACCAACAACGAGTTCGGCTTCGACTACCTGCGCGACAACATGGCCTGGTCGACCGAGGAGCTCGTGCAGCGCCCCCACAACTTCGCGATCGTCGACGAGGTCGACTCGATCCTCATCGACGAGGCGCGCACCCCGCTCATCATCTCCGGGCCCGCCGACCAGGCGACCAAGTGGTACGTCGAGTTCGCCCGCCTGGTGAAGCGGCTCGAGCGCGGGACCGACGGCGCCGGCGACTACGAGGTCGACGAGAAGAAGCGCACCGTCGGCATCCTGGAGGCAGGCATCGCCAAGGTCGAGGACTTCCTCGGGATCGACAACCTCTACGAGTCGGTCAACACCCCGCTCATCGGCTACGTCAACAACGCCATCAAGGCCAAGGAGCTGTTCAAGCGCGACAAGGACTACGTCGTGATGAACGGCGAGGTCCTGATCGTCGACGAGCACACCGGCCGCATGCTGCCGGGCCGTCGCTACAACGAGGGCATGCACCAGGCGATCGAGGCCAAGGAAGGCGTCGAGATCCAGAACGAGAACCAGACGCTCGCCACGATCACGCTGCAGAACTACTTCCGGCTCTACAAGGTGCTGTCCGGCATGACCGGCACCGCCCAGACCGAGGCCGCCGAGCTGCACCAGATCTACAAGGTCGGCGTGGTGCCGATCCCGACCAACCGCCCGATGATCCGCAAGGACCAGCCGGACCTCGTCTACCGCACCGAGGCGGCCAAGTTCGAGGCCGTCGCCGACGACCTGCAGGAGCGGCACGCCAAGGGCCAGCCGGTCCTCGTCGGCACCACCTCCGTGGAGAAGTCGGAGTACCTCTCCGAGCTGCTGCGTCGTCGTGGGGTGCCGCACGAGGTCCTCAACGCCAAGCACCACGAGCGCGAGGCCGCGATCGTCGCGGAGGCCGGGCGCAAGGGCGCCGTCACCGTCGCCACCAACATGGCCGGTCGAGGCACCGACATCATCCTCGGCGGAAACCCCGAGTTCCGCGCCATGGCCGACCTCAAGGCCCGCGGGCTGGACCCCGACGAGACGCCGGAGGAGTACGAAGCGGCCTGGGACGAGGCGCTCGCGGCGGCGGAGCGGGCCACCGCGACCGCGCACGAGGAGGTCGTCGGCTACGGCGGGCTCTACGTCCTCGGCACCGAGCGGCACGAGTCCCGCCGCATCGACAACCAGCTCCGCGGCCGGTCCGGTCGCCAGGGCGATCCCGGCGAGAGCCGGTTCTACCTGTCGCTGCAGGACGACCTCATGCGGATGTTCAACGGCGCGATGGTCGAGACCTTCATGGCCCGGGCCAACATCGAGGAGTCGGTCCCGATCGAGTCCAAGATGGTGAGCCGCTCCATCCAGAGCGCGCAGACCCAGGTCGAGGGCCGCAACTTCGAGATCCGCAAGAACGTCCTCAAGTACGACGACGTCCTCAACCGCCAGCGCACCGTCATCTACGACGAGCGACGCAGCGTCCTCGAGGGCGAGAACCTCCAGGACCAGATCCGGCTGTTCATCAACGACGTCGTCGACGGCTACGTCACGGCCGAGACCGGTGAGGCCTTCCCGGAGCAGTGGGACCTCGACCGGCTGTGGACGGCGCTGCGCCAGGTCTGGCCGGTAGCGGTGACCTGGCAGGAGCTCGAGGCGGACGCTGGCGGCCGGTCGGCGTTGCGGAGCGAGGACCTCGCCCTGGAGCTCAAGTCGGACGCCCAGCACGCCTACGACCAGCGCGAGGCGGAGCTCGGCGAGCCCGTCATGCGCGAGGTCGAGCGCCGGGTCCTGCTCTCCGTGCTCGACCGCAAGTGGCGCGAGCACCTCTTCGAGATGGACTACCTCCAGGAGGGCATCGGCCTGCGTGCGATGGCCCAGCGCGACCCGCTGGTCGAGTACCAGCGCGAGGGGTTCATGCTCTTCGAGGCCATGATGGACGGGATCAAGGAGGAGTCGGTCGCCTACCTGTTCAACCTCGAGGTGGAGATCGGCGAGGAGGAGGCTCAGCGCCTCTCCGACGCGGCCGAGGCCAAGGCCGAGGCCAAGGCACAGTTCAAGGCCAAGGGCCTGGAGCCCGAGCGTCATCAGGAGCGGCTGCACTACAGCGCGCCCGGCGAGGACGGTGGCGTCGAGGAGCACGACGAGGGCGCACCCGACTCGTCCGCCGGCTCCCGCAAGGAGCGTCGCGCCGCCAAGCGCAGCCAGCGCAAGAGACGCTGACCAGCCTGTATGACGAACGCCCCCGCACCGGGTAGCCGGGTGCGGGGGCGTTCGTGCTGGTGGGGTCAGCCCACCACGAGCTCGTCGATGACCCAGCGGCCGTCGCGACCGACCATCCGGAAGGCCAGCGCACGGACCCGCTCGCCCACGACGACGACCGCCGTCACCTCGGCGAGGCCGTCGCGGTCGCCCGAGACGTGGACGCTGCGCACGACCGGGCGTCGGCCACGACGTGCGTGCCGGTTGCCGACGGCCTGCGACCCGCGCGCCAGCCGGGCGTAGACGTCGGTGGTGGTCCAGCGCACCAGCTGGCTGACCGGCCGATGCGCTCCGAGCACCTCCACGAGGGCCTGACTGACCTGCTGGGCCCAGACCCGGGCGGACGGCAGGTCCGCGCTGGCGGTCGGCTGGGGCCCAAAGAAGGCGTCCCGCTCGTGGAAGTCGAGCGCGAGCACCGGCTGGCGGTCGTGGTCGGGCTCGTCGTCGAGCGGCAGGGTGACGACGCCGCCGGCGGTGTCCAGCGGCTCCGGGGCGATCACCGGCGCGGGGCGCAGGTGCGGACGGGTCGCGATGACGGTCATGGGTTCCCCTGGAGCTGGTTCACGGTGGGTGCGGCCACCGGGGCGGTCAGGACCTGTCCCGGCAGGATCAGGTCACGGTCCGGGCCGATGGTGTCGCGGTTGCGGTCGTGCCAGGCGGCGCAGGCCCGCGCCACGGTCTCGGCGTCGGCGTCGGGCGGCAGGTGTCGAGCCGCGATCCTCCACAGCGTGTCCCCACGCACCACGACGTGGGTAGCCGCCGGTGCGGGGCGACCGGTCTGGGCCTGGCGGGCCGGTCGCAGCTCGGGGTCGACGGGGGAGGGCTGGGGAGGAGCAGGCGCTCGGAGCTCCGGTGACACGGGGCCGGCCGGGGCACCAGCGCGGTCGCCCTGCCTGGAGCCCGGGGACGAGGACGTCGTCCAGCCCGCGGTGGACCGAGCCCGGGAGCCGTCGGACGGGGTCGCGGGTGCCGCCGCGGTGGTCCCGGCCGTCGACGCGACGGTGGCCGCGGGCGACCGGGGCGCGGCCTGGGCCGGGAGGGCCGTGGCCCCGAGGCTGACGCCCAGGAGCAGGGCGGCGACCCGAGCGCGCCCGGTGGGGAGCATCAGGTGGGAGGGCGAGCCGGGCCCGGCGTCCGACCTCGCGGCCTCCTGGGAGAGGGACCAGACGTCGGTCGAGGTCCGTGCCAGCCAGGCGCCGGCCCCGAGCGCCAGCGCGAGCTCGACCGCCGAGACGAGGACGTCCGGCAGGCCCAACGAGCCGGTGCCGGCCTCGACCAGCTGCCGGCCGAGCAGGACGGCCACGACGACGCAGGCCGCGGCGCCCAGGGCCGTCCCGGCGATGACGAGTGCTGCGCGGGCACGACGCGGACGGGGGGCGTGCACGGGCAGGGGTCGGCTGGACATGGCAGCGACTGTAGGAAGTTTGCGATCGTTTGCCTATGGGTGATGCTGAAAGAGTCGTTCCTGGAACTCAGGGTGAGGAGGCCTCGACGGTTCGTGTCTCTGTGTTGACGATGACAGTCACGCAGGGCCACTGGACGTACCCTGAGTGCAGGAGGCGCGACATGGATCGGTGGGACGGCTTCTTCGACGACCTCGAGGGTCGGGTCGAGGAGCAGCGGCGTGCGGACGAGCTGGCCGGGCTCGCCGACCGGGTTCGTCGGGATCGGGCGGGGATCACCCTTGCTGCCCGGCTCGCCGGAGTCGCCCGCTCCGGGGTGCGCGTGCACGTCCTGGGAGGGGAGCAGGTGTCAGGCCAGGTCGACGAGGTGATGGTCGACTGCGTGGTGCTGGAGGACGGCGGTCGACGAGCGGTGGTGCCGCTGGCGTCCGTGGTGCGCGTGGATCGGCTGGGGGACCGTCCGGGCCCGCTCTCGCTGGGGGACCGGCCGGGGCTCGGCCGAGCGGTGCGAGACCTGGCCCGGGACCGACGCCCGGTGCGAGCGCACGACGTCACCGGGGTGGTCAACGAGGGCGTCCTGGACCGGGTGGGTCAGGATCACCTGGACCTGCTCGTCGTGCCTGCCGACCTGACCGTGCGCGCGGCGGAGGGGCGCTCGCGGACGACCGTGCCCTTCAGCGCCCTCGCGGTGGTGCGTCAGCTCTGAGCGCCGGCGTCGGGGTCGACCGAGCCGAAGGGATGGGCCGCGACGAAAGCCTTGGTCTCGGAGTACATCCGCTCGATGTAGTCCTCGAGCTCGCTGGTCTCCACCCGCCACTGTCCTCGTCCGCCGACCTTGATGGCCGGGAGCTCGCCCGAGCGCACCAGCGCATAGGCCTGCGCGGAGGAGATGTCGAGGATCTCGGCGACCTCGGCGAGCTGGATGAAACGCTTGGCCATGGAGTGCTGCTCCTCATGAGGCGGTTGTCGGGCAGGTGGGCCACGTCGGTGCCCGGCGAGGACGAGTCTAGGGCGGGCGGGCCCTTCGTGCGTTCGCCGAGCGGCGAGGGTGTGGACAACTCGGCGGCCTGTGGATGACGGGCGACGCGTCCGCTGCGGATTGACGACGATGGAGCCACGGCTCGCCTCGACGTGCGGCCGTCCAGCAGCAGGAGGTCTCATGCGTCGTTCTCGTCCGACCGCCACCGGCACCACGTCGTCAGGCTCGTCGGCCTCATCAGGTTCGTCGGCCTCGCCGCGGCCCACCGCCCGGCGGCTGCGCCAACCGTCCTGGCGGGACGCCCGGCTCGTGGTGGGGGTGCTCCTCGTCCTGGCCTCGGTGGTGCTCGGCGCTCGCGTCGTCGCCGCGGCCAAGGACACGACCCACGCGCTCGTCGCCACCCGAGACCTGAGCCCGGGGGAGGCGGTGGCCCCGGCCGACCTGAGGGATGTCGAGGTCCGCCTCGGCGACCTCACCGGGGTGTACGTCGCTCCGGGGGCCGTCGGCTCGTCCGGGATGCACGTGGTGCAGGCGGTGCGCGCCGGAGAGCTGGTGCCGGCAGACGCGCTCGGCACCCGCGAGCAGGTGGGGCAGCGGCAGGTCGCGCTCCCTGCGCCCAGCGGGTCCGTGGGGGCGCTGGTCCGCGGAACGGCCGTCGAGGTGTGGGTCAGCAAGCGCAGCGCCGTCGGTGGCACGGACGTGTATGCCGCCCCGCGCAAGGTCGTCGGTGGCGCCACGATCGCGCGGGACCCCCAGGAGGGGGCGAGCCTGATGGGTGGTGGCTCGACGGTGACGCTGCAGGTGTGGGTCCCGGCCACCGTGGTCCCTGAGCTGCTGGCGGCCGTCGACGCGCGCGACCGGATCACCGCCGTGCCGCTGCCCGGCGCCGCGCTGCGGGTGGACTCGTGACGGCGCGGCGGCCCTCGGTCCTCACGGCGCTCCCGGATGTCTGGGACGGCGCGGTGGTCGGGCGTCTCGGGTCCCGTGTGACGGTGGGTCGACGGTGCGTCGACCTGCCCGACCTGCTCGCCGCGGCCCACGCCCGGCTGGGGGACGTGGCGCTGGTCTCGCCCCGCCTGCGGGGGCTGGACCTGAGTGCCGTCCGCGACCTGCGCCTGGGCTCGGTGGGTGTCCTCGGGGTCGTCGACCCGGACGACGAGGCTGGCGAGGCGATGCTGCGCCAGCTGGGCGTCCGGACGTTCGTCGCCCCCGACGCGCCGGCGGCCGACCTCTACGGCGCGGTGGTGGGAGCCCTCGCCGTCCCGTCCGTGCCCTCGGACGGGGACGGGGACGACCTGACGGAGGAGGACGAGATCACCCGTCGTGGACAGGTGGTCGCGGTGTGGGGGCCTGCGGGCGCTCCCGGCCGCACGACCGTGGCGGTCAACCTGGCCGCCGAGCTCGCCCTCGGCGGCCGCGAGGTCGTCCTCGTCGACGTCGACACGCAGGCCGCCTCGGTCGCCCAGCACCTCGCGATCCTCGACGAGGCGCCCGGCGTCGCCGCCGCCTGCCGGGCCGCCGAGCACGGCACCCTCGACGTCACCTCCTTCGGCCGGCTGGCGCCGGAGGTCCTGCCCCGCCTGCGGGTGCTCACGGGTCTGCCCAGCCCCGACCGGTGGCCCGAGCTGCGGTCGGGCGCGATCGAGCGGATGCTCGAGGTGGCGCGCCTGGACTGCGACGTCGTGGTGGTCGACTGCGCGTCGTGCCTCGAGGACGACGACGAGCTGAGCTATGACACCGTGGCGCCCCGTCGCAACATGGCGGCGCTGACGGCGCTGGACGTCGCCGACCAGGTGGTGGTCGTGGGTGCCGGCGACCCCGTCGGCCTGCAGCGGCTGGTCCGGGGTCTGCAGGACCTGGCCGGGCGTGACGTGGAGATCGGGGGGGTCGTGGTCAACCGCCTCCGGGCCAGCGCCGTGGGCGCGCGGCCGATGTCGCGCGTCCAGTCGCTCCTCGAGAGGTTCGGGGGTGTCGAGGCACCCGTCCTGGTGCCCTTGGACGTGGAGCGGGTGGACGCGGCACTCCTCGCCGGGACCGTCCTGCACGACGTCGCGGCGGATGCCCCCGTGCGTCACGCCATCGCGTCGGTGGCCACGGCCCTCGTCGGGTGAACGGCAGGGCCGACCGCCGGGCACCACCGAGCGAGCACGCTGAGTAATCGAAAATCACGGACGGTTCGCCTGCGGGACCAGTCGTGCGGAGATGTTGCAACGGCTCACAGGACCGACATGCGTCACCGTAGTGTGATGGTGAACCGTGGCGTGCACGACACCAGCTTTGCAGGGGGGGGTAGATGACGATCCAGCACGAGCGGATGGGTGAGGATCAGGCGGAGCAGGGGGACGACCGCCGCGAGCCCACCACCCGCACCAGGATCTCGTGGGCAGCCGAGCGGCCGTACGTCGTGCCGGCCGCCGTCGACGACACCAAGGTCGGGCGCGAGCTCGACCACGACTTCGACCCGGTGGCGCGCGCCCACACGCGACGCGCTCGCTGGGAACGACCCGTGATGCTCCAGGCGGTGTCCGGTGACGTGCTCATCGCCATCGGCATCACCTTCGTCCTGATGATCAACGACTGGCGGTCCTTCGGGGAGTCCGTCGCCGGGGCGCTCCTGACGGGCCTGCTCTGGGGCGCGCTGCTGCTCATCCGTCGCGGCTACGACCTGCGGCGCATGAGCGAGAGCACCGCCGCCGTCCAAGCGGTCCTCGGTGCGGCCTTCGGGGCCATCGCCGTGCTGGGCTTCATGTCCTACGCCGTCAAGGTCGAGCTGCCGCGACGCTACGTCCTCGTCGGGGTCCCGGCCATCGCGCTGCTCACCATCGTGCACCGGCTCGTGGTGAGGCACACGCTCAAGCGGCGCCGCACCTCGGGCGACGCCATGCTCCGCACCCTGGTGGCGGGGGACGGCCTGACGGCCGGAGCCTTCGCCCGCGAGCTCGCGAGCACCAAGGATCACGGCATGCACGTGGTCGGTATGGCGTTGTCCAGCCTCGACGTCGTCCCCATGACGCGGGGCGCGCAGGTGCCGGTCTGGGGCGTCCTGTCGGAGATCCCGCAGATGGTCGTGGACCACGACATCGACACGGTCGTCGTGACCGGTGGGGGGCTGTCCGGCACCTCGCTGCGACGCCTGTCGTGGGCCCTCGAGCGCACCGGCGCCGACCTCGTGGTCTCGCCCGGCATGGTCGACACCACCCCGTCGCTGGTCACGATGCAGCCCACGTCGGGCCTGCAGCTCCTGCACTGGGAGCGACCGTCCGACAAGCTGGGCCGAGGTCTGGTCAAGAACATCCAGGACCGCACCATCGCGTGCCTGGCCATCCTGGCGGTCTCGCCGATCCTCATCGCGACCGCGCTGGCCATCAAGCTCACGAGCAAGGGCCCCATCTTCTACACCCAGCAGCGGCTGGGGCAGGACGCCGAGCCGTTCACCATGATCAAGTTCCGCAGCATGGTGACCGACTCCGACGAGCTGCGCGCCCAGCTGGTCAAGCAGCAGCAGGCGGCCTCGTCCGAGGGCAGCTCCGGTGGCAACAAGGTCTTGTTCAAGATGGCCGACGACCCCCGGGTCACCAAGGTCGGCAAGATCATCCGCCGCTACAGCATCGACGAGCTGCCACAGCTCATCAACGTCCTGCGCGGCGACATGGCCCTGATCGGTCCGCGTCCCCCGCTGGCCGAGGAGGCGGAGAAGTACCACGACAAGGACAACCGCCGGCTGCGGGTCAAGCCGGGTCTCACCGGCCTGTGGCAGGTCAGCGGTCGCTCCGACCTCGACTGGGACCAGTCGGTCAACCTGGACCTGCGCTACGTCGACAACTGGTCGGTCGGGATGGACATGCAGATCCTGTGGAAGACCGCACGCGCGGTCATCAAGGGCGACGGGGCCTACTGACTAGGGCCCGTCCGTGCACGGGACGGCGACCCCGCCAGAGGTCTGCGAGCATGGTGCCGTGACCACCCGACTGACCCCGCTGGACGCCTCCTTCCTCTATCTCGAGCGGCCCAACGCCGTGATGCACGTGGGTGCGGTCCTGGTCTTCGACGGGGACCAGGCGGCCCCCAGCCACGAGGCGCTCCTGGAGCGCGTCAGCGGTCGGATCGCCCAGTACCCTCGCTACCGCCAGCGGGTGCGGGCCGTCCCGGGCGGCGTCGCCAACCCGGTCTGGGTCACGGACGAGGCGTTCGACGTCACCTATCACGTGCGGCGGTCCGCCCTGCCGAGACCCGGCACCCGCGAGCAGCTCGACGAGTTCGTCGCGCGGGTCCTGGCCCGGCCCCTCGACCGGGCGCGCCCCCTGTGGGAGCTCTACCTCGTGGAGGGCCTGGAGGGTGGGGGCTTCGCGCTCGTCACCAAGACGCACCAGGCGCTCGTGGACGGGGTGGAGGCCGTCGACATCGCCGAGGTCGTCCTCGACGACGAGCCGGTCGAGCAGGAGCCCCCGGCAGCGCCGTGGGCTCCCAGCCGCGAGCCCAGCGACGTCGAGCTCGTGGTCGGTGCCCTCGTGGGCGCCGTGCGTCGTCCGAGCCGTCTGCTCGACGTGGCGCGGAGCGGTGCCGGCGAGCTGAAGGACGCGGGGGAGCGCGTCACCGCCGGGGTCGGCCAGGTGGTCTCGGCGCTGGCCAGCACCTCGCGCAGCACCAACCGCAGCCCGCTCAACGGGCACACCGGGTCGGCCCGCCGGTTCGTCACCGTCGACACCGACCTCGAGGACTACCGGGTCGTGCGCAGCGGTGCCGACCGCGGCGACGTCGGGCTCCAGCCGAGCGTCAACGACGTCATCCTGGCGGTGATCGCGGGCGCGCTCCGCGCCTGGCTGGAGTCGCGCGGCGAGCACGTCACCCGCAGCACGTCCGTGCGCGTCCTGGTCCCCGTCAGCGTCCACGACGGCACCGACGACGGCACCGACGACGGCAGCGGCGACCGGCTGACGGCCTGCTTCATCGACCTCCCCGTCGGCGAGCCGACGCCCCTGGTCCGCCTGCACCAGATCGCCTACGCCATGTGGCGCCAGGTCGACCGGGGTCGCGCGCTGGGTGCGGCCACCCTGGCGGGCCTGGCGGGGTTCGCGTCTCCCACCCTGCACTCCCTGGGGTCCAGGCTGGGGGCGGCGGCGTCGCGCAGCCTGTTCAACCTCGTGGTGACCAACGTGCCGGGACCCCAGACCCCACGCTTCCTCGGCGTCGCGACCATGACCGACACCTATCCCGTGATGCCGGTGGCCGAGGGGCAGGCGCTCGCGATCGGGGTCACGTCCTACGACGGTCAGGTCCACTACGGCATCAACGCCGATCGCGACCTCGTGCCGGACCTGGACGTGCTCGCGGCCGCGATCACCGAGAGCCTCGGCGAGCTGCTCGACCACGCCTGACCGCATCGACCGCCACCACCAGAGGAGCCCCATGTCCCTGCGCCGCGTCTACGTCGCCCTCGATCCGTCCGACCTGCACCAGCTCGCCGACGAGGGCCGGGTGGAGGTCGACGGGAGGCCTGCGCGGGCCGTGACGGCAGCCGTCCGC
Source organism: Arsenicicoccus sp. UBA7492 (assembly GCF_002479615.1). Taxonomy (NCBI): domain Bacteria; kingdom Bacillati; phylum Actinomycetota; class Actinomycetes; order Micrococcales; family Intrasporangiaceae; genus Arsenicicoccus; species Arsenicicoccus sp. UBA7492. The sequence continues at coordinate 44,532 of NZ_DLOE01000007.1, read as the reverse complement.
CGCGAGCTCGCCGAGGTCGACGAGGAGGAGCAGGAGTATGACGCCCTGCTGGAGTGCGCGGCCGCCGCCTCGGAGCGCGCCGGCTCGTCGCGACGCGTCGTGGCCGCGGCGGACCTGCCCGAGGCTGCGGTGCACGACGTCGCCGACGGCTACGCCGAGGTGACGCTCGACGGCCCGCTGCCGCGCGAGCGGCTGGTGTCCTTCCACGTCGACGAGACGACCGAGCACCAGGACGCCGACCTGCTGTGGCACGACGTCACGGAGCTCGAGCAGGTGATCTCCCTGGCCGAGGGCCGCTGAGCGACGCTCGCTCGGCTAGGCCGGCAGGTCGTGCAGGCGCGCGTCGACGGCGGCCAGCACGCGCCGCATCCGGACGACCTCGGCGCGGTGCCGTGCGGTGGCGAGCACGCGCTCGTCGTCCCCCGCCGGTGGGTGGGACTGCAGGTCGGACAGGTGCGTGGCGTGCGCCTGCAGACCTGAGGCGAGCCGGTCCATCGCCTCCAGCAGGCCACGCTCCTCGTCCGTCGTGGATGACCCGCCAGGCTCGCGCGCAACGGCCAGCGCGTCGGCGACCCGGCCGTGGTGGCGGCGCAGGGCGGCGGCCAGCGCCGAGCAGGACGCCGGGTCGCCGGCGGGCGCGGCATACGGGCTCATGACCCGACCAGCTCGGTCGAGCGGTCCTGCAGGGTCGCCAGGCGGGAGGCGAGCCGCACGAGCGTGTCCGACAGGGCCTCCTGCAGCTCCGGCGCCGGCTCGGGTGCCGACCAGGTCAGGTCCTCGACCGCGTCGTCCAGCACCTGCGCGAGGTGACGCCAGGCGTCCCCGGCGCCGGGGGAGGAGGTCGCGGTGGGGGCGGGCACGCGCACGACTCTAGCGGGCCCCGGGAGGCCTGACGGCGGTGTCCACAGGCCCCTGACGCGATCGCAAGGATGAGGGTCCAGGGCCGGACCGACCGGAGGATCGGTGGCCCGCCCGCCACCCTGGTCCACATCCTGCGGGTGCGGAGCCGGGCGAGGCGCAGGGGTCGCCTGCGCGGCACGGCGTCGGGAGGCTAGTCTCGGGGTGGTGCACACCGTCGTGCACGACGTCGAGATCGATGAGGTACCCACAGGCCATGTCTGCATCCTTCGACCAGACCCGCACGGAGCTGCTGACCGCAGCCGCGAAGGTGGCAGGTCGCTCCCTGGACGGCACAACCGCCCAGCTCCTGCCCCGCTACTACCGACACACCGTCGACGAGGACCTGCGGGCGCGCGCGCCCGAGGACCTGCTCGGCGCGGCGCTGTCGCACCGAGAGCTGGCGCGACGCCGAGCGCCGGGGCGAGCGAGCGTGAGGGTCTTCACCCCCACGGTCGCGGAGAACAAGTGGTCCTGCGGGCACACGGTCGTGCAGACCGTCACCGACGACATGCCCTTCCTCGTCGACTCGGTCACCGCCGCGATCATGGCCGGGGGGCGCACGATCCACCACGTGGTGCACCCGCAGCTCGTCGTGCGGCGCGACGCCGTGGGCGAGCTCGTCGAGGTGCTGGACGTCGACCCCGAGGACGCGCCAACGGGCGAGTTCGGCATCCACGTCGAGTCGTGGATGCACGTGGAGATCGACCGTGAGTCCGACGCGCCCGACCTGCGGGAGGTCCAGGAGCGGCTCGAGCAGGTGCTCGGGGACGTGCGCGAGTCGGTCGAGGACTGGTCCAAGATGCGTGACCGGGCTCGTCAGACCGCGGACGCCTTGCGCGAGGACCCGCCCGGTCCGGTGAGCGACGGCGAGGTCGACCAGGCGGTCCGGCTGCTCGACTGGCTCGCCGCGGACAACTTCACCTTCGTCGGGTGCCGCGACTACGCCCTGCAGGAGGACGGCGACGACTTGTTGCTGCACGCCGTGCCGGGCACCGGGCTCGGGATCCTGCGCTACGACGAGCGGCAGGCCTCGGTCCCGCACCTCGTCGGCGCCGTGCGTGACAAGGCCCGCGAGCCGCACCTGCTCATCCTGACCAAGGCCAACTCGCGCTCCACCGTGCACCGCTCCGGCTACCTCGACTACATCGGGGTCAAGACCTTCGACGCCGACGGCGTGGTGACGGGGGAGCGCCGCTTCCTGGGGCTGTTCACGTCGGGGGCCTACACCGAGTCGGTGATGCGGGTGCCCGTCGCGAGCGACAAGGTCCGCGAGGCGCTGCGCCTGTCCGGCTACGCCCCGGAGAGCCACGACGGCCGCGACCTCGTCAGCGTGCTGCAGACCTTCCCCCGGGACGAGATCTTCCAGTCCGAGCCGACCGAACTCGCCGAGACCGCGAAGTCCATCATCCACGCCAAGGTGCGCCGCCAGCTGCGGGTGTTCCTGCGCAAGGACGTCTACGGCCGCTTCACCTCCTGCCTCGTCTACCTCCCGCGCGACCGCTACAACACGACGGCCCGCCTGCGGATCGAGGCGCTGCTGCGCGACACCTTCGGCAGCGACCAGATCGACTACACCACCCGCGTCAACGAGTCGACGCTGGCCCGCCTGCACTTCGTCGTGCGCGTGCCGCGAGGCGTCTCCCTGCCCGACGTCGACCGAGAAGCCTTGGAGCGCAAGATGATGGAGATCACCCGGGCCTGGGGCGACGACCTCGCCGAGGCCGTCACCCAGGAGCACGGCGAGGAGGACGCGGCCCGGATCCTGAAGTCCTATGGCCAGGCCTTCTCCGAGTCCTACAAGGAGGAGTTCTCCGCCCGCGTCGCCGTCGTCGACCTGGACCACCTGGACTCCGTGCCCGGCGACGGCCTGGGCCTCAACCTCTACCACTCCCTCGGGGCGCCGGGTGACGAGCGCCGGATGAAGGTCTACACCGAGCAGGAGCTGTCCCTGTCGCGGCTGCTGCCGATCTTCACCCACCTCGGGGTCGAGGTCACCGACGAGCGCCCCTACACCGTCGACCGCGCCGGTCGTGCGCCCGCCTTCGTCTACGACTTCGGGCTCAAGGCCGACTCCGCCGGCGTCTGGGAGGACCACGGCGGCGACGTCCGCCGGCACGTCCAGGAGGTCTTTGCCCAGGCCTGGTCCGGCGAGATCGAGTCGGACTCGCTCAACGCGCTGGTGCTGCGCGCCGGCCTCACGTCCCGCCAGGTCGTGATCCTGCGCTCGATCGCCAAGTACCTCCGCCAGGCCGGCACCACCTTCACGGCGGGCTACATCGAGTCCGTCCTCACCGGCAACCCCGAGATCAGCCGCATGCTCGTCGAGCTGTTCGAGACGCGCTTCGCCGTCGGCACCTACGCCGACGACGAGCGAGGGATCCAGGAGCGGCACGGCGCCGAGCAGGCCGTGGTCGATCGCATCACCGACGCCCTCGAGGAGGTCGCGTCGCTGGACGCCGACCGGATCCTGCGCTCCTTCCTCGGCACGATCCAGGCCGTGCTGCGCACGAACTTCTACCAGCACCAGGACGACGGCACGCCCAAGACCTACCTCTCTATGAAGCTCGACCCCCACGCCGTCCCCGGCCTCCCGGCCCCGAAGCCGAAGTTCGAGGTCTGGGTCTACAGCCCCCGCGTGGAGGGCGTCCACCTGAGGTTCGGCAACGTCGCGCGCGGTGGCCTGCGCTGGAGCGACCGGCGCGAGGACTTCCGCACCGAGGTCCTCGGGCTGGTCAAGGCGCAGATGGTCAAGAACGCCGTCATCGTCCCCACCGGGTCCAAGGGCGGCTTCTTCGCCAAGCAGCTGCCCGACCCGGCGGCCGATCGTGACGCCTGGCTGGCCGAGGGGATCGCGGCATACAAGCTGTTCATCTCCGGGCTGCTGGACCTCACCGACAACCGGGTGGGTCAGGAGATCGTGCCGCCGCGCGACGTCGTCCGGCACGACCCCGACGACCCCTACCTCGTGGTCGCGGCGGACAAGGGCACGGCGAGCTTCAGCGACACCGCCAACGGTGTGGCCCAGTCCTACGGCTTCTGGCTGGACGACGCGTTCGCCTCGGGCGGCTCGGCGGGCTACGACCACAAGGGCATGGGCATCACCGCCCGCGGTGCCTGGGAGTCGGTCAAGCGCCACTTCCGCGAGCTCGGCCTGGACACCCAGACCGAGGACTTCACGGTCGTCGGCGTCGGCGACATGAGCGGCGACGTCTTCGGCAACGGCATGCTCCTGTCGGAGCACATCCGCCTGGTCGCGGCCTTCGACCACCGGCACATCTTCGTGGACCCCTCGCCGGTGGCCGACAGCTCGTATGCCGAGCGCCGGCGCCTGTTCGACCTGCCGCGATCCTCGTGGGCGGACTACGACGCCTCGCTGATCAGCGAGGGCGGCGGCATCTTCCCCCGGTCCGCCAAGTCCGTGCCGGTCTCGCCGCAGCTGGCCGAGGCGCTCGGGATCGCCGACGCGCCCGCGTCGATGACCCCGGCCGAGCTGATGCGGGCGATCCTGCAGGCGCCGGTCGACCTCGTGTGGAACGGCGGCATCGGCACCTACATCAAGGCGTCGACCGAGGTGCACGCCCAGGTCGGTGACCGCGCCAACGACGCGATCCGCGTCGACGGCCGCGACCTGCGCTGCCGGGTCGTCGGCGAGGGCGGCAACCTCGGCGCGACCCAGCTCGGCCGCATCGAGGCCGCCAAGGCCGGCATCCACGTCAACACCGACGCGGTCGACAACTCGGCGGGCGTGGACACCTCGGACCACGAGGTCAACATCAAGATCCTGCTCACCGGCCTGATGAAGGACGGCGACCTCACCCTCAAGCAGCGCAACGAGCTGCTGGCGTCCATGACCGACGAGGTCGCCTACCAGGTGCTCCGCGACAACTACGAGCAGAACGTCCTGCTCGGCAACGCGCGCTACCAGGAGCACGCGATGCTCCCCACGCACCGGCGGCTCATCGCCTGGCTGGAGGAGCGCGGCGAGCTCGACCGCACGCTGGAGTTCCTGCCCGGGGACGCCGAGCTGGACGAGCGCGGCGAGGCCGGCCACGGCCTGACCTCGCCCGAGGCCTCCGTCCTGATGGCCTACGCCAAGCTGGCGCTCAAGGCGGACCTGCAGTCGAGCGGCCTGGCCGACGAGCCGTTCTTCACCCGGACGCTCGCCGAGTACTTCCCGGAGCCGGTGCGGGGACGCTATGCCGAGGAGCTGCAGCAGCACCCGCTGCGACGCGAGATCATCGTCAACTCGGTGGTGAACTCCCTGGTCAACCGCGGCGGCATCACCTTCGCGTTCCGCGCGGTGGAGGAGACGGCGGCCAGCCCCGAGCAGATCACCAAGGCCTTCGTCGTGGCCCGCGAGGTGTTCGGCCTGCGGGACTTCGTCGAGCAGGTCGAGGCGCTGGACACCAAGGTCCCCACCGACACGCAGACGTGGATGTATCTCGAGTTCCGTCGCCTGCTGGACCGCGCCACCCGGTGGTTCCTGCAGAACCGCCCGGCCAACCTCGACGTCGAGGCCGAGATCGAGCGGTTCGCCGACACGGTGCGGCGCGTGCAGCCCCAGGTGGCGGGCCTGCTCCAGGGCAGCGAGCACGAGCGGCTGCGCGAGCAGGCCGACCGGCTCGTCGACCAGGGCGTGCCGGAGGAGCTCGCGGTGCGGGCCGCCGGGCTGCTCGACCTCTACTCCGTCCTCGACATCGTCGAGATCGCCCGTGAGACCGAGCGCCCCGGCGACGCCGTGGCCCGGCTCTACTTCCTGCTCTCGGAGCACTTCGGCGTCGACAGCCTGCTGACGCGGGTCTCGGCCCTCCCTCGCGAGGACCGGTGGGACGCCCTGGCCCGCGGCTCGATGCGGGACGACCTGTATGCCGCCCTCGGCGCCCTCACGATGGCGGTGCTGGGATCGGCCGGGGACCTGCAGGACCCCGGCGAGCAGATCGAGCGGTGGGAGCAGCTCCACGCCGACCAGCTGGGTCGCGCGCAGACGTCGCTCACCGGCATCGCGCGGATCGAGCGTCCCGGGATCGCGCCGCTCTCGGTGGCGCTGCGCACGCTGCGCAGCGTGATCCGCAGCGGAGCGGCGGACTGACGGCGACCCCGCTCGCGGCGGGCCCCGGCATACGGCTCGCAAGGGTCGTGCGCCGGGGCTCGCCTCCGGTCACCTAGGGTGAGGACGTGGCGACCCTCACCGACATCCTGCGTGCCGAGACCGACCTGGACGACGTCGACCTCAACTGGCTCCGCCTGCTGGTGGGCGACTGGCAGATCATCTCGGACCTAACCTTCGCCGACCTGGTGCTGTGGGTGCCGACGCGGTCGGGGGAGTGGCTGGTCGTGGCGCACGCGCGCCCGACGACCGGGCGCATGGTGTTTGCCGAGGACATCGTGGGGACGCGCACCCCGCGCAGCCGCCGACCGCTCCTCAACGAGTCGTTCGCATCCAGGCGGACCGTTCGCGACCAGGACCCGGGCTGGATCGACGACGACGGGATCCGGCAGGACGCCGTCCCGGTCGTGCACAACGGCCGGGCGGTCGCGGTGATGAGCCGCTGCACCAATCCCGCCTACCTGCGGGTGCCGAGCCGGCTCGAGCTGACCTACATGTCCACCGGCGACGCCATGTGCCGGATGATCGCGTCGGGCGCGTTCCCCAGCAGCGAGGTCCCGACGGGGCAGCGGCGCGGGGCTCCCCGCGTGGGCGACGGCATCGTGCGTCTCGACGTCGACGGCGTCATCACCTATGCCAGCCCCAACGCCATCTCGGGCCTGCACCGCATCGGGCACGTCGGGGCCGTGATCGGGGTGACGCTCGCCGAGATCACGACGGGCGTGCTCCGGGACCACGCACCGGTCGACGAGACCCTCGCCCTGGTCGTGACGGGGCGCGCGCCGTGGAGCACCGAGGTCGAGACCCGCGCCGGCCACGTGACGATGCGCGCGATCCCCCTGGTCGAGCGCGAGCAGCGGGTCGGCGCGGTCATCATCATGCGCGACGTCAGCGAGCTGCGGCGCCGCGAGCGGGAGCTCATGACCAAGGACGCGACGATCCGCGAGATCCACCACCGGGTCAAGAACAACCTGCAGACCGTCGCGGCGGTGCTGCGCCTCCAGGCCCGTCGGATGCCGTCAGAGGACGCTCGCGTGGCCCTGCAGGAGGCGGTGCGGCGGGTGGGCACGATCGCGCTGGTGCACCAGACCCTCAGCCAGGCGCTGGACGAGACCGTGGACTTCGACGACATCGTCCGGCGGTCCAGCAGCTCGGTCGTCGAGGTGGCACGCACGGAGGAGCCCGTGCGCACGCAGCTCGTCGGGTCGTTCGGGCGGCTGCGGGCCGAGGATGCCACGTCGTTGTCGATGGTGATGGCCGAGCTCGTGTCCAACGCCGTCGAGCACGGCCTGGCCTCGACCGGTGGCGAGCTCGTCATCGAGGCGCGCCGCGACGCCGACCCGAACGACCCGTCGGACGACGCGGGGGAGCTGCTGACGGTGACCGTCTCCGACGACGGGGTCGGGCTGCCGGAGGGCTTCACGCCGCAAGGCGACAGCCTGGGCACCCAGATCGTGTCGAGCCTGGTCCAGGACCTGCGGGGTCACATCCGCTGGGAGCGCCGCGAACCCCGCGGGACGACCGTGACGTTCACCGCCAAGCTGCGTCCCGAGGGCAAGCCGACCGACGACCTGGTCTGACCGCCGTCGCGTGGGGTCGGGGGCGTGCGGGTCGGCGCTGCGAGCGCTGAGCAGCCACGGTGCGGGGCTCGAGAGCGTGCCAGGTCCGCGCTGCGAGCGCTGACGCGGCACGGGACCCCATCACGGTTGTGGGCGCACGACGACGGCGCCGCCACCCGGGGGTGGCGACGCCGTCGTTGGTGTGATGTGCCTGCGGGAGTCAGCTCGCGCGGCGGGCCCGGGCGTTGCGGCGCTTGAGAGCGCGTCGCTCGTCCTCGGACATGCCGCCCCAGACGCCGGCATCCTGACCGGACTCGATGGCCCACTTGAGGCAGGTGTCCATGACCGGGCACCGTCGGCACACGGCCTTGGCCTCCTCGATCTGCATGATTGCCGGGCCCGTGTTGCCGATCGGGAAGAAGAGCTCAGGGTCCTCCTCAAGGCAGGCCGCGCGGTCGCGCCAGTCCATCTTGATCATGCTCCTTGCATTGACGATGCGGCCTGGGTGCGTGAGGGCATCCAGGGTTCCGTACCCTTGTGGGGTGTGGGAGATGTTGGGTCCAACGATGGACATGCCCAGCGTGTTCCGCCCCGCTCTCGTCCACCATCACATCTGCCGCATCTGTGGCACAAGGGGTGGGCGTCAGAAGCTGTCGCCTACGCTTGTGGGTACCGTTTGATCGAGCAAAGCTCGTCGCACGCCGACTAGCAACCTTAGTAAGAACATGCCTCGTTGACTAGAGGCTGGGACGAATTCAGGGCCGATCGTGCGATCGGACCTGACCTTTGGTCACGATTGAAGAGGATTGGTCACGTTGAGTAGCAGCAAACCAGCGCGAGGCGCGGCCACGAGCGCCGGGGCCGCACTCTGGTCGGCCCTCGTCCTGGCGATCCAGGCGGTCGTGGCCGTGGTGGCCGCGGGCTACTGGGCAGTGCAGATCGGGTCCGGTGGCACCGACGAGGTGGCGCGGAGCGTGGTCGAGCTCGTGCTGTTCCTCCTGGCCGCGGCGGGCTTCGTGGCGCTGGCGCGGGGACTGTGGCGCGGGAGCAGGTGGCCGCGCACCCCGACGGTGCTGTGGCACGTGCTGCTCGTGCCGGTGGGGATCAGCCTGTGGCAGAGCGGCGAGGTCGTGCTGGCCGCGCTGGTGCTGCTGGGCGTCACCGTGGCGATCGCCGGGATCGTGCTCTCCCGTCCCCACGGCTCGGGCGTCGACGCCTAAGGCGGCGACCCCGACCTCGACCCCCGCGCCGACCCGGACCCCGAGCCGGCGTCGGCCCCCTGCCTGCGTCTCCGAGGCGAGCACCAGCCGTATGACGGTCCGCCGGCGTCAGGCGCCGGCGACGGCCCAGCCCAGGGTGGCGGCCAGCACCCCACCGAGCACGTTGCCGCCGAGGTAGGTGCCGAGCAACGTCCACTCCCGGCGGTGCACGAGCTCGGCGCACCCGACGGCCAGCGGCGACCAGCTGCCGAGGCTGCCGGCGAAGCCCATCCCGACGAGGGCATAGAGCGGCTGCGCGAGGCCGCCGGCGACGAACCAGTGCAGCATCATGCCGATGAGCAGCGACGCCGTGACGTTGACCGCGGTCGTCGCGACGGCGCCGCGGGGGAGGTCCTCTCGGGATGGGGCGCGCAGCGCGACGGCATACCGGACCATGGAGCCGAGCCCGGCCCCGACGGCGAGGCACAGGGTGTCGACGAGCCTCATCGGCGCCACCTCGGACGGGCGGCGCGGACGGGCGAGGTGTGCTCGCGCGGGTCGCGGGACTGGACGGGGCGGGTGCCGGTGGAGGCCTGCCGGCGCACGGCCGAGCGTGGCCCCCCGGAACCGCCCGGACGGTCGGAGCGGTCGGGGCGCTCGATCAGCCTCATCGCGAGGTGCAGGCCTGCGACGGCGGCGGCGACGCCGACCAGGACGGTGGCGAGGAGGTAGACGACGGCGGTCGCGAGTCGCTGCGGGGCGAGCAGGATGACCTGGCCGGTGAACAGGCCGAAGGTCGTGACGGACGCGAGCGCCCCGGTGAGAAAGGCGAGTGACCACAGGGGTCCGCGGCGCAGCAGGTAGGGCGTGAGGAAGCCGGCCAGCCCGCAGCCGATCGCCTGGGTGAGCAGGAGCGAGGTGGGGAAGTGGCCCGCGTCGTAGGGGACGAGCTCGCTGATGCCTGCTCGCAGGAGCGCTCCGCCGATCCCGCCCGCGGCGACCACGGCGAAGCGCGTCGTCGGGCTCAGGCGGGTGGTCACCCGTCGATTGTGCCCTGTCCCTGCAGGCGGTGGGTCAGCGCGACCTGCACGACGAGGGTGCGGCCACGATCGACCAGGACGCCGCGACCAGGTGGGGGTCCGTGCAGGCGGGGGAGGGCGACGCCGAGGAGGTCGCCGTCGGAGGCGTGGCGTGGCTGCAGGACGATGCCGGTGGCGGCGCGGCGGAGCTCCGTGGCGAGGCCGCGGTAGGTCGCAGCGAGGTGCTGGGTGGTGCCCGCGGCGACGACGGCGGCCCCACCGGGGTGGCTGACGGCGTGCCGCGCGAGCTCGACCAGGACCTGCTCGACGGGGCTGTCCAGCAGGCGCTCGACATCGTCGACGAGGACCAGCGTCGCGGGCTGCTGGGCGAGGTGCCGGCGCAGCGCTTCGTCGTCGCTCGGGCCCAGGACGCTGGCTGCGGAGCCCGAGACGGCCCACGCGGCCACCGGAGAGGGGCCGACAGCGATGACGAGCACCTGCTCGGTCGGCCGCCCGGATGCCTGCGCCAGGGTGATCAGGGTGGTGCTGCGTCCGCTGCCCGGTGGGCCGCACACGGTGACGACCGGCCGGAGGGCCAGGTCCAGCGCGACGGGGGTGGCGGTGTCCCCGCCGAGCCCGAAGGCGCGCGGATCTGCTTGCCGCAGAGCGTCGTCGGTGACCATGGCCGGCAGCGGTCGCAGGGCCAGCGGTGGTCGCCGACGGGCCGGCACCAGGTCACGGGCGAGCTGCCGCACGTCGTTCGGCTCGGTGAGGACGACCTGGACCTCGGCGTGGTCCGTGGCCCGGATGCCGCGCCCGGGAGGCTGGTGGTCCGGGCGGGCCGAGGCCGGGACGCCGCACAGGGCCAGGTCCGTCGCGTCGGCGAGCCGCAGCAGCAGACGCTCTCCCAGGTGGGTCGCGATCGACGAGGTCAGCAACGAGCGATCACCGGCGAGCACCACGACGAGGCCGTGCCCGGGCCCGTCGCGCAGGAGGCCGGTCAGGGCGTCCTGCAGGGCGGCACCGGTGAGAGGGTCCGCGCCGGCGAGGACGGCGTCCCACCGATCGACGAGGACCAGGACGGTCGGGTGCGCGTCGTCGGAGGCAACCTCGGAGGGCACGGTGGGGTGCAGCCCGGCGGCGAGCAGCTGCAGGAGACGCAGGACGCGACCCGGGTCGGCACGCGTCACGCGAGTGCCGCAGTGGGGCAGGGTCTCGAGGTCGCCGAGCCCGCCGTCTCCGTCGACGACGTGCAGGTGCAGCTGGTCTGCGGTGTGTCGCGAGACCGCCTCGACCGCGACGCTCCGCAGCAGGCTCGTGCGGCCGGTCCGGTGGGTCCCGACCACGGCGAGGTGACGACCGGCCTGCAGGTCGTAGTGCCAGACCGCTTGCTGCTGCTCGTGCGGGAGGTCCACCAGGCCCAGGGGCAGGGCGCCGTGGCCGTCGCTCGGGCCGGGGTCGGGCGGGAGGTCGGCGGGGTGGACGAGATCAGGCAACGGCGCGAGCCAGGGACTGGCCGGTCGGGACCGTCCCACGGCCGCCTCGCAGGTGGCGCGAACGAGGGCCGCGAGCTGGGTGTCTGGTCCGTTCCGGGCGGAGGACACGCGTCGCCCGTCCTCGAGCTCCACCGTTACGTCGCCGGTCGTGACGAGGGCCGGTGCTCCGGCCCACGCGGTCTGGAAGGCTCGAAGGCTTCCGTCGCCGGTCCGCCAGAGCGCGCGACCGGCCAGCCGGTCGCTGATCCGGGCCGCGTCGGGTGCCTCGATGACGTCCTCGGAGTCGGCGCGGTCACGCATGCGCAGGGCGATGCGAGCGTTGACGTTGGCACGGATGTCGGGCGTGACGACACCTGCCGGTCGCTGCGTCGCGAGCACGAGGTGGACGCCCAGGGAGCGACCGATCGTGGCGACGGTGAGCAGCCCCGGCACGAAGTCCGGGAGCTCCTGCGCCAGGACCCGGAACTCGTCGACGACGATCACCAGCCGGGGCACGAGCGGGTCGCCGGGCCGGCGGACCCGCTGGTAGGCCTCCAGGTCGACCGCGCCGGCAGCACGCAGGGCACGCTCGCGGCGGGTCAGCTCGGCGCGCAGCGAGGTGAGGGCTCGACGGGCGAGGTGGGGGTCGAGGTCCGTGACGAGTCCTGTGGTGTGCGGCAGGGCGGCGCACTCGGCGAAGGCCGCCCCACCCTTGTAGTCGAGCAGCACGAGGGTGAGCTCGTCCGGCGGCAGCGCGAGAGCCAGCCCCGCGACGAGGGTCTGCAGCAGCTCGGACTTGCCGGCCCCGGTGGTGCCGCCGACGAGCACGTGCGGGCCGTCGGCGGCGAGGTCGAGGGTGATCGGGCCGCCTGCCGAGCGGCCGAGCGCTGCGAGGGGGTGCCGGGTGGGCCGGGTCCAGGCCGCGGCCACGTCGGTCGGGCTGTCCAGCCCGACGGGGCTGACGTCGGCCAGGGTCACCAGGTCGGGGGTGATGGCCGCCGCGCCCGAGGTGGACGCCCGCAAGGGCGCGAGCGCTCGCGCCAGCTCCCACGACACGTTGGGTCCGACCGCGTCGGGGACGGCGCCCGAGACCAGACCTCCGCCCGGCATACCGACTGAGGCCCGGCCATCGGGATCGAGTCGCAACCAGGCCCCGGCCGACGCCGGGAGCCGGTCCGGTTGCTCCGCGACGGTCAGGACCAGCACCGACTCACCTCCCACCCCGGACAGGAGCCGAGCGAGCAGCTCATCCAGCCCGGCCGAGTCGAGCCCGGCGACCACCACCAGGTGCCGGGGTGATCCAGCCGCGTGCGGGCTGCCGAGGACGTCGTTCCCGAGCAGCTCCTCGATCAGGTCGGAGGCCGCCTGGGTGCCGACGACGGGCACGGGCGTCGTCGGCCGCTGCGAACGGTGCGGCAGCCAGCGGCTCCACTCCCACGACCGGGCCTGGCGGGGCGAGCCGGCCACCACGTCGATGGTCAGCGAATCTGGAGGGCACTCGACGGTGAGGGCGCCCACGACGGCCCGCGCGACGCCGATCGCGCCGGGTCCGCTCAGGCCGATGATGCGGGCCTCCGCCAGGTCCACGTCGACCGGGACGTCGTCCAGGGAGGGCCGGGTCAGGGCGCCGTCCGGCTCGCGGACGGCCGCGCGGGCCGGCAGCCGGGCGCGGCCGAGCCGGACGACCAGCGGCACCGTCGCCCCGGCGGGTCGGGACCACAGCCCGGGCGCCTCGAGCCGGGCGGTCATCAGGACCGCCGCCGGATCCCGCGACGCCTGCTCGCGTCTCACGCGTTCGTCAGCCAGGACCTCGGCCAGACGCCGGTCGAGGTCCGCACCGGCGGCCCGGTGGTCCTCGCGCTCGGCTCGAGCCCGACGACCCCGGGCCGAACGGTCCGTGAGATAGGTGCCGAGCACCATCACCGGGCCCAGCAGGCCGAAGAGCAGGAGGTAGGGCGAGTGCATCACCCAGGCGAGCACCCCCGAGGCGATCAACGGGAGCAGCAGGGTCAACCACGGAAAGCTCCGGCCCTCTGCCCCGGCGGGGGGCCTGGGACGTTCCAGGACGACGTCCTCGGGACGCGGCACGACCGTCGGGAGCGGGTGGACGACGAGGTGGCCCTCCCCGTCAGGCTCGGCACGCTGACGGCGGGCGCTGCGACGGACCGACACGACGGAGCTCCCGAGGCGCACCCGGGTGCCCACCGTCAGGGCCACCGACCCCTCGACCGCCTCCCCGTCGACGTGAGACCCGTTGGTCGAGCCGCAGTCCGTCAGGAGCACGCCGTCGTCGTCCACCGAGACGACGGCGTGACGGCGGGACAGCTCCGGGTCGTCGAGGGTGATGTCGGACGTCGGGTCGCGGCCGACGACGTGCGGTCCTGCGGGCAGCGGCACCACGCGCCCGGCATCCGGCCCGCCCACGGTGACGAGGTGCAACGCCGACGGCGGTCTCGCGGGGGCGGACGCGTCCCCGACGTCGGGCCGGTCGCTCACCCGGGCTCCCCGCACCAGGGGCGGCCGACCCACCACGGCGCCGTCCGGGATCACGGCGGGGCCGAGGCGCCATACGGTCCCTGGGTCGCCTCCGACGGCCGTCGCCAGGAGCGGCCGCACCGTCGACCAGGGCGTGCCTGGCGGGGCCGTGACGGCCACGACCGACTCCACCCCGGCCGACTGCACCCTCAGCTCCACTCGCACTGCGTCCTCCTCCCGCGTCGGGCCCACTGTGCAGGCCGCCACCGACAGGCCCTGGGCGTCATCCACAGGACCGGAGGAACGGTGACGCGCACTCCGTGACATCCACAGCCATTCAGGTGGACGGAGCCTGTGACGCCCGGAATCTCCCTAGATTCGAGGGACCCGGAGCAAGGAGCCATGGTGCAGACGAGCACGACCCTCGAGGCAGAGGTCAGGGACGCGATCAGGCGCGACGGCGTCGACCCCGTGGCCGATCGCGCCCGCGTGACCGCTCTCGTCGCCCGGGCCATCGACGACTACGAGGAGCGGGCGATCGCCGCCGGGCTGCCGCCGCTCGAGGACGTCGACCTCACCGCCAAGCGCATCGTGGACGAGGTGGCCGGGTTCGGTCCGCTGCAGCCGTACTTCGACGACCCTCTGGTGGAGGAGATCTGGATCAACGAGCCGGGCAAGGTGTTCGTCGCCCGGGACGGGGTGAGCGAGCTGACCCCGACGATCCTCACCGCCGACGGCGTCCGCGACCTCGTGGAGCGCATGCTCAAGTCCTCCGGGCGACGTGTGGACCTCTCGTCCCCGTTCGTCGACGCGTCCCTGCCGGACGGCTCGCGCCTGCACGTCGTGATCCCCGACGTGTCCCGCGAGCACTGGCAGGTCAACGTCCGCCGGTTCGTGGCCAAGGCGACCCACCTGGACGACCTCGTGCGGCTGGGCACCCTGACCCGGCACGCGGCCGACTTCCTGGCCGCCGCGGTCGCCTCCGGGCTCAACGTCCTGGTCAGTGGCGGCACCCAGGCCGGCAAGACCACCATGCTCAACTGCCTGGCCTCGGCGATCCCGCCGCGGGAGCGGGTGGTCAGCTGCGAGGAGGTGTTCGAGCTCCAGCTGCCGCTCCGCGACGTGGCGGCCATGCAGTGCCGCCAGTCCTCGCTGGAGGGCACCGGCGAGATCCCGCTGCGGCGTCTCGTCAAGGAGGCCCTGCGCATGCGGCCCTCGCGGATCGTCGTGGGGGAGGTCCGCCAGGCCGAGAGCCTCGACCTGCTGATCGCCCTCAACAGCGGCCTGCCCGGCATGGCGACCATCCACGCCAACTCCGCCCGCGAGGCCATCACCAAGATGTGCACCCTGCCGCTGCTGGCCGGGGAGAACGTCGGCTCCCGCTTCGTCGTCCCCACCGTCGCCGGCAGCATCGACGTCGTCGTGCAGGTCGCCCTGGAGCGTGACGGGACGCGGCGGGTGCGCGAGATCGTCGCCGTGCCCGGCCGGGTCGAGGACGACGTCATCGAGGTCGCCGACCTGTTCACCCGGCGCGGTGACGAGCTCGTGCGCAGCGACGGGTTCCCGCCCCACCTGGACCGGTTCGAGCGGGCGGGGCACGACGTCACCGCCATCCTCGGAGCACCGCGATCATGAGCGGCCTCGCGGTGGGGCTCCTCCTCGGCCTCGGGCTGTTCTGCATCTGGTGGTCCTGCTGGGTGCCGTCCGAGGACCGGGTCGAGCAGGTGCGTGGGCCTCGGCTGGCCCGCCTGGGCGACGAGCTGGTGCAGGCCGACCTGCGCTCGGTGACACCTGCCCAGGTCGTGACGGGCTGCGCCCTCCTCGGCCTCATCACCTTCGTGGCGTCCTGGGCGACCACGGGCGTGGTCCCCGTCGCCGTGTGCTTCGCGGTGATCGCCGGCTACGCCCCGCTGGCGGTGGTCCGCGGGCGGGCACGCCGGCACCGCATGCTCCTGCGCGACCTGTGGCCGGACGCCGTCGACAACATCGCTTCGGGCGTGCGCGCGGGGCTGGCGCTGCCCGAGGCCCTGGCTCAGCTGGCGGTCCGCGGCCCGGAGCCGCTGCGGCCGGCGTTCGCGGCGTTCGCCGACGACTACCGCGTGACCGGACGGTTCGGCGACTGCCTGGACCGCCTCAAGGCACAGCTCGCGGATCCGGTCGGTGACCGGCTGGTCGAGTCGATGCGGCTCGCCCGTGAGGTCGGCGGCAGCGACCTGGGGCGCCTGCTGCGGACTCTCTCTTCGTTCCTGCGCGAGGACGCCCGCACCCGCGCCGAGATGGAGACCCGCCAGAGCTGGACCGTCAACGCGGCCCGGCTCGCCGTGGCCGCACCCTGGGTCGTCCTGGCCACGATGGCCACCCGCCCTGCGTCGCTGCAGCCCTTCGGCACCCCGCTCGGGGCCGTCGTCCTGGCCTCCGGCGCCGTCGTCACGGTGATCGCCTACCAGCTGATGATGCGCATCGGGCGCCTCCCCGAGGAGCGGAGGGTGCTGCGATGAGCTGGTTGGCCGACTGGTCGTGGGCCGGCGCCGCCCTCGGGCTCACCTGGGCCACGGGTGTCCTGCTCGTATGGCGCCGCCTCCCCGCACGGCGCCGACCCACGATCGACGACCGGGTGGCGCCATACCTGCAGGACGTGGCGCTCCCACCCCCTGCGGTGGGCCGAGAGCTCGACGACCGTGGGTTGCTGGCACTCCTGCAGCCCTGGCTCGTGCGCGCCGGGGCCCGGCTGGACCTTGCGCTCGGCGGGCAGGAGTCGGTGCGGCGACGGCTGCAGCGCTCCGGCCAGGTGCCCGACGTCGAGGGCTTCCGCGCCCAGCAGGTGCTGTGGGGCGCCGGGGGAGCCGTCCTGGGCGCGGTCGGGGCCACCGTCGCCGTCGCCCGCGACCGGGGAGCGCTGGTGCCGGCCGTCGTGCTCGTCGTCGTGGCGACCGCGGCCGGGGTGGTCCTGCGCGACCACCTGCTCAGCCGGGCCGTCCGCAGCCGCGAGGACCGCATCCTGCAGGAGTTCCCTACGGTCGCAGAGCTGCTCGCCCTGTCCGTGAGCGCGGGGGAGGGTGCCTCGGGCGCCCTGGACCGCGTCTGCCGGCTCTCCGGCGGGGACCTCGCCGAGGAGCTGCGCCACTGCCTCGCCGACGCCCGCGCGGGGTCGTCGCTGCCCGCCGCCCTGCAGTCCCTGGCCGACCGCACCGGGCTCCCGGGCCTCGCCCGCTTCGTCGACGGCATCGTCATCGCCGTCGAGCGCGGCACCCCGCTCGCCGACGTCATGCGCTCGCAGGCGCAGGACGTGCGCGAGCAGGGCCGTCGCGCCGTCATGGAGGAGGGCGGCCGGCGCGAGATCGCCATGATGACGCCCGTCGTCTTCCTCATCCTGCCGGTGACCGTGCTCTTCGCGGTCTTCCCCGGTCTCCAGCTCCTGACCCTCACCGTCTGACCCATCCACACCCTCACGGAGGACGACATGCACCACCTCACCGACGCCGGGCTCGCCCTGCTGACCCGGACCACCGCCACCCTGCACGTCCTCGGTGCGCGGCTGCACGACGACCGTGTCCGCGAGCGGGGCGACGTGCCCGGCTGGGTCATGATCACGCTGATGACGGCGGGTCTGGTCGCGGCCCTCGCGCTCGTGGCCAAGCCCGCCCTGACGGGGTTGTTCGAGAAGGCCATGGCCACCATCGGCGGCTGACCGGTGACCCCTGCCCTCCTGCGGGTCGCCGAGCGAGACCACCCCGAGCGCGACCACCCCGTGCGAGACGACCCCGAGCGCGGCTCGGCCGTGGCGGAGTACGCCATGGTCACCGTCCTGCTCATGGTCCTCGTGCTCGGCGTGGTCCAGGTCGCCGTCGCGCTGCACGTGCGCAACACCCTCGTGCAGTGCGCGGTCGAGGGCGCCCGCCACGGCGCCCGCGCGGACGTGGATCCCGGCGCGGCGGTCGGACGGGCGCAGGAGCTCGTGCGGGGGTTCACCACGGACCGCTACGCCCAGGACGTCTCGTCCCGCGTCACCTCCTCCGGCGGGGCCGAGGTTGTCGAGGTGACGATCCGGGCGCCGCTGCCGGTCATCGGGACCCTCGGGCCGGCCGGGCAGCTGACCGTGTCAGGGCGGGCCTATCGCGAGGGGCAGGAACCGTCATGACCTGGCTCACTCGGCCGCAGCAGCAGAACCGGCCGAGCCGGCTGCCAGGGCTGCGCCGTCGTCTCGGCCGGGACGTGCGCGAGCAGGGCGACCGCGGGTCGGCGAGCCTGGAGCTGATCGGCGTCTCGGTGCTCCTGCTCGTCCCGCTCTTCTACCTCGTCATGACCCTGGCCCAGCTCCAGGCCGGTGCGTATGCCGTGTCCGGGGCCGCCCGCGACGCGGGCCGCGTGTTCGCCGAGTCCCGCGACGTGGACGCCGCGCAGGGACGGGCGCAGGCGGCGGCGCGCATCATCTTCGAGGACTACGGCTTCGCGGCCGGAGAGGTCCAGGTCGCGTGCCTGGACGATCCCTGCCTCGGGCCGGACGCCCGGGTGCGGGCGACCACGACGCTGCGCGTCCCGCTGCCGCTGGTGCCTGACTTCGTGCGGGGCGTGGTGCCGTCGGAGGTCGTGGTGCACGGTGAGCACCTGGCGACCGTCGAGCGTTTCCGGGGCGAGTCGTGAGGTGGTCCGCGCCCGGGGCGACCGGTGCTCGTGAGAACGCCTCCAGCCCGGGCGTGGGCACCGACGAGGAGGACCGCGGGTCGATCTCGCTGCTGTCCCTCGGGATGATGCTGGTCGCCGCCATGCTCATCGTGGTGGGTGTGGACATCACGGCCGTGCAGCTGGCCCGCACCCAGCTGTGGGACGCCGCGGACTCGGCTGCGCTGGACGCGGCCGACCGCATCGACGAGGACCGCGTCTACACCCAGGGCCTGCCCTCGATGGTCCCCGTCACGAGCGCGGGCGTCGCCGAGGTCGCCGGTGAGCACCTGTCGGCGGAGCGGCGACCCCACCTGGTGCGGTCCTGGTCGTTGGGTGGGCGGACGGGCAGCCCGGACGGGGAGACCGCGGTGGTCGAGGTGACCGGTCACGTGGACCTGCCGATCGTCGGCAGCGTGGTCGAGGCCTTCGGCGGGGGAGTGGACGTGACCGTCGTGTCCCGCGCTCGCTCGGCGGTGCGCTGACCTGCGGTCAGGCGGTCGCGAGCTCCCGCGTTCGCGGCCCGAAGAAGGCGAGGACCAGCGCTCCGACGAACCAGGTGGCGGCGATGAAGGAGAACACCGAGCGATAGCCGGACGAGGTGTAGATCGAGGTGATGACCAACGGGCCCGCGGCGTTCGACAGTCGACCGAGTCCGTAGCTGAATCCCGTCCCGAGCGAGCGGGCGTCGGTGTCGAACAGCTCGGGCGAGTAGGCGTAGGCCAGGGACGTGTAGCCGCGCTCGAAGAGGTTGACCAGGAACCCGAAGGCCACGATCAGGACCGGCGTGAACATCAGGCCGTAGAAGAGGCCGCTCACCCCGATGATCACGAGCTCGGGCGGCCCTCACGGTGACACGCGCGCAACCGGGCCGTCTCGGGCCATTCCACCTCACGGAATCCACGGATGGGCCTGGCCGCAGACTCAGTGCCCAGCGTCGCGCCGGCCGCGCGCCTGGTCGTGCCCCCTGGCCGTATGCCGGCGCCCGCTGTCAGGATCCGACGACGGCGGCAACCGCGGCGGCGGCCTCGTCGATGATCTCCTGCATCGCCCGCGTCGCCGCGAGCGCGTCGCCGGACTGGATCGACTGGGCGACGTCGCCGTGCAGGCGGATCGCCTCGGGGTTGGGGTCGACGGGCATCAGGTCGTGGTGGGTGCGCCCGGCGAGGACCTCGGCGACCACGCCGTCCAGGGCCGCGAGCATCTCGTTGCCGCTGGCCCGCAGCAAGGTGGTGTGGAAGACGACGTCCGCCTCGAGATAGGCCTCGAGGTCCTGGGCCTTGGCCCAGCGGGCCATCTCCATGACCGAGCCGACCAGCGTCCCCGCCTGCTCGGGGGTCGCGTGCTGCGCCGCGAGGCCGGCCGCGATGGGCTCGATCCCGGCGCGGAGCTGGTTGAGGGAGCGCAGCTGCTCGGCGCGGTCCTGCTCGGTGCCGTCGAGGCGCCACCGGATGATGCGGGGGTCGAAGACCTGCCACGCCGACCGCGGCTGCACCGTGATCCCCACCCGGCGGCGGGTCGCGATCAGGCCCATGGCCTCCAGGACGCGGGCTGCCTCACGGACGACCGACCGCGAGGTGCCGAAGCTCTCCTCGAGCAGGTCGGCCCGCAGGACCGTGCCCGGCGCGTGCTCCCCGGAGACGATGGAGCGACCGAGGCGCTCCACCACGATGTCGTGCAGGCTGGATCGGGAGGGTGCGGGGGGCATGGCTCGATCGTCCCACACAGTGACGTTTGGCAGCCCATACGGGTCAATCGTCATACATATTTTGCCCAAGGTCTTGAAATCGTCTGCCTAGAGGTTGCATGCTGGTGCCCTCGACGCGCGACGAGGCGTGTCCCCAAGACCTGGAGGCTTCGACGATGAGCTCCTCCGACATCGGCACGGACGGCGCGCGGACCCGCGCCCCACGTGTCGTCGTCATGGGCGTCACCGGCTGCGGCAAGACCACCGCCGGTGCGGCCCTCGCGCAGCGGCTGCGCGTCCCGTTCGCCGACGCGGACGACTTCCACCCCGAGGCCAACGTCACGAAGATGGCGGCCGGCATCCCCCTCGACGACGACGACCGCAGCCCCTGGCTGTTCCGCCTCGCGACCTGGCTGCGCGACCACGAGGAGACCGGTGCCGTCATCGGCTGCTCCGCCCTCAAGGTCAAGTACCGCGACATCCTGCGCAGCGGCGCCCCCGAGCTGACCTTCCTGCACCTGCACGGCGACCGCGAGGTCGTGGCCGCGCGGGTCGCCGGACGCCCGGGCCACTTCATGCCCGCCTCCCTCGTCGACTCGCAGTACGACACGCTCGAGCCGCTCCGCGAGGACGAGGCGGGCGTGGCGATCGACTTCGCCCTGCCCGTGGACGTCATCATCGACGACTACGTGCGGGCCTTCCCGGCCCAGGCCGTGCCCGGCGACCCCGTCGTGCCCGCCGCCTCCTGAGGCATCCGCCCCCGAGGCCCCCACCACTACGTCATACGGACCGCTCCAGCACCACCCGACCCACCCTCTCGATCGCCCCCGCGACGACGAAGAGCCCTGACAGACAAGGATGTCGCCCAGCATGACCACCACCCTGATCTCCCTGGCCCAGGCCGGGGAAGCAGCCGCCGCGATCCCCGCGGGCCGCCTCATCCCGGCCGCGCTGATCGGCATGGCGCTGATCGTCCTGCTCATCACCAAGTTCAAGATGCACCCCTTCCTCGGCCTGACCATCGGGTCGCTGGCCGTGGCCGCCGTCGCCGGGCTCAACATGAACACCGCCGTCGAGTCCTTCACCAAGGGCTTCGGCTCGACCGCGGCCAGCGTCGGCACCCTGATCGCCCTCGGTGCGATCTTCGGCAAGCTGATGGCCGACTCCGGCGCCGCCGACGAGATCGTCGACACCATCGTCGGCAAGGCCTCCCCGGCCGCGCTGCCGTGGGCGATGGCCGGCGTCGGGGCCCTCATCGGTCTGCCGATGTTCTTCGAGATCGGCCTCGTCCTGCTGATGCCGGTCATCTACCTCGTGGCCCGCCGCTCCGGCCAGTCGCTGATCAGGATCGGCATCCCGACCCTGGCCGGCCTGTCGGTCATGCACGGCTTCGTGCCGCCGCACCCCGGCCCGCTCGCCGCCATCGGCGTCCTCAAGGCCGACCTCGGCCTGACCCTGGCCCTCGGCGTCCTGCTCGCGATCCCCGCCCTGATCGTCGCCGGCCCCGTCTTCGGCACCATCGCCGGCCGCTGGGTCGACGTGCCCGCGCCGGACCTGTTCGAGTCCCGCGAGGACACCACCGGTCGTCGCCCGGGCTTCGGCATCACGCTGTTCACCGTGCTGCTGCCCGTCGTCCTCATGATGGGCAAGGCGCTCGCCGACATCCTGATCAGCGACAAGAAGAACCTGATCCGCGTCAGCCTCGACTTCCTCGGCACCCCGCTGATCGCGCTGCTCATCGCGGCGCTCGTCGCCATGTGGACCTTCTCGCGCGGCGCCGGCTGGACCCGCGCCGAGCTCACCAAGAGCGTCGAGTCCTCGCTGCCCCCCATCGCGGGCATCATCCTGATCGTCGCCGCCGGTGGTGGCTTCAAGCAGGTGCTGGTCGACACCGGCATCGGCAAGCTGCTCGCCGACGGGATGGCGAGCTCCGGCCTGTCCGTGCTGCTCCTCGCCTGGCTCGTCGCCGTGGTCATCCGCCTCGCGACCGGCTCCGCGACGGTCGCCACGGTCACCACCTCCGGCATCGTCGCCCCGCTGGTCGCCGGCATGGGCAGCGGCGAGACCTCGCTGCTGGTCCTCGCGATCGGCTCGGGCTCGCTGTTCTTCTCGCACGTCAACGACGCCGGCTTCTGGCTGGTCAAGGAGTACTTCGGCCTCAAGGTCTCCGAGACCATCAAGACCTGGTCGATCATGGAGACGCTGATCTCCGTGATGGGTCTGCTCTCGGTCCTGGTCGCCTCGCTGTTCGTCTGAGGCAGGTCCGCGCAGAGTGGTCGCGGATCCGACGTCTGGAGGCTCCTGACGTCGGATCTGCGACCACTCTGGCGTTGACCGCTGATGGGGGAGCATGGCCGTATGACGCCGCGCCGCCCCACCGCCCAGGCCTGGCACGACGTCCGGCTGCCGCTGCGGAGGGTCGAGGCGCGGGTCACCGGCGAGGTGCCGGAGCGCCGCGACGACGTCTGGCCGTTCGACATACCGGCCGTCGCCCAGCTGCTGCGGGAGGGGCTGGACCTGGGTCCGGCCACCGTGCTGGTGGGGGAGAACGGCGCGGGCAAGTCGACGCTGGTCGAGGGGATCGCGATGGCCTACGGCCTCAACCCCGAGGGCGGGTCGACCGGGGCACAGCACACGACGCGGCCCAGCGAGTCGCCGCTGCACCAGCACCTGCAGCTGGTGCGGCACGCGGGGTCGGCGACGCGGTGGGGGTTCTTCCTGCGGGCCGAGACGATGCACTCCTTCTACACCTACGTCGACGGGATGTTCGGCGAGGACTTCCACGGTCGCTCGCACGGCGAGGGCTTCCTCGACCTGTTCACCGGGCACCGGTTCACCGACAAGTTCGGGCTCTACGTCTTCGACGAGCCGGAGTCTGCGCTGTCGTTCACGAGCCAGCTGCACCTGCTGGCGGTGCTGCTCGGGCTGATGGAGCGCGGCGACAGCCAGGTGCTCCTGGCGACGCACTCGCCGGTCCTCGCCAGCCTGCCCGGGGCGACGCTGCTGCAGCTCGACGAGGACGGCTACCGTCCCGCGGCGTGGGAGGACCTCGACCTCGTCGACCACTACCGCCGATTCCTCGACGGCCCCGAGCGCTACCTGCGTCACCTGCGCTGAGCGGGCGGTTTGCACCCGGGCGGTAGGCTGTTGCTTTGTGGCTGTCGACTTCTCCGAAGAGATCAAGAACCTCCGCGCGACCATGGCGTCGGTGCGTGAGGTGACCAACCTGGACGCGCTGGCGGGTCAGATCGCCGAGCTCGAGAAGCAGGCCAGCGCCCCCGACCTGTGGGACGACCCCGACGCCGCGCAGAAGGTCACGAGCGCCCTGTCCCGCGCCAACACCGAGCGCGACCGGGTCGTCGAGATGGACCAGCGCATCGAGGACCTCGAGGTGCTCGTCGAGATGGCGACCGAGGACGGCGGCGACGCCGACACCCTCGCCGAGTGCGAGCGCGAGCTGGTCTCCATCACCAAGGCCGTCGGCGAGCTCGAGGTCCGCACCCTGCTGTCGGGGGAGTATGACGAGCGCGAGGCCGTCGTCACGATCCGCTCGGGCGCCGGTGGCGTCGACGCGGCCGACTTCGCCGAGATGCTCATGCGGATGTACCTGCGCTGGGCCGAGCGCCACGGCTACCCGACCAAGGTCATGGACACGTCCTACGCCGAGGAGGCGGGCCTGAAGTCCGCGACCTTCGAGGTCAACGTGCCCTATGCCTTCGGCAACCTGTCCGTCGAGGCCGGCACGCACCGCCTCGTGCGGATCAGCCCGTTCGACAACCAGGGACGCCGCCAGACGAGCTTCGCCGCCGTCGAGGTGATCCCGCTGATCGAGACCACGGACACCGTCGAGATCCCCGAGAACGAGCTCAAGGTCGACGTCTTCCGCTCCTCGGGCCCCGGTGGTCAGTCGGTCAACACCACGGACTCCGCGGTCCGGATGACGCACATCCCCACCGGCATCGTCGTGTCGATGCAGAACGAGAAGTCCCAGATCCAGAACCGCGCGGCTGCGCTGCGCGTCCTGCAGTCCCGCCTGCTCCTGCAGAAGAAGCAGGAGGAGGACGCCAAGAAGAAGGAGCTCGCCGGCGACGTCAAGGCGAGCTGGGGCGACCAGATGCGGTCCTACGTCCTGCACCCCTACCAGATGGTCAAGGACCTGCGCACCGAGCATGAGGTCGGCAACACCTCGGGCGTGCTGGACGGCGACATCGACGGCTTCCTCGAGGCCGGGATCCGCTGGCGCCGCAACAAGGCCAACGACACCGAGTAGTCGACGCTGGGTAGTCGTCGTGGAGCACCGCGTCACCCGTGCGTCGTCCATCAGGCGGCATCCGGGTGGTGAGGCCCAGTATTCACTCCGACGTGACCTGACCGTGACCTAGGCTGACCCCATGGCACTGCTGTGGGGGGACTCGTCGGGTCGTGAGGTCGCGTTGCTGCGCCGCCGCGTCGAGCTGCTCGAGGAGCAGGTCGCCATGCTGGCCAAGTTCGCCGGCATGGACCCCAACCACCTGCCGCAGGCGCGCCCGGTGCTCGACGAGCAGGCCCAGCAGCTCGCCCTGCGCGGCCAGCGCATCGCGGCCATCAAGGTCCACCGCGAGACGCGCCACCTCGACCTCGTCACCGCCAAGGACGACGTCGAGGCCTTCCTCGCCGAGCACTCGCGGGCCAGCACCTCCTGACCCTCCTCCGCCGGCAGGTCCTGACGCATCGTCACCGCCGGTCGCCGTCCGCAACGCCGAGTCGGCAAGACGTGCGGCGCTCGTCCCCCCGGTCGGCCTAGGCTCGTCCTGTGCCGTGGGTCGCGACCTGACCCGGCGGCGGCCGACGGGACGAGGACGGGGCGCGCCACGCGATGATCAGGTTCGACCACGTGTCCAAGGTCTACCCGCGCACCACGCGGCCCGCCCTGGACGACGTCAGCGCCAGCATCGAGCGGGGACAGTTCGCCTTCGTCGTGGGCTCGTCCGGCTCCGGGAAGTCCACGCTGCTGCGCTTGGTGCTCAAGGAGGAGACCGCCACCTCGGGCCGGGTCCAGGTCGCCGGCCGTGAGCTCGAGCGGCTGCCACGCCGGGACGTGCCCGCCCTGCGCCGCGAGATCGGCTGCGTCTTCCAGGACTTCCGGCTGCTGCCGGCCAAGACCGTCACCGACAACGTGGCCTTCGCCCTGCAGGTGATCGGCGGTCGCCGCCGCGACATCCGGCGCCAGGTGGGGGAGACCCTCGAGATGGTCGGCCTGCAGGACCTCGGCCGCCGCCTGCCGCACGAGCTGTCGGGCGGCGAGCAGCAGCGCGTCGCCATCGCCCGCGCCATCGTCAACCGGCCCTCGATCCTGCTGGCCGACGAGCCCACCGGCAACCTCGACCCCGCGACGAGCCTGGACATCATCAACCTGCTCGACCAGATCAACCGCCGTGGCACGACCGTGCTGATGGCCACCCACGACGACGAGATCGTCAACGCCATGCGCCGGCGGGTGCTCGAGCTGGACGAAGGGCGGCTGGTCCGCGACGACGAGCGGGGCGAGTACGCCCTCACTCGCGCGACCGGGCTCCGCGGACCTGACGGCGGCGCGTCCCGGCATACGGCCCGGTCCACGGGCTCGCTCGAGCCCACAGAGGAGGGGGACCGATGAGGCTCGGCTTCATCCTCGGCGAGGCCTGGACCGGCCTGCGCCGCAACCTGTCGATGACCGTGTCGGTCGCCCTGGTCACCATGGTCAGCCTGCTGTTCCTCGGCATCGGCCTGCTGAGCTACCAGCAGGTCCAGACGATGAAGGGCTACTGGTACGACAAGATCCAGGTCTCGATCATCCTGTGCAACGCCACGTCCGCCGAGGCCGCGTGCTCCAAGGGCGCCGCCACCGACGCCGACCGCACCGCCCTCGAGAAGCAGCTCGACGCGATGCCGATCGTGCAGGAGCGCTACTTCGAGAGCCAGCAGGAGGCCTACGACCGGTTCAAGGAGCAGTTCCGCGACAACCCGCTGGTCCAGAGCACGCGTCCCGAGCAGCTCAAGGCGTCCTACCGCGTCCGGCTCAAGGACCCGCAGCAGTACCCCCAGATCACCAGCACCTTCCAGGGCTCCCCGGGCGTCGAGAAGGTCGAGGACCAGCGCAAGGTCGTCGAGCCGCTCATCGACCTGCTCAGCACGCTGACCGTCGCGACGATCGCGCTCGCGGGCGTCATGCTCCTCTGCGCCACGCTCCTCGTGGCGACCACGATCCGGCAGTCCGCCTACAGCCGGCGGCGCGAGACCGGCATCATGCGCCTCGTCGGGGCGGGCGCGGCCACGATCCAGGCGCCGTTCGTGATCGAGACGGTCGTCGCCTCGCTGCTCGGCGCGGCCCTGGCCACCGGTCTGCTGTGGGGGGTCCTCGCGTGGTTCGTCGGGCAGAAGGCCGGCCAGCTCACGATCCTCGGCGGCATCGCCGTCGTCGACCAGGGTGACCTGTGGCGCGTCGCGCCCTGGCTGTTCCTGACCGCCCTGGTCGTGGCCCTCCTGACCTCGCTGGTCACGCTGCGTCGTTATCTGCGCGTATGACGGACGGGGCCGCCGTCATTCTTAGGCCATTCGCATGGTCAGAGGTCGCGGACGGGTGACAAAAGCGTCTCGGGGAGGTTCCGTGCGAGGTCGGTGGTCGTGCGACTGCTGGTGCTGGTGGTACCAACGTGGAGGCGGTGTCGCTCGGCACCGACCTCGTGCTCGACCGCCATCGCCCCCGGAACCCCCAGGACGTCAGACATGAGCGTGCTCCACCGAGGCCGTCTCCATCGCGGCTCCGTCGCCCTGGCCTGTGCCCTCGCCGCCGCCCTCCCGGTGCTGCCGTCGGTCCTCCTCGCGGCGCCGGCGCACGCCGCCCAGGTGCGTGGCGACTCCGACGACGACCTGCGCGACCGCCGGTCCGCCCTGGAGCGGGACATGGGAACGCTCCGGGGGACGCTCGAGGTCACCTCCTCCGCCCTCGCCGACGCCTACGCCGAGCTCGTGACGGCGGAGCGCCAGCTGCCCGGGGCGCGTGCCGCCGAGGCGGCCGCCACGTCCGCCCTGGAGGCGGCCCGTCGTCGCGACGCCGAGCTGGCCGCCCAGCTCGAGCAGGCGCGCGCCGACGAGACGACTGCCCGTGACGACCTGGCCCGCACACGCGCCTCCATGGTGTCCGCGACCGAGGCGATCGGCCAGGTCGCCAGCGAGATGCAGGACCCCGGCGCCGAGCTGCGCGACCTGTCCCTGCTCGTCGAGGCCCAGACCCCCGACGACCTCTACACCCGCTACTCCGTCCTCGAGGCCGTCGGGTCCGTGCGTGCCTCGGCGGCCCGCGACCTCGCCACGGTGCGCGCCGCCGAGACCTCCAAGCAGGCCCGCCTCAAGGCCGTCCGCGCACGCGTCGCCGAGCTCAAGACCGAGTCCGCCGACAACGTCCGCGGCCGCGAGAACGCCCAGGCCGACGCCGCCGCCGCCCGCACCCGCGTGGAGCAGCTCGTCGCCACCACCGCCCGCGCCAAGGCCGCCGTCGAGGCCCGCAAGGCAGACGAGACCGCCAGGCTGGCCCAGCTGGACCGGGAGGCCGACGCCGTCCGCACCGAGCTGGCCGACCGGGCCGCCCGCGCCCGGGCGGCGGCCGCCGCCGAGGCCGCCGAGCGCGCTCGACGCGCCGCCACCGACGCGGACCGCGCCCGCCAGGCCGCCGACGCCGCCCGCCGCGGCCGCCCCGCACCGCCACCCGTCGAAGCGCCGGCCGCCAACCCCGCACCGGGGGGCGGGATCCTCGGCCGCCCCGCGACCGGAGGCATCACGTCGCCGTACGGCATGCGCCAGCACCCCGTCCTGCACGTCTACAAGCTGCACACGGGCACCGACTTCTCCACCGGGTGCGGGGCACCGATCTACGCCGCCGCCGACGGCCGGATCATCTCCGCCGGGTTCAACACCGGCTACGGCAACCGGATCATGGTCGAGCACGGCACCGTTCGAGGACGCGATCTGGTGACGACCTACAACCACCTGACGTCCTTCGCCGTGCAGGGCGGCGCGGTCCGCAAGGGGCAGCTGCTCGGCTACTCGGGCACGACGGGCTACTCCACCGGCTGCCACCTGCACTTCGAGACGATCGTGGACGGGCGCTTCACCAACCCGATGGAGTGGCTCTGACCCTCGGCCGGGCGGGCGGCCACGCCTGGCGGCGGCCGCGGTCGGCATACGGTCTCTGCAGCCGGTCTGTCGCGGGGCGCCTCGAGAACTCGCTCCGGGGACCAGGTGACCGGCAGGTAGACTGGGACGCTATGGCCAAGGAGCAGGGCACCAAGGTGATCGCGCGCAACAAGAAGGCGCGCCACGACTACCACATCGAGGAGACGTGGGAGGCGGGCATCGTGCTGTCCGGGACCGAGGTGAAGTCGCTGCGGCAGGGGCGCGCCAGCCTCGTCGACGGCTTCGCGCAGGAGTACAACGGCGAGCTCTACCTCGAGGGCGTGCACATCCCCGAGTACTCCCAGGGCACCTGGACCAACCACGCCGCCCGCCGCCGTCGCAAGCTGCTCCTGCACCGCGACGAGCTCCGCAAGATTTTTGCCTCCTCGCAGGAGAGCGGCCACACCATCGTGCCGCTCGAGCTGTACTTCAAGGACGGCCGCGCCAAGGTCGAGATCGCGGTCGCCAAGGGCAAGAAGCTCTACGACAAGCGCCAGACGCTGCGCGAGCGGCAGGACAACCGTGAGGCGGCACGGGCGATGTCCAACGCGTTCAAGCGCGGGCGCGGCTGACACATCGACGGGCCGTCGGCGGATCCGGGGGAGCGGTTCGGATAGATTCGCCGTCAGAGGTCCGTCCAGCCAATTCCCGAGGGGGTACGACGTGACGCGTCCGGCGAGCACGATCCGACCAGGGGGAGCACCCCCGAGCTCGCGCGTCCGGCGCGTCCCGGCCCGCTCGCTGCCCCGGGTGCTCGCGGTCCTCGCGATCACCGTCTGGGCCCTCCTGCTCGGGGCCGGGCCGTCGTTCGCCGCCTCGGGCGGTGACCGGGTCACCCGTCTCGTCGTCGACTACGTCGTGGACGCCCAGGGCGGCGTCTCGGTGACGGAGACCTATGACTACCAGTTCAACACCAGCGGCCGGCACGGCATCGAGCGGACGGTCGCGACGGCACAGGGCTACACCCCGGCCGAGGAGACGTCTGCCGGCTCGGAGGGTTCTGGCGGGGCGACCTCGCAGGAGCGGCACTACGAGATCAGCGACATCTCGGCCAGCAGCCCGAGCGGCGCCCCGGCCCAGCTGAGCGTCCGCGACCAGGGCGACGCCACCGTCATACGGGTCGGGTCGCCCAACCGCACCGTCTCCGGGGCCGAGCGCTACGTCCTCAAGTACCACCTCGCCCACGTCGTCAACGAGCAGAAGGACGGCGTCGAGCTCTACTACAACGTCCTCGGCAACTCCTGGCGCGTGCCCTTCGACGCCGTCGAGGTGACGGTCCGCGGGCCCGGCTCCAGCGCCGTCAGCAAGACCGCCTGCTACTACGGCACCTTCAAGAGCGACACGCCCTGCCAGTCGACGCCGGGCAACCCGGCCCGGTTCAGCGCGCAGAACCTCGAGATCATGCAGAACATGAGCATCGTCGCGCTCCTGCCGCGCAGCGCCTTCACCGACGTCAGCAAGGACGTCCGGGACGCCGGGTCCGCCGGCTCGGGCGGCCCCTACATCTCGCCGGAGTCGGCGCGGGTGCGGACCCTCAGCCAGCTCGGCATCGGTGTCGGCGCGCCCCTCCTGGCACTGGCCGGCATGGGCGCCCTGGTCTGGCGACGAGGGCGGGACGAGCGGTATGTCGGGCTGGCCCCCGACACGCTCCCGGCCCCGGGGCAGGAGGTGCCGACGACGCGTGGCGGCAAGG
This sequence comes from Arsenicicoccus sp. UBA7492, assembly GCF_002479615.1. Classification (NCBI taxonomy): domain Bacteria; kingdom Bacillati; phylum Actinomycetota; class Actinomycetes; order Micrococcales; family Intrasporangiaceae; genus Arsenicicoccus; species Arsenicicoccus sp. UBA7492. The sequence goes on along the minus strand of NZ_DLOE01000007.1, from coordinate 14,569 downwards.
CGCCGGTGACGGCGGTGCGGTTCAACCCGCCGGACAACGCGACCCCGGGACTCATCGGCACGATCTACGACGAGCACGCGGACACCATCGACGTCTCGGCCACCGTCATCGACCTGGCGGTGCGCGGCTACCTGCGGATCGAGCAGACCCAGGACGGCGGCCGGTTCCAGACCTCGGACTGGCGGCTCGAGTACCTCGGCACCCCCAAGGTGGGCGATCGCGGGCTGCTCAAGTACGAGCGCACCGTGCTCGACGGGATCTTCGCCTACGGCACCCCCGTGATGATGTCCGAGCTCAAGAACCACTTCTCGGGCACGCTGGCCATCGCCAAGCAGGAGATGTACTCCGAGACCGTGCAGCGCGGCTGGTTCCGGCAGTCGCCGGAGCGGGTGCGCCAGGGCTTCGGCTGCCTGACCTGGTTGCCGTTCGCGCTGATCTTCGGGTGGATGTTCTTCGGGGCCGGCTCCTTCGCGGGCGCCCTGACCAGCGACAGCATCGCGGGCTTCGACCTGCCCGTGCCCTCGGTCATGGTCGCCGCGGCCGGCCTGTTCTCGGTGCCGTTCATCATGCGCTGGCTCATCAAGAAGCTCCCGGCCCGCACGGCCGACGGCTCCGCGGTGCTCGAGCAGACCAAGGGCTTCCGCGAGTACCTCCTGACCGCCGAGGCCGAGCAGATCAAGTACGACGAGGCCCTCGACATCTTCAGCCGCTACCTGCCCTACGCGGTGGTGTTCGGCGTGGCCGATCGCTGGGCGCAAATCTTCGCCAAGGTCGCCGAGATGGCCCGGATGGACGGCTATGACGTGGGTGTGCCGACCTTCTACATCTGGTACGGCGGCGGCTTCGGCGGGTTCGGTGACTTCGGGCACGCGGTCGACTCGTTCTCGACGTCGGCGGCGGGCACCTTCACGTCCACGCCGGGCTCCTCGGGGGGCAGCGGCTTCGGCGGGGGCGGCTTCGGCGGGGGCGGGGGCTTCTCCGGTGGCGGCGTCGGCGACGGCGGCGGCGGCTCCTGGTGACCTACCCCCGGTAAAGGCATCGACCGGCCTTCGTTCGCCAGGCTGATGGACCTACCGCCGGTAGAGGCATCGACCGGCCTTCGTCCGCCAGGCTGATGGACCTGCCGCCGGTAGGTCCAAGGAGGCGACGACAGATGCAGGCAGCCAGGGGGAGAGAGCGATGAGCTGGACGACCAGGATCGCGAGCGTCGGCAGGGTGGGCGGTCTCGACAGCGCCGCCAGCATCGACATCGGGTTCCTCGTCCTCGGGGTGGCCCCGCTCCTGCTCGTCGCCGTCGTGCTCGTATGGTTTCGGCGGCGCCGCCGCGACGAAATGTTCGTCGGCGTGACACCCGGCGAGCTGCCGGCGACCGGGGACGGCATACGGACCCGACGGCTCGCAGGCCCGGGAGAGTGGCGCGGCCCGGTCGCCGTGAGGTTCGCCCCGCCCGACGACGTCACGCCCGGCATCGCGGGGACGGTCGTGGACGGGCGCGCCGACCAGGTCGACATCAGCGCCACGATCATCGACCTCGCCGTCCGCGGCCACCTCACCATCACGGCCGTCCACCCGCAGGGCGCCACCCGGGCAGCCAGCCCGACGGCCACCCCGCCCGGCACGGACGAGCCCTCGACCGCCGTCGACTGGGAGCTGACCCGCGCCCCCTCGCCATCCGGCCGGCTGCGCCCGTTCGAGGCCGAGCTGCTCGGCGAGCTCTTCGCGAGCGGCCCCGTGGTGCGGCTGTCGGCGCTCAAGGGGTCCTTCGGGATGACCTTGCGGCGGGCGCAGATCGGGCTCTACCGCGAGGTCGTCGATCGCGGGTGGTACGCCAAGCACCCCCAGGACCGCAACAAGCGCCTCTGGTGGCTGGGCATCCCCATGCTCCTGCTCGGCCTGCTGGTGCTCGGGGTGATGCTGATCGACCTGGTGACGGTGCGGCGGTTCGGGCCGCTCGAGGTCGTGCCCGGGCTGGGGCTCGTGGCGTCGGCGGCGCTGCTGCTGTGGGGCGGTCGTGGGCGCACGCCCCGCACGGCGGCAGGCACGGCGGTGCGGGTGCAGACCCTCGGCTTCCGCGAGTACCTCACCACCGCCGAGGCCGACCAGATCCGCTTCGAGGAGGCGCGGGACGTCTTCTCGCGCTATTTGCCCTACGCGATCGTGTTCGGCTGCGCCGAGCGGTGGTCGCGGATCTTCGGCGAGGTGGCGGCGCGGGCGCACCTCGCAGGGGTGGCCGACGTGGCGTTCGACCTCGACTGGATCCACGGCGTGGGGCTGCTCGCCGACGTGTCGCACCTGGGGCTCGACGTCGTGCGGGTCGTCGACGCGTTCGACGGGCCGGGGCTGGTCGACGTCGGCGCCGGGCTTGGCGGCCTCGGTGACCTCGACCTGGTCGACACCCTGTCCAACGGCCTCGGCGAGCTCGCCTCGGGGGTGGGGGAGTTCGTGTCCTCCGCGGGCGACCTCGTGGACGGGTTGGACGGGTGCGGCGACGGGTGCGACCTCGGTGGGTGCGACTTCTGAGCCGTATGCCGGACCGGGCGCGACGTCATACGGGCGAACCAGGATCCGCCCGGGTTGGTCACATCGGCCTGGCGTGCGAACCCAGGTCGATGTGACTACCTGAGGGAGGTCACTCGACGACGACGATCAGGTCCCCGCCCTCGACGGCCTGCGTCGCCCCGATCGCGAGCCGCGACACCCGACCGGCGACCGGCGTGGTGATGGCGGCCTCCATCTTCATCGCCTCGATCGTGGCGACCTGCGCGCCGGCCGCGACCTCGTCGCCCTCGCCGACCGCCAGGGTCACAACCCCAGCGAACGGCGCCGGCACGTGCCCCGGCCGGGTCGTGTCGGCGCGCTCGGCGGCCGCGACGTTGGACTTCACGGCCTCGTCGCGCACCTCGATCGTGCGCATCTGGCCGTTGATGGTGACCATGACGTTGCGCATGCCGCGCGCGTCCGCGTCGCCGATCGCCGTGAGGCCGAGGAGCAGGGTCTTGCCCTTGTCCATCTGCACCTCGTGCTCCTCGCCGACCGCCAGGCCGTGCAGGAACTCGCGCGTGTTGAGCACCGACAGGTCGCTGAACGTGTCGCGTGCCGCCACGAACTCCTTGGTGGGCCCGGGGAAGAGCAGGCGGTTGAGCGTCATCCGAGGCTCGTCGGCGAGGGCCTGCTCGTCCTCGCCGGACAGCTCGGTCTCGACGGGCTTGGTCCGCCGGCCCTCGAGGGCCTTGGTGCGGAACGGCTCGGGCCAGCCGCCGGGCGGGGTGCCGAGGTCGCCGTTGAGGAAGCCGATGACCGAGTCGGGTATGTCGAACTTCTGCGGGTCCGCCTCGAACGCCGCCGGGTCCGCGCCCGCACCCACGAGCGCGAGCGCGAGGTCGCCCACGACCTTGGACGACGGGGTGACCTTGACGATGTTGCCGAGGATCCCGTTGGCGGCGGCGTACATGTCCTCGATGGCCTCGAACCGGTCGCCGAGCCCGAGCGCGATCGCCTGCTGGCGCAGGTTGGACAGCTGCCCGCCGGGGATCTCGTGGGTGTAGACGCGACCGGTCGGGCCGGCGAGCCCAGATTCGAACGGACCGTAGAGCCGGCGGATGGCCTCCCAGTAGGGCTCGAGGTCCATGACGGCGTCGAGGTCGAGCCCGGTGGCCCGGTCGGTGCCGTCGGTGGCCGCGACCAGCGCGGACATCGAGACCTGGGAGGTGGTGCCGGCCATCGAGGCCGCCGCCACGTCCACCGCGTCGACGCCGGCGTCGATCGCCGCGACGAGCGTGGCGAGCTGACCGCCGGCGGTGTCGTGGGTGTGCAGGTGCACCGGCAGGTCGAAGCGCTCGCGCAGCGCCCGCACGAGCTGGGCGGCGGCCGGCGCGCGCAGCAGACCCGCCATGTCCTTGATCGCCAGCACGTGGGCGCCGGCCTCGACCAGCTGCTCGGCGAGGCGCAGGTAGTAGTCGAGGGTGTAGAGCTGCTCGCCCGGCGAGAGCATGTTGCCGGTGTAGCAGAGCGCGGCCTCGGCGACGGCGTGGTCGGTCTCGCGCACGGCCTCGATCGCGGGGCGCATCTGGTCGACGTTGTTGAGGGCGTCGAAGATGCGGAACACGTCGACGCCCGTGCGGGCCGCCTCGGCCACGAAGGCGTTGGTCACCGACAGCGGGTAGGGGGTGTAGCCCACCGTGTTGCGCCCGCGCAGCAGCATCTGGATGGGGAGGTTGGGCATCGCCTCGTGCAGCTTGGCCAGCCGCTCCCAGGGGTCCTCGAGCAGGAAGCGCAGCGCCACGTCGTAGGTCGCGCCGCCCCACGCCTCCACCGAGAGCAGCTGCGGCAGCATGTGCGCGACGTAGGGCCCGACGTGCAGCATGTCCCGCGTCCGGACGCGGGTCGCGAGCAGCGACTGGTGGGCGTCGCGGAAGGTCGTGTCGGTGACGGCGACGGAGGTGCGCTCGCGCAGGGCTCGGGCCCAGCCCTCGGGGCCGAGGTCGAGCAGCTGCTGGCGCGAGCCGGCGGGCGGCTCGGCGCGCAGCACGTCCTCGGGCAGGTGCGGGAGCTTCTCGCGGGCGGAGCGCTCGGTGCGCTGGGGGCCGTGGGGCTGGTTGACGGTGATGCCCGCGAGGTAGGTCAGCAGCTTGGTGCCGCGGTCGGCGGGCATGCGGTTGTCGAACAGCGAGGGCCGCTCCTCGATAAAGCTCGTCGTGATGCGCCCCGCGATGAAGTCGGGGTCGCTGATGAGCGACTCGAGGAAGGTGATGTTGGTGGAGATGCCGCGGATGCGGAACTCCTGCAGCGCCCGCTGGGCCCGCTGCACGGCGGTCGCGAAGTCGCGCCCGCGACAGGTGAGCTTGACCAGCATGGAGTCGAAGTGCGCGCCCACCTCGGCGCCGTCGAACACCGTGCCGCCGTCGAGGCGGACGCCCGCGCCGCCGGGGGAGCGGTAGACCATGATGCGGCCGGTGTCGGGGCGGAAGCCGTTGGACGGGTCCTCGGTCGTGATGCGGCACTGCAGCGCCGCGCCGCGCAGCCGGACCGAGTCCTGGGCGAGGCCCAGCTCGGCGAGCGTCTCGCCGGCGGCGATACGCAGCTGGCTGGACACGAGGTCGACGTCGGTGACCTCCTCGGTGACGGTGTGCTCGACCTGGATGCGGGGGTTCATCTCGATGAAGACGTAGCGCCCGTCCGGTCCGAGGAGGAACTCGACGGTCCCGGCGTTGACGTAGCCGATCTGGCGCGCGAACCGCACCGCGTCCGCGCACATCCGGTCCCGCAGCTCGGGGTCGAGGTTGGGGGCGGGGGCGACCTCGACGACCTTCTGGTGGCGACGCTGCACCGAGCAGTCCCGCTCGAACAGGTGGATCGTCTCGCCGGTCGCGTCGGCCAGGATCTGCACCTCGATGTGGCGCGGGGAGACGACGGCCTCCTCGAGGTACATCCGGTCGTCGCCGAACGCGCTGCCCGCCTCGCGCTGCGCCTCCACGATCGCGGCCTCGAGCGCGTCGGGGGAGTCGACCTTGCGCATGCCGCGTCCGCCGCCGCCGCTCACGGCCTTAACGAACAGCGGGAACCCGATCTCCTCGGAGGCCGCCACGAGGGTGGCGACGTCGTTGCTGGGCTCGCTGTCGTGCAGGATCGGCAGCCCGGCCTCCTCGGCGGCCTTGATGGCGCGGGCCTTGTTGCCGGTGAGCTCGAGCACGGTGTGCGCGGGCCCGACGAACGTGATGCCCTCCTCCTCGCAGCGCTGAGCGAGGTCGGGGTTCTCCGACAGGAAGCCGTAGCCGGGGTAGATCGCGTCGGCTCCAGCCTCCTTGGCCGCCTTGACGATGCCCTTGACGTCGAGGTAGGCCCGGACCGGGTGCCCTTCCTCGCCGATCTGGTAGGCCTCGTCGGCCTTGAGGCGGTACTCCGCCTTGCGGTCCTCGTAGGGGAACACGGCCACGGTCGTGATGCCGAGCTCGGTGGCGGCGCGGAACGCCCGGACGGCGATCTCACCACGGTTGGCGACGAGGACCTTGCGGAACATGGGGTGCTCCCTCGGGGAGTGGCTGGACAGGCAGCCGGCCGGGCGGGCCGGCCGGACTCTGCGGCCAGCCTAGGGAGCGGGGGTCGGCCCGTCCTGGTCAGTCCGTATGACGGGAGCGATTGCCCGTCGTGCGCTGCGGCGACGGGCGACGGGCGACGCGCGATGGCCGGGGACAGGAGGGGCATCGCCCGACGCGCGGGCGATGCCACTCCGTGACGCACCCGCCTACCAGGTGTGGGCGACGTCCACCACCAGGCGTTGCCTGGTCGCGTCCTTGACGACGAACGCCCGCATGGGCAGCCGCGCCCGGGTCCCCACGCCGAAGGTGGTCTGCCCCTCGAAGGATCCGCCGAAGGCGATCTGGCGGAAGGTGCTGAAGCCGGAGACGCGGACGGCCTCGAGGCGGTTGGCCGGCCGATAGGTCGGGCGCCCCTCGGGGGTGTAGGCGGGCGCCTGCACCGTGACGACGAGGTCCGCTGCCCCCCGCAGCGGGATCGTGTCGCCCTTGGCGATGTCCGTGAACCGGGACCGGTAGCCGACGTGGTAGCCGACGGTGCGGGTCGAGGCCGGTCCGAGGTCGACGACCAGGCGGTCGAAGCAGGCGTGCCGGCCGGCCCGGGCGCCGAGGACGCGGACGTCGGCGGTGCTGGTGGAGGCCTCGTCCAGCGACCCCCACGTCGTGGCGCAGGCCGAGCGGGTGGTGGGTGCCGCGGTCGCGGGACCGGTGGTGAGGACGGCCAGGCTGGTGGCCGCCGTCAGGACGGCAGCCGCGGCTGCCGCACCCGACGTCAGGTGATGGGTGGTTCTCATGTCTACGTCCCCCATGGATGCAGGTCGCCCGCCGCGAGGTCGCGGGCACGGGCGGCGCCGGCCGGGGCGTTGCGCCGACCGACGGCGAGGGAGGCCGGGGCGTGCTGCCGGGCCTCGGGTGGCGCCAGGGCAGGCAAGCCGGTGTGGCCGGGGGAGACGAGGCGTCGGTCTCGGCCGCCGAGGCGGCCGGTGGGTTGCAGGCACCCGTCGCGTGGCGACGGGTCTACTCCAGGATAGGTCCCAGGGCGTCTCAGGGGAAGGCCTGCAGCCGGTAGGTTCGGGTGGTGACGATCGACGCCGACCGCTACCTCGCCGGGAGCCCGGACCGGGTCGAGCTGCAGCGACGCACCGTGCGGACGCTGGCCGTCACCAACGCCGTCGGCGGGGTCGGCGTCACGACCGGGATCACGGTCGCCTCGCTGCTGGCCGCGGACGTCTCCGGGCGCGAGGAGCTCGCCGGCCTCAGCCAGACCGCGCAGGTGGCGGGGACCGCGGTGGCGGCATACCTGCTGTCCCGCGTGATGACCCGGCGGGGCCGTCGGGTCGGGCTGTCGATCGGCTATCTCGTGGGCGCCACCGGTGCGCTGCTGTGCGTGCTGGCCGGGGTGATCCGCAGCTTCCCGCTCCTGCTGGTGGCGGCGGCGCTGTTCGGCGCAGCCAGCGCGTCCAACTCCCAGTCTCGTTTTGCCGCCACGGATCTCGCCAGCGACCAGCACCGTGGCCGGGACCTGTCGATGGTCGTGTGGGCCACCACGATCGGTGCGGTGCTCGGCCCCAACCTCGCCGACGTCGGCGGGACCCTCGCGACGCGGCTGGGCCTGCCGGCGCTCACCGGAGCGTTCCTGATCACGGCGGTGGCGCTGGGCGTCACCATCGGGCTGCTCTCCCTGTGGCTGCGCCCCGACCCGCTCGCCGTGGCCCGCGCGGTCGCCGACCACGAGGAGCGCGCCGCGGCGGCGGCCGGGGCGACGCGGGTGGAGGTGCCCTCGGCCTGGCGCGTCGTGCGGACCCACCACACGGTCGGCGCGTGCGTCGTGGCGATCGCCCTCGCCCACACGGTCATGGTGTCGGTGATGATCATGACGCCGATCCACATGCGCCACGGCGACGCCAGCATCCGGCTCATCGGGCTGACGATCAGCGGCCACATCCTCGGCATGTACGCCTTCTCCCCGCTCGTCGGCCGCCTCGTCGACCGGTGGGGCGGCTGGCGGGTCGTGCTCGCCGGCGCGGTGATCGAGGGCGCGTCGATCGTGGCCGCCGCGACCACCCACGAAGGCGCGTCCTGGCTGCTCTCGGCCGCGTTGTTCGGCCTCGGGCTCGGCTGGTCGTTCGCGCTGATCGGGGCGTCCTCCGCGCTGGTGGGCGCCACCCCGCTGGGCGCCCGGGCGCCGGTCCAGGGACTCGCCGACCTGGTCATGGGGCTGACCGCCGCCGTGGGCGGCGCCCTGGCCGGGGTGATCGTCGGCTGGCTGGGCTACCCCGCGCTCGCGCTGTCCTGCCTGCCCGCCGCGGCGGTCGTGGGTGGGTGCGGGCTGCTCGTGCGGCGGGCCGCGCGATAGGTTCGTCATGGAGCCATAGCAGGTCAGCGTCGATCCCCGTTGTCAGCAGGAGAGTCCGTATGCCGGAAGAAGCCCCGACCACCGCCACGCCGCGCCCCGGGCACACCGACGAAGTCCTCTACGAGCGCCGTGGGGCGCTGGGCCGGATCCTGCTCAACCGGCCCCGGGCCATCAACTCCCTCACCACCTCGATGGTCGACTCGCTGCTGGCGCAGCTGCACGACTGGGGTGGGGACGACGAGGTCGCCAGCGTCAGCATCGAGGGCGTCGGACCCAAGGGGCTGTGCGCCGGCGGCGACATGCGCGCCGCGCGCGAGGCGACCCTCGAGGGACGTGACGATGCCGTCGTGTTCTGGGACCACGAGTACCAGGTCAACGCCGCCATCGCCACGTACCCCAAGCCCTACGTGGCGTTCATGGACGGCATCGTGATGGGCGGAGGAGTGGGCGTCTCCGCGCACGGCTCCCTGCGCCTCGCCACCGAGCGCACGCGACTGGCCATGCCCGAGACCGCGATCGGCTTCTTCCCCGACGTCGCCGGCTGCTGGTGGCTCGCCAAGGCGCCGGGCGAGCTCGGTCCCTACCTTGCCATGAGCGGTGCGTCCATGACCGGGGCGGACGCCGTGGCAACGGGATTCGCGGACGCGCTGATCTCCTCCGACGAGATCCCCTCTCTCCTCGACAGACTCGCGGCGGGGGAGCGGCTCGACCCCTCCGTCGGTGACGTCGACCCGACGAGCCCCCTTGTCGCGCAACGCGGCTGGATCGACGAGTGCTTCGCCGGCGACGACCCAGCGGTGATCCTGGGGCGGCTCGAGGCGCATGGCAGCGAGGAGGCCAGGCAGTGCGCCTCCGACATACGGACCAAGTCCCCGCTGTCCGTCGCCGTCGCGCTGGAGGCGGTGCGCCGGGCCGCCCGCATGCGCAGCATCAAGGAGGTGCTGCAGCAGGACCGGGTCCTCGGCCGGCACTTCTGGGAGCGGTCGGACATGCCCGAGGGGGTGCGCGTGGTGCTCGTCGACAAGGGCAAAGGGGCGCCGCCGCAGTGGCTCTGGGACCGTGTCGAGGACGTACCCCACGACGTCGTGCAGGGCATGTTCGTCCGCTGAGGGCGCTAGGGTGACCACGTGATCCGGACGGTATAGAGGCGCCAGCACCACCCACCCTCGTCGGTGGGTGGATCGCCGTGCCCTCTGCCCTGGCCGCACCGCGGCCCCACCCATCGGAGTCACCCATGTCCGGCACCGCCGTTGCCGGGAGCTATCGCACCCTCCTCGCTGATCCCGTCGTCGCGCGCACCTTCGTGCTCGCCCTGGTCGGTCGACTCGGGTATGCCGTGCTCCCGCTCACCTTCTTGTTCACCGTCCGCCAGTCCACCGACAGCTTCGCCACCGCGGCCGCCGCCATGGCGGTCTTCGGCTCGACGACCCTCGTCATGCCGGTGCAGGCCCGCCTCGCCGACCGGCACGGCCAGCGCGTCGTGCTCACCTGCGTCGCAGCGGGATTCGTGCTCGTCCTCGGCGCCGCGGCACTCGTCGCCCGCGGGTCTGGGGGCGCCCCTGCGGCAGCGTGGCTGGCGATCTCGGTCCTGCTCGGCCTCACGGCGCCGGCCCTCGGGCCCTCGATGCGGGCGCAGTGGCGCTGGTTCGTGCCCGAGGGGCCGGCGCGGGTCAAGGCCTACTCGCTCGACGCTGTCTGCGAGGAGACGCTCTATCTCGTCGGCCCCGTCGTGGCCGCCGCCGTGCTCGCCCGCGGACCCGCCTGGCACGGGCTCGTGCTCGTCGCCGGGCTCATCGCGGTCGGGGCGGCCGGCCTCGTGAGCTCCCCGGCCGCGACCGTCACCGCGGCCGCGGCCGTGGCTGCGGCAGCTCCTAGGCGCGCGAATGACCTGGGCGGGACCGGCAACTCGCCCGCACCCAGCGACGCACCCCGACCCAGCGACGCACCCCGACCCAGCGACGCACCCCGACCCAGCGACGCACCGGCGTCTGGAGGCGCCGCGGCGCCAGGACGGCGGGGTTCACCCCTCGGACTCGCCGGGATGCGGCGGCTGCTCGCCCTCATGGCGGGCTTCGGGTGCGCGAGCGCGTTGATGTACACCGGGGTAGCCGCCCGCGCCGACGCCGCCGGGCACCCGGGCTGGGCGGGCTACGTCGAGGCAGCCGTGGCCGCCGCCTCCGTGATCGGCGGCCTCGCGTGGGGCGCCCGACGGCACCGGCGTGCCTGGCCGGCGCAGCTCGCGGGAACCCTTGCCCTGCTGGGGATCTCGCTGTGCGTGGCGTCGGCGATGACGTCGTGGTGGCTGCTTGGCGTCGTCCTCGTCGGGGCGGGCCTGGCAGTGTCGCCGAGCTACACCGTGGCCTTCGTGGCGGCCGACGCGGAGACGCCCCCGCACCTGCGCACCGAGGCGAGCACGTGGGTGAGCACCATCACCAACCTCGGCTCGTCCGGCGGCACCGCCCTGGCCGGCGTGGTGGTCGGGGCCTGGGGCGCGGGTGCGCCACTCGCCGTGGCCGGAGTCGTGGCCCTGGTGGCTGCCGCAGCGGCCGGCAGCCTGGCCGCGACCCCCTCCCGCAGCTAGCCCACGCGACAAGAGTGCTGTCTGCCCGCACCTTTGTGCGCTCGCAGCTCACGAACTGTCGGTTTCCAGCCCGGAATCCGTGCGTTCGTGAGCTGCGAGCGCACGAACCTCCGCCTCAGCGCGGGATCGGGTCAGCCGATGGCGGTGACGGGGCCGGTGCCGACGTCGTGGCCGCGGTACATGCCGGGGGAGTTGAACGCCAGCACCACCTCACCCGCCGGGGTCACCGCGATCAGCCCGCCGTCGGCGCCACGCGCACCCACGAGCTCGTCGATGGTCTCGCGCACCGCCGTCGCGAGGTCCTGGCCACCCCAGCGCAGCCGCGCGTGGATCTCGTGCGCCACCGCTCCGCGGACGAACAGCTCGCCCTGACCCGTGCACGACACCGCGACCGTCGCGTCGTCCGCCCAGGTCCCGCACCCCACGAGCGGGGTGTCGCCGACCCGGCCGGGGAGCTGCGCGGTGATCCCGCCCGTCGAGGTCGCGGCCGCGACCCGCCCCGACCGGTCCCGCGCGACCGCACCGACCGTTCCGTGCTTGTACTCCAGGAAGGACGACGTCTCCTCCAGCATGCGGCGACGGGCCTCGGTGACGTAGTAGTCCGGCGACACCACCTCGAGACCCCACTGCTCCAGCAACGCGGCAGCGGGGGCTGCCATCAGCACGTGGTCGGTCTGCTCCATGACGGCGCGCGCGGCCATGACGGGGTTGCGGGGGCCGTTCGCGCAGGTCACGGCCCCGGAGCGGGAGTCTCCGGTCATCACGCAGGCGTCGAGCTCGGCGGTGCCCTCGACCGTCAGGGCGGCACCACGACCGGCGTTGAAGCACTCGCTGTCCTCCAGCACCCGCACGCTGGCGCACACCGCGTCAAGCGCAGCCCCGCCCTCGTCGAGCACGGCGCGGCCTGCGGCGACGGCGGCGGACAGCGCAGCCGTCGCGGCCGCGGCCTGCTCGGGCGACAGTGAGGCGGGGTCGACGCCCGCCCCGCCGTGGATCGCGACGGCCGGGCCCTCGCCGGCCGGCAGGTGGGTGAGCTGGACAGGAGGCTGCGGCGTCATACGGCCATTGTCGTATGACGACCCCGCCGCCATGCTCCTGGACGGGGCACTGGCCGGGACCGGACGTCGGGGCGGGCGAGTCTTGTCACGTTCGTTTAGTTGTCCATCTGGCTCAGCAACGGGGTGAGCAGCGCGCGCGGAAGGCCCACGAGGGCAACCATCTACTCCCGCCTCGACACGCAGACCGAGGAGCTCCGCACCCGCCTGGGGGGTCTGCCGACACCACACGAGTCCGAGTGCGTCTGGTCCGACATCTGGCATCTCGAGGCCCACCACTCCACGGCGCTCGAGGGAAACCTCGAGGCGACCCACGCAGCGACGGACAGTGGCTCTCCACGAGCAGAGCCGTGGAGCAGTACATGGAGTCCCGACCCCGCTCGGGCTGACGCGGGAATCGCGGTGGAGCGCCGCGCGTTGCGACAGGTAGACTCCACGTCTGACCTGGGCCCCGTGCGCAGGTCGTTGATTGACAAGTCCACAGCGTGACGTGCCCGCCCCTCACCGGGACCCCCTTGGGGGTGATCGGTTTCGACGTTGGTCGATCTGTCAGGGGAAGCGGGCCGAGGATGCTGAGTTATCTCGTTAACGCCCTCAGCAAACCAATAGGTGCCAATTCCAAGCGCACCGACTTCGCCCTCGCCGCCTGAGCGAGTCCGAAGTCTGTCAGCCTAGGTGTGATCTCGGCCTAGGGTCTGGCATCAGCTAGAGATCTTGCTGCACGCCGGTGTCGGGACGGCGTGCGGGACTCCTTCTCGACTGGGCCTGTCAGGGGACGTGTGCGTGCGAGCCCTGAGGCCGAGAAAATCCTTAGCGCACTGCGCCCGGAGAAGCCCTGGTGCGTCGTCAGCGGACGCGGGTTCGATTCCCGCCACCTCCACCAGATCGGGCACGTCACGCCGTGGACCTGCAGCACAAGGCCCCCTCGCCTCCACCAGGAGACCGAGGGGGCCTTGTCGTCATACGGGCTCGTATGCCGGAAGGGCTCAGACGGAGGGGATGTCCGCGGGGCCGCTGCCGGGGGTGGCGCTCTGACCGGCGGCACCGGGCTGACCCGGCTGCTGGGCGAGCTGCGCCTCGGCTGCGGCGACCTGCTGGGCGTACTCCCGCTTGACCGTCTCCATGTCGAGCGACTTGATCTGGGTGATCAGGTCCTCGAGGGCGTTGGCCGGCAGGGCGCCGGGCTGCATCAGCAGCGGCACGCCCTCGCGGAAGGCCATGATCGTGGGGATCGAGGTGATCTGGAGCATCGCGGCGAGGCCCTGCTCCGCCTCGGTGTCGATCTTGCCGAAGACGACGTCCTCGTGCTTGTCCGAGGAGGCCTCGAAGACCGGGGCGAACTGCTTGCAGGGGCCGCACCAGTCGGCCCAGAAGTCGTAGAGGACGATGTCGTTGTCCTGGATGGTCGACTCGAAGGTCGCTTCCGTGATCTGACGGGTGCTCATGGGCCGTGCAACGAGCGACGTCCGGCGAGCATTCCCCGGACGGGCGCCGAGATCACTAGCCTGGCGCCCCATGGACCGCCCTCGTCGCACCCGAGCCGTGCTGCTGATCGCCTTCGCGCTGGCGGTGGTGGTGCAGCTGGTCGGCCTCTACTGGCCCAGCCCGCCGGCGGCCGTGTCGGCGCTCGCGGGGTGGGACAAGGTCACGCACGCGCTGATGTTCGGCCTGCCGGTGCTCGCCGGCCTGGCTGGCGGCCTGTCGCGGGTGCCTCTGGTGCTGGTCAGCGTCGCGCACGCGCCCGTCTCGGAGTGGCTGCAGGGGTCCGTCCTGCCCCACCGGTCCGCGGACTGGCGCGACGTGCTGGCCGACCTGGCGGGCATCGTCGTCGCGGTGGCCCTGTGGTCGGTCATCGGCGGACAGGACCGGGCGCGGTCGGGCGCACGGTCGGGCACCTGATAGACTGGCGTCAGCAGTCTCGCTTGTGCGGCTCGCGTCGACCGGTCCTCGGACCACCACGACGTGGCCGTGGCGCACCGTCCGGATGGACAGGGCCCCAGCTAGGTCTGGGCAAGCCACAGGGGTGACCGACCCCCGATATTTTCTTGGCCGCTCAGCAGGAGCGGCCCACGAGAAGCGAGACGCAGCCGGCGGCAGCACGTCGACCGGCCCGACCGGGCTCCCAGCAGCGGAGCCTGAGGCTCGCCTTCATCGTTGCCCTCGCCAGGTGGCTCGAAGCGTGCCTATCGACCACCCAGCTAGGAAGCTCATGTCCCCTCAGTCCTCTGCCGGCGCGCCCAAGAAGGCCCGTTGGAGCACCTCCAAGAAGCTCGAGGCCCGTCGTGGCCCGAGCAAGCCCCACCGCGGCCAGGGCCCCACCGGCGGCCACGACGAGCGTCGCCCCTACAACCGCGACGAGCGGTCGTATGCCGAGCGTGGCCCCCGCAGCGAGTCCCGCGACGAGCGCGGCCCCCATCGCGAGTTCAACCGTGACGAGCGCCCGCAGCGTGGTGGCTTCGACCGCGGTGAGCGTCGTCCGTTCGACCGCGACGACCGTTCGCAGCGCGGTGGATTCAACCGCGATGACCGTGGTCCGCGTCGCGAG
>NZ_DLOE01000035.1:0-9537 GCF_002479615.1 Arsenicicoccus sp. UBA7492 | reverse complement strand
CCACTCAACGGGGCTCTATCGCGGGTGAGGACGCGCTCGATCCCGGTCGCGCCCGTCGTCCCCCTCGCGGCCCGCGCGCCCCTCGTGCCGCGCGCGCCTCTGGTAGCCCTCGTGCCGCTCATGCCCTGGCTCGTTCGTGACGGGCCTGCAGCCGGCGAAGCAGCTCCTCGACGGAGGAGGCGTCCTGCCAGGCGACGACGGGGATGCCCTCGTGCTCGAGCAGGTCTGCCGTGCGGCGGCGTTCGAGGGTGAGGAGGCGCCAGGCGATCGTCTCGACGTCCTCGTCGACCACCGTGGCGGTGGGGGTGACGTCGATGCACGCCACGTCCAGCCCGCGCCTCGAGAGGGCGACCACGGCGTCGACCACGACGCGCGAGGTGAGCGGGGTGAGGGCCAGCAGCAGCGATCCGGGCGTGAGGCCCAGGCTCAGCTGTTGCACGTCGGGCTGACGGTCGCTGGCGGGGTCGACGGTGGCGAGGGCGCCGAGCAGTCGCTGCCGGTGGCGGCGGCCGGTCCCGGCGGGGACGGGCAGGACACCGGTGTCGCCGAGCACGCGCAGCCCCACGCGGTCCCCGGCCGTCGTGAAGTGCCCGGCGACGTGGGCCGCGGCCTGCACCGCCGCCTCCACGCTGCTCGGGACGCCGGGGTCAACGTGCGGTATGTCGCTGAGCACGTCGACCAGCAGCATGACCTGGGCGTCCTGCTCGGCATACATGGTCCGGGCGTGCAGGCTGCCGGTGCGGGCGGAGGTCGGCCAGTGGATGCGCCGGATCCGGTCACCGGGGCGGAAGGCCCGGATCTCGGCGAACTCCGAGCCCTCGCCGGCGCGGCGGGACAGGTGACGGCCGAGCTGCTGAGCGGGCCGCAGCTGGTCAGACCGGAGCGGAAGCCGCTCGGGGGAGGGCAGCGCGAGCAGCCGGTGGCCCTCGCCGGCCCGGAACCGGCTGGAGTGCGCCGCCCAGGCGGACGACAGGCGCACCTCGCCGCGGCCGACCGAGTGCCGCCCCCACACCTCGGGCGACACCAGCTGCTCGCCGTGGTGCCGCTCGCCCTCGAGCAGGGTGCTGGTGGCGCCGTGCCGCACCTCGGGCCGCAGCCGGTCGCTCGGCGCCAGGTCGACGCCCAGGGCCTCGGCGCGGGGGTCGTGCGCCACGTCCACGGTGACCGTGGTCGTGGAGCCCTCGCGCAGACGGTCCGACCGGACGCCCGTCCGCAGCAGGCTGGGTCGCTCGGGCCGGCCCAGCGCGCCCAGGAGTGCGACGACGAGCAGCGGTATGGCGACCACGAGCAGGTCCGTCCGGTGCCCCAGCACGGCGGCGACCGCGAGGGCCACCCCCACCCCCACGACGGCGAGGTGGTGCGGCGTCGCCGACCAGGCCGCCTGCCGGGCCGCGGCGTCGGGGCGGCCGCCCCGGGCGGGTGCCGTCATCGGCCGTGGCCACCGGTGAGGGCGGCGGGCGTGGGCACGGTGTCGAGCAGGGACCGCACGATGGTGACGCCGGACACCTGCGTCATCCACAGCTCGGGCTTGATGGTGAGGCGGTGCGCGAGGGCGGGGACGGCGACGTGCTTGACGTCCTCCGGCGTGACGTAGTCCCGGCCCTGCACCACGGCATACGCACGGGCCACCGTCACGAGCGCCAGCGAGCCGCGGGGAGAGCTGCCGACCTGGACCGAGCCGTGCCGGCGCGTGGCACCGACCAGGTCGACGCAGTAGTCGACGACGGAATGGTCGACCTCGACGAGCTCGACCGCGCTCTGGGCGTCGAGCAGCTCGCCCGGCGCGAGGACCTGCTCGACCTGCTGCTCCTCGGCCCGGCGTGCGAGCCGGCCCCGCACGACCTCGGCCTCCTCCTCGGGCGTCGGGTAGCCGAAGGACACCCGCAGCAGGAACCGGTCGAGCTGGGCCTCGGGGAGGGGATAGGTGCCCTCGTGCTCGACCGGGTTCGCGGTCGCGAGCACGTGGAACGGCGCCGCCAGGGGAAAGGTCCGGCCCTCCACCGTGATCTGGCGCTCCTGCATCGCCTCGAGCAGCGCCGCCTGGGTCTTGGGCGGGGTCCGGTTGATCTCGTCGGCGAGCAGCAGCCCGGTGAACAGCGGCCCCTCGCGGAACTCGAACTCGTGGGTGGCCTGGTTGTAGAGGAAGGAGCCGGTCAGGTCCGAGGGCAGCAGGTCGGGGGTGAACTGGGCGCGGGTGAAGGTCAGGCCCAGCGCCTGCGCGAACGAGCGCCCGGCCAGCGTCTTGCCGAGGCCGGGGTAGTCCTCGAGCAGCACGTGGCCGCCCGCGAGGATGCCGGCGAGGACGAGCTCGAGGCCCGCTCGCTTGCCGACGACGGCGGTCTCGACCGCATCGAGGACCCGGACGCACGTGAGCGTGGCGTCGGTCGGGCGGGAAGCGTTGCTGCTCATAGGTTCTCGATCCTCGCGATCAGGCTGGTGAGCGCTCCTTGCGAGCGCGGAGGGGTCTGGGGGTCGTCGACCAGGCGGGAGAGCTCGGGGCCGAGCAGCTCCCTGGCGCGGTCGGGGTCGGTGGCGCGGTCCACGCCGTGGTGGGTGAGGAGCCGGTGGTCGACCAGGTCGATCAGCAGCGGCGACAGGGTGCGCTCCCAGGTGCGGCCGTCGCGCAGGCCGTGGACCGCCCAGGTGAGGGCGCTGAGGCGCCGGTCGTGGGTGAGGGTGTGCCGGACCTCCCGGTCGCGGGCCCACGGCGCGGACCAGCCGGATCGTTCGGCGCGCGCCCGGTCCGCGAGGCGCCACCAGGTGGCGAGGATCTCCGCGATGGCGGCGGGTACGACGACGGGGTGGAGCCGCAGGCCGAGCAGGGATGCGCCGCCCAGGACCACGAGGCACAGGACGAGTCCCGCCAGGACCCGGCGGGTCAGGGTGCGGCGGGTCAGGGTGCGGCTCATGGGCGCTCTTCGTCGCGGGCCGCTGCTGTGCTCGGGGCGGTCGCCGCGGTGCTGGTAGCGGTGCCACGGGCGAGGAGGGCGTCGTGGAGGCGGTCGAGCGCCATACCGGCGGAGCTCCGCAGCTCCTCGTCGACCTCGTGGCTGGAGAACCTCGCCTCGCGGTAGGCCTCCGCCAGGGCGGCGATCGCGTCCTCGGGCACGTGCTGCTCCGCCAGCACGCGGCGGGTGAACTCGGCGGACGTCTCGGCCTCGCGCCGGCTGCTGCCCGCGGCCGCGGCCAGTCGCTCGAGCTCGACCCAGCACGCGACGATGCCGTTGCGGGGCGTGCCGCCGGCCAGGGCGACGCGCTGCTGTCGCGCGGCCTCCTCGTCCAGGACAGGCTCGGGCACCAGGTCCGGACCCAGCGACGAGTCCTCCCGATCGTCGCGCGGCAGGGCCCGCAGCCGCCGGACCACCGTGCGCGCGACGACCACGGCGAGGACGAGCATGGCCGCGACGAGCAGCCAGGGGAGCCAGGCCGGCAGGCCGTCCCACCCGCCCCCGCCCTGGGGCCGGACGGGGGTCGCCGGAGGGCTGCCCACCGCCGAGGCGGGCAGGGACCGTGGGTCCTGCACCTCGCGCTCGGGCTGCGCCGTGGGCGGGGGCCCCGACGTCACGAGGGCCGGGCCGCGCACGGTGGCCCAGACGAGCGCGGCCGTCACCAGGGCCAGGGCGCCGGCCAGCAGCCCCAAGCGTCCTTGCGTCCTCACCGTGCCTCCACCCCCGTCGGTCCGTGCTCAGTGACCAGGCCCAGTGCCCAGTGCCCAGTGCTCAGTGCTCAGTGCTCAGTGATCCTGCCACGCCCGCCGGGACGGGGTGGGCACGGGCGCCCCGACGTGGTGAGGTGGTCCCATGGCTCCTGCCTTCGCCCTGCGCCGTGGTGTCCCGGCCCCACGGCAGTCGACGCCCACGACCTGTGGGTCGACCTGCCTGGTGGTGGCCCGCATGCTGACGGACCCGGCGTATGCCGAACGCGTGCGGCGACATGGCCTGGTCCCCGAGGAGCTGGTCGTCCGCAACCGCACCAACCGCCTGCTGGCGAGCCCCGTGTCCTGGCAGCTGCCGTGGCCGCGCGCGCTCGGGACGCCGCCGTGGGGCGCGGGGCACGAGCTGGCCCGGGTGCTCGGTCTGCGTCGCCGGGCCGTGCGCTGGCGCGTCGTCCGGTGGGCCGGCCGAGCCGAGCGAGCGGAGCTCCTGCGCGCCTGGGAGGCCTCCCTCGCCTCGGACGGACCGGTCCTGCTGTATGTCGGGAGCCGGTGGCTGCCTCGTCACGTGACCATGCTCGTGCCCGCCGCCGACGGTGCGGGGGTGGACGTCTTCGAGCCGTCCGCCGGCGAGGTGCTGGAGCTCGACCTGGCGGCCTTCATCGACGGGCGGGTGTCGTTGGCCGGCTGGAGCACCCCCTGGCTGGCCGTGGGGGCGGTCGTCGGACGGGGAGGTTCGTCGTGACCGTGGCCCCCGCGACCGTGCTCGGCCTGCCCGTGGGCCTGAACCCTCGCACCCCGGTCGTCATCGGGGTGGGGGAGTGGAGCGAGCGGCTGGGTGACCCGGCCTACGCCGCGCTGTCACCGGTGGCGCTGGCGGCCCGGGCCGTCGAGCAGGCCCTGGCGGACGCCGCTCCGGGCGCGGGCGCGGGGGCGCGGGCGTTGCGCCGGGCGGTCGACGTGGTGGCCGACATCCCGCAGTTCGAGGTCTCGACGCCGGACGCCGTCGCGCCGCTGGGCCGCTCGGACAACGTGCCGCGATCGGTGGCCACGCGCACAGGACTGCGCCCGCGCCACGTCCTGACCGACGTGGCCGGCGGGCAGGGTTCGCAGCACCTCGTCACAGAGCTCGCCGCGAGCATCGCCCGCGGCGACTGCGAGGTCGCGGTGGCGTGCGGCGCCGAGGCGCTCTCGACCATGCGGCACCTGCTCTCACGCCCCGCGGCCGAGCGGCCGAGCTGGTCCGAGGCCGTGGGCGGTCAGCACGAGGGGCGCGGGCACGGCCTCGAGGGGCTGGTGGACTTCGACGACTCCGGCCAGATCGACGCCCCCCGCCTCTACGCGTTGCTCGAGCGGGCCCGGCAGCGCCGACTGGCGCAGGCGGGGATGGACGACCCGGACTACGGAGCCTCGATGGGCGAGCTGTTTGCGCCCTTCACCCGGGTCGCGGCCCACCACCCGCACGCAGCCCTGCGCGAGAACCTCTCTGCCGCAGACCTGCTCACCGTGACGCCGCGTAACCGGATGGTGGCCGAGCCCTATCCCAAGCTCCTCGTCGCGCGCGACCTGGTCAACCAGGGCGCCGCCGTGATCGTCGCGTCGATCGAGCGCGCCGCGAGCCTCGATGTGCCGCAAGACCGTTGGGTCTATCTGCACGGGCACTGCGACACGGTCGAGCGGCCCCTGCTGGAGCGACCGGACCTCGATGCCTACCCGGCCGGCGTCGCCGCGGTGCGGTCCGCCCTGGAGGTGGCGGGCACCGGCCTGGACGAGGTGCGCCACCTCGATCTCTACTCCTGCTTCCCCGTCGCCGTGTCGTCGGTGTGCGACGGGATCGGCCTCGCCCCGGACGACCCGCGTGGGCTCACGCTGACCGGCGGGCTGCCCTACTTCGGCGGCCCCGGCAACGACTACACCATGCATGCGATCGCCGAGGCCGTCCGCCGGTTGCGCTGCGCCCCAGGGGACTTCGCGCTCACCACCGGCAACGGTGGAGTGCTGTCGAAGTACTCGGTCGGGCTGTGGTCGACCACCCCACGGGCCTGGCGACCGGGCGAGTTGGCCGCCGTGCAGCGCCGGCTCGACGCCGCGCCGACCGTGCCCCACCGTGCCCCGGGGCAGCACACCGCACCGACGGCGGGCGCCGGCATACGGGACGGCCTGGAGACCTGGACGATCACGCACGCCAAGGACGGGGCGCGCGAGGCGACCCTGGTGGTCCGCGACGCCGACGGAGTGCGCTCGATGCATCGCACCAGCGACCCAGCCGTCCTCGCCGAGCTGGCTGAGCTGACGGACCTGACGGACTAGGCCGGCGTCGCGGGGGTCAGGCCTTCGGGCGCTTCTCGGCGGGGATCAGCACGACGTCGCTCACCGCGAGCGCCTCGCCCTCGCCGTAGGTCAGGCCGCTGATGTTGCCCGTGGCGCGCAGGTCGGCCTCGGCGAGACGCAGCTGCTCGACCTGGGCGGCCGGCGCCGTCAGCGTCATCGCGGTGATCTCGCTGCGCATGCCCACCTTGGCCTCGGACTTGCCCTTGCGGACCCCCACCAGCGCGTTGGAGACGGTGCCGAGCAGCGACGAGTCACCCAGGGCCGCAACGGTGCTCAGCTCGTCCGCGGTCGGCCACGGCTGACGGTGCACCGTGCCCTCGCGGAACCAGCTCCACACCTCCTCGGTAGCGTAGACGAGGACGGGGGCGAACAGGCGCAGCAGCACGTCGAGCGCGATGCGCAGCGCGGCGCGGGCGGACGCGGCGCCCTCCTCGCCGCGGCCACCGTGGGCGCGGTCCTTGACCAGCTCGATGTAGTCGTCGCAGAAGGTCCAGAAGAACGTCTCGGTGGCCTCGAGGGCGCGGGTGTAGTCCATCGCCTCGTAGCCCGCGCTCGCGGTGTCGACGACCTCGGCCAGCGACGCCAGCATCGCCCGGTCCAGCGGCTCGGTCACCTGCGCGGTCAGGTCCCCGGAGACCTCGCCGAAGGACAGCGCGAACTTGCTGGCGTTGAGCAGCTTGATGGCCAGGCGGCGGCCGACCTTCATCTGCGCCTCGTCCAGCGCCGTGTCCGTCCCGAGGCGAGCAGCCCCGGCCCAGTAGCGGATCGCGTCGGTCCCGTGCTGCTTGAGCAGGTCGATGGGCGTCGTGGCGTTGCCCTTGGACTTGCTCATCTTCTTGCGGTCGGGGTCGAGGATCCAGCCGTTGACGGTCGCGTCGGTCCACGGCAGCGAGCCGTGCTCCAGGTGGGCGCGCACCATCGTCGCGAACAGCCAGGTGCGGATGATGTCGTGCCCCTGGGGACGCTGGTCGAAGGGGAAGATCTTGGCGAACAGCTCGGGGTCCGAGCCCTGCCCGCCCGCGCGCCAGCCCGCCGCGATCTGCGGGGTCAGCGAGGAGGTCGCCCACGTGTCCATGACGTCCGCGTCGCCGACGAAGCCACCGGCCTGGCCGCGCTGGGACTCGTCATACCCTGGGGCCGGCTGCGAGGCCGGGTCGACCGGCAGCTGCTCCTCGGTCGGGACGATCCGCTCCTCCCAGCGGACCTCGCCCTGCTCGTCCACGCGGTACCACACGGGGATCGGCACGCCGAAGAAGCGCTGCCGCGAGATCAGCCAGTCGCCGTTGAGGCCGCCGACCCAGTTGTCGTAGCGGGACCGCATGTAGGACGGGTGGAAGTCGAGCTCGCGCCCGCGCGCCCGCATCGCCTCGCGCAGGTCCTCGTCACGACCGCCGTTGCGGATGTACCACTGGCGGGAGGTCACGATCTCGAGGGGCTTGTCCCCCTTCTCGAAGAAGTTGGCCTTGCGCTGGGTCTTGGTGGGCTCACCGTCCAGGTCGCCGGAGCCGCGCAGCGCGTTGACCACGGCCTCGCGGGCGGAGTGCGTGGTCTTGGTGGCCATCTCGGAGTAGATCTCGCGACCGGTCTCGGACCTGATCCAGTCCGGGGTCTCCGCCTGGATGCGGCCGTTGCGGGTGATGACCGAGCGCATGGGCAGCTGCAGCTCGCGCCACCACTGCACGTCGGTCAGGTCGCCGAAGGTGCAGCACATGGCGATGCCGACGCCCTTGTCCATCTCGGCGGCCGGGTGCGCCAGGATGGGCACCTCGACGTCGAAGAGCGGGGATCGCACCGAGGTCCCGAACAGCCCCTGGTAGCGCTCGTCGTCCGGGTGCGCGATCAGCGCGACGCAGGCCGGCAGCAGCTCGGGCCGGGTGGTCTCGATGTAGACCTTGTCGCCGCCGGGGTCGTGGAAGGACACCCGGTGGTAGGCACCCGGGTAGTCGCGCGCCTCGAGCTCGGCCTGGGCCACGGCGGACTGGAAGGTCACGTCCCACAGCCCCGGCGCCTCGGCCTGGTAGGCCTCGCCGCGCGCGAGGTTGCGCAGGAAGGCCTGCTGGGCGGTGGCGCGGGAGTGGTCGTCGATGGTGCGGTACTGCACGTCCCAGTCGAGGGACAGGCCGAGATAGCGGAAGGTGTCCTCGAAGGTCACCTCGTCCTTGACCGTGAGGATGTCGCACAGCTCGATGAAGTTGGCCCGGCTGACCGGGACCTGGTCGGCGGCCTTGACCGACTTGCCGTCGGCACCCTCGTGCGGCGGGCGGAACTCCGGGTCGTGGTGCAGGGTCGCGTCGCCGCGGACCCCGTAGTAGTTCTGCACGCGGCGCTCGGTCGGCAGGCCGTTGTCGTCCCACCCGATCGGGTAGAACACCTCGTAGCCCGCCATCCGCTTGTAGCGGGCGATGCAGTCGGCCTGCGTGTAGCCGAACACGTGGCCGATGTGCAGCGAGCCCGACGCGGTGGGCGGGGGCGTGTCGATCGCCCAGATCTGCTCGCGCGGCAGCTCCATCGCCCGGGCCTTGTCGAAGCGGTAGGTCCCCTGGTCACGCCATACCTGCGTCCACTTGTCCTCCAGGCCGTCGAGCGACGGCTTGTCCGGGACGTGGGTGCGGGGCGTGTCGGTCGTCATACGCGCGATCATCCCAGAGCGCGAGCAATGACGGCCAATCCGCTCGCGGCCGGGGCCCTCGTCCTCGGGCAGGGGTGACCGACCGGTAGGGTCCGTGCCATGGCGAGCTTCTGGCAGATGCTGCGGCGGGACCCGGTCTACACCCCCGTGATCGGGGCGTTCAAGGGAGTCTTCGCGCTGCAGGGACTGCGCTTCCGGATCACCGGCGGCGACAACGTCCCCGGCCAGGGTCCCGCGGTGATGATGATCAACCACACCGGCTACTTCGACTTCACGTATGCCGGACTGGCGGCTCTCCCGTCGCGTCGCCTCGTCCGGTTCATGGCCAAGAAGAGCGTGTTCCGCCACCCGGTGAGCGGTCCGCTGCTGCGCGGCATGCGGCACATCTCGGTCGACCGCTCGGCCGGGGCCGCGTCCTACGAGACCGCCCTGGAGGCCCTGCGCTCCGGCGAGATCGTCGGCGTCTTCCCCGAGGCGACGATCTCGATGTCCTTCGAGCCCAAGGCGTTCAAGACCGGAGGGGTGCGCATGGCCCAGGCCACGGGCGCACCGGTGCTGCCCGTCGCGATCTGGGGCTCGCAGCGCGTCTGGACCAAGGGCCACCCCAAGCGGCTCGGCCGCAGCAACGTGCCCATCGGCATCACGGTGGGCGAGCCGATCCGGGTCCGTCCCGAGGACGACGTCGTCGAGGTGACGGCGCACGTGCGCGAGACGATCACGCGGATGCTCTACGCCCTGCAGGACGCCTACCCGCCCGTGCCGGAGGCCGAGCAGCACCTGGTGCCGGTCCGCCTCGGCGGGACGGCGCCGACGCCCGAGGAGGCGGCCGTGCTCGAGGCGCGGCTGCGCGCCAAGGGCGTCCAGGGCTGACCTACCGGGGGCGGGATCATCAGCCTGGCGAACGACGGAAGTTGTCAACCTGTCT
>NZ_DLOE01000062.1:0-41871 GCF_002479615.1 Arsenicicoccus sp. UBA7492 | reverse complement strand
TTTAAGAGACACGCCCTAGGCGCTCGACACGGTGTCGGTCACGTCCTGGGCGGTCACGTCCTGGAGGTGCCGCAGCGGCCCCTGGCCCTCCCGGGCGCAGCCGCGCATCCACCCGGCGGCCCGCTCGTGGGTGAGCGGCATACCGTCCACCGTGGTGCCGTCCAGTCGCGGCACGTCCACGCTGGTGACCAGGGGGTGCGCCGTGACGCGGGACTCGTCCGCCGCGTTGAAGAGGTCCTCGGACATCTTCTCCCCCGGGCGTAGGCCGGTGTAGACGATCTCGACGTCCTGGCGACCCGACATCCCGATCAGGGTCTCGGCGATCTCCTTGATGCGCACCGGGGTCCCCATGTCGAGCACCATCACCTCCCCGTGATCCCCCATGGTGGCAGCCTGCATGACCAGCTGGCAGGCCTCGGGGATGAGCATGAAGTAGCGCTGCACGTCGGGGTGCGTCACGGTGACCGGACCGCCCTGCGTGATCTGTCGCGTGAAGGCCGGGATCACCGAGCCGCGGCTGCCGAGGACGTTCCCGAATCTCACGCTCATGTAGCGGCCCTCGGACTGCTGTGCCACATCAGCGGTCAACCGCTCGGCGATGCGCTTGCTGTAGCCGAGCACGCAGACGGGGTCGGCCGCCTTGTCCGTCGAGATGTTGACGAAGGTCTGGACACCGGAGGCCTGGGCTGCGCGAAGGACGTTCAGCGTGCCGAGGACATTGGACTTCCACGCCTCGAGGGGATAGCGCTCCAAGAGGGGGAGGTGCTTGAGCGCGGCCGCGTGGAAGACGACCTGGGGACGGTGCTGCCCGAAGACCCGCTGCATGGCCTCCTGGTCCCGGATGTCCGCGAGGACGATGCTGTCGTTCTGGAGCAGGCCGTGGCCGTCGAGGTCGAGCTGCACCGACTGCAGGGCGGACTCGTCGCGGTCGAGCATGACCAGCTTGGCCGGGTGGAACTTGGCGATCTGTCGGCACAGCTCGCTGCCGATGCTGCCCCCGGCGCCGGTCACGAGGACCACGCGGTTCTCGAGGGTGGTGGCGATGCTGGACTGGTCCAGCGTGATCGGACGTCGACCCAGGAGGTCCTCCAGGTTGATGTCGCGGATGTCGTGCGACGTGGGGGTGCGGCCCACCATGGCGCTCATGGTGGGGACGACCAAGGCCTTGACCCCTGCCTCCATGGCGGCCTGCCGCAGCTCGCGGATGGTGTCGGTGCCTGCGCTCGGGATGGCGATGACCATCTTGTCCGCGTCGTACCTCTCGGCGACCTTGGCGATGTCCTTGCGCCCGCCGCTCACCCGCACGCCGTCGAAGGACCTCCGTCGCTTGCCGCGGTCGTCGTCGAGCAGGGCGACCGGGATGTAGGGGGAGGTCGGGTCGTGACGCAGGTTGCGGATCAGCAGCCGACCGCCGTTGCCGGCGCCGAAGACGAGGATCCGCTCCTTGCCCTCCAGGGTCGCCCAGTGCCGCTGGCGTGCCGCCCGGATGACGAAGCGGGTCGCCATCATGGCGAGCGAGGCGATGAGCGCGGCCATGATCGGGACGGTGCGCGGGACCACGATGGGCCGGGCCGTCATGGCCCAGGCCATGAGGCCGGAGCACACGATGGCGACGGTGGCCGCCACCTCCAGGACCTCCTCGAAGGACCCCCGCACGTGCCCCTTGCGATAGGGGCCGGTGGCGAAGGACACGACGACGTGGCCCAGTGCCGCGGCTCCCGCGACGATCGCGGTGTTGCGGACGAAGGTCGGCTCCAGCTCGTAGGCATGACGAAGCCAGGTGGCGGCGTAGATCGCGACGACCCAGACCGAGGCGTCGATGAGGCACCAGGTCACTCGGACGAACCGATCTCGTCGCCGGGGGGCGAGCATGGGCCACTCCTGTGGGGGTCCCTGCTGAGTCACGCAGGGTAGCTGGACGTATGCTCAGAGTAACCGACGAATGGCGTCCCTACGGCCTTGTGGGGGATTTGGTCACGAATTGTCTTTGCCGTATCAACCAGATGTCGTCATAGAGCGCGATGTTTCGGACGCTCCGGCATACGGTTGCCTCATGAGCGAGCCTGCCCGGATCCTGACCGTCTGCACCGGCAATGTCTGCCGGTCGCCCTACATCGAGCGGCGGCTGCAGCACGAGCTGGATCGGGCCTGGGGCCCGGGGGCCGTGGAGGTCAGCAGCGCCGGGACGGGGGCCCTGGTGGATGCCGCCATGGAGCCCGACGCGCTGTCCCGGCTCGGGGTGGCAGGCGGCGCGGGCGAGGACTTCCGCGCGCGAGCCATCACCCGCGAGCTGGTGTCGGACGCCCAGCTCGTCATCGTGGCCACCCGCGACCACCGGGGAGCCGTCAGCCGCCTCTACCCGCGGGCGCTGTCGCGCATCCACGCCCTGCGCGACCTCGCTCAGCTCGCGGAGGGTGTGGCCGACGACGAGCTGCCGGGCCGCACGTCGGCCCGTGCGTGGCTGGACGAGGTGGTCTCGCTGATCGCCTCGAAGCGAGGCCTGCGTCCGCCGCTGGAGCCGAGGGAGGCCGACGTCGTCGACCCCTTCCGTCAGGGTCGAGACGTCTTCGACACCATGTCCACACAGGTCGAGGACGCGCTGCCACAGGTGCTGCGCGTCCTCGGTGCGGGAGCCGGTGCCGGCGCGGGGAGCCGCTAGACCGTCGTCGACTCCCGGTGGGCGCCGGACCCCGACGGTGTGCGCTCGACGGGCATGGCCGGCTCGGACGAGCGATAGGCGTAGCGCTCGCCGTAGTAGGAGTAGCCGTCCGCGCCCTTGGTCGGCACGCGGTTCATGACGAGCCCCAGCACGCGCGCCCCCACCGTCTCCAGGGTGTCGAGGGCCCGGCTGAGGTCCTCCTTCTTGATGACCCCGGCACCCACGACCATGACGGCGCCGTCGGCCAGACGGGACACGACCGCCGCGTCCGTGACGGGCAGCACCGGAGGGGCGTCGATGATCACGTAGTCGAACCGCTGGCGCAGCTCGTCGAGCACCGCGCGCATGGGGTCCGAGCCGAGCAGCTCGCTCGGGTTGGGCGGGATCGGTCCGGCCCCGAGGACGTGGACGTTCTGTCCGAAGGGCTGGAGCACGTCGTCCAGCTCGGCGTCGCCGATGAGCACCGTCGTCAGCCCCACGCCGCCCTCGAGGCCCATGTACTGCAGCAGCCGCGGACGACGCAGGTCACCCTCGACGACGCAGACGCGCGCGCCGCTGGCGCCCATCGTCAGCGCGAGGTTGGCCGTGCTGGTGGACTTGCCCTCGCCCGGCAGCGACGAGGTGAACACCAGCACCTTGGGGTGGTTGGCCGCGTCGACGAACTGGAGGTTGGTGCGCAGCGTGCGAAAGGCCTCGGCGCGCGTGCTCTGCGGGTCGCCCTGCACGATGAGCGGGTGGGTCTTGGCGTCGGGGTCGAAGTGGATGCCCCCGATGATCGTCTCGTCGGTGACCTCCTTGACGTCCCGCTCGCCCTTGATGGAGGTGTCCAGCAGGTCGCGGAGCAGCGCGAGACCGAGGCCGAGCAGCAGACCCAGGAGCAGGCCCATGGCCAGGTTGCGGGCAGGACGAGGCGCGACGGGTGCGGAGCCCTCGGTGGCCGGCCGCACGACGGTGGCCTTGACCGGGCTCTCCTGGCCGGCCTTGACCGACTGCAGCTCCTGGATGGTCGAGGTGAACTCCTCGGCCACGGCGTTGGCGACCCGAGCGGCCTTGGCCTTGTCGCGGTCGACGACGGAGACGTTGAGGAGCACGGTGTCGGGAGGCGTGGTGGCCGTGACGGAGCGTGCCAGGCTGGCCGAGCGGTCGACGCCCAGCGCGTCGTGGATGGGGTCGAGCACCTTGGGCGAGGTGATCACGTCGGCATAGGTCTTCATCTGCTTCTGCGTGAAGGTGCTGCCTTGGGCCAGCTCGGCGGTCGTCTCGCTGTTGGCCGTCGAGATGAAGAGCTGGGCCGTGGACTGGTAGGTCCGGGGCGTGAGGATCGTCAGGGCGGCGGCGGCCAGCACTGCGAGGCAGGTGACCGCGACGATGATGCGCCAACGCTTCCGCACGACGCGGAGGTAGTCCTGCAGGTCCACGAGGAGTCTCTCTTCTCCCGGGCGCTGACCTTACAGTCGGCGCACATCTGAATACTGAGCGTGATGCTATCGGGTAAAACGGGGGCGAGGTAGGACCTACCCGCCAAAACCCTGCTTGGGCGACACGTTGTCGACATACGTCGCCATCGAGTCGGTGCGAAGGTGCTCGGCCAGCTTGGACATCTGGCTGCGGCTCATGACGACGATCGACATGTTGTTGGGGCCCGGCTCGGCCGCGACCCACGGCGCGGTCGTCGTGTGGATGTCGCTGCCGCGCACGTTGCGCATGCTCAGCGCGACCTTCTGCATCTCGTCCACCGTGAAGCCGCTGTCCACCGTCATGTTGCGCGTGCCGGCGTCCAGGTAGCTCGAGAACTTCCGGGGGTTCAGCAGGACGTCGCGGGACAGGCCCTTGGTGAGGACCGCGCGGATGAAGGCCATCTGCCGCTTGCCCCGGCTGATGTCTCCCTGGTTGAGGCCGTAGCGCTCGCGGACCCAGGCCAGGCCCTGCGTGCCGTCGAAGTGGCGGACGCCGGACTCGGTCGGGACGTCAACGCCGCCGATGGCGTCGGTCATCGACCTGAAACCGTTGAAGTCGATCGTCGCGACGTGGTCGATCGGCACCCCGACGAGCGGCTGGATCGTCTGCACCAGCAGCGGCGCGCCACCCATCTCGTAGGCCGCGTTGATCTTGTTCTTGCCCCGCCCCGGGATGCTGACGTAGAGGTCCCGCGGGAAGTGGATCAGGTCGACGCGCTTGCGGTCGTCGGACACGTGGGCGACCACGATCACGTCGGAGCGGCCCTGGTCGGAGCCGCGAGAGTCGCTGCCCAGGACGAGGTAGTTGAGCGAGTTCTTCGACGTCGCCACCTTCTTTGGCTGCGCGACCTCCTCCGAGGCGGTGCCGAGGATGGGCTTGCCGCCGGACAGGATGGGCTTGCCCTGCTGGTCGACGATCTGGCCCTTCGCATCGACGTGCGCGGCCCCGGCGTCGACCGGCTTGCCCTGCTGGTCCGTCACGACCTTGCCGCTGCTGTCGACCAGGTTGCCCTTGTCGTCCTGCGGGACGATCCGGTGCTCGGCCGGCGCGTCGGGCAGCAGGGGCGCGCGCTGCACGTTGTCGGACACGGTCCGGCGCAGGTGCCAGGCATAGCCGCCGACCGCGGCGGCGCACAGCACGAGGACGGCGGCGAGCGTCCACGCCAGAGGCTTGAGCCACCGGCGTCGAAGTCGGGGCAGGGCGTGACCGTCAGGGCCCGCGTCGGGCGCCTCGACGTCGCGCTCGGTGGGAGAGGGAGGGACCGGCATACGACCAGAGTAGTTGCCTGGGGGACTGATGTAACACAAAGCAACCGTCAAGCACTTTGTGTGGTCGCTCTGTGTGACCGGTTGGGGCCCCTCCGCTCGTGCGGAGCTGGTGGCGACCGGTGGAGCTCATGATCGGGATGTCCGGCACGCTCGCGCTCGCACGCTGAGGCAACCACCTCTGCACCCCGAGGGCTGGGTCTGCCGGTCAGCGGCGCACCCGATAGCGCAGGTGCAGCACCCGGTTGCCGACGAGCGCCACGTCAGGATCCTCCAGGAGGTGCTGCGCGTCGATGGACCCGAAGTAGCGCCTGCCGGAGCCGAGGACGACCGGCGCCACGTCCATGCGCACCTCGTCGACGAGACCCGCCACCAGGGCCTGGCCACCGACGTCGCCCGCGGCGACCTCGACGATGCGGTCACCCGCGAGCTCCTGCGCCCTGGCCACGGCGGCCTCGACCCCGTCGACGAAGTGGAACGGTGCCGTGGGGTTCCAGCCGTCGGGCGGCGGCCTGTGGGTGACCACCACCACGTGCTCGATCCCGCTCGGAGGTGTCCCATCCCAACCGTCCGTCAGGTCGAAGACTCGGCGGCCGACGACGGTCACCCCGATGCTGTCCCAGTAGGGCCGGGTGTAGTCGTGGGACGCCTGCGACACCGTCAGGGCACCGCTCGCGTCCAGGGGGACGTCCCCGCTGACGAGCCAGTCGAACAACGGCCCGGGCTGGTCGTTCTCGTCCGCGACGAAGCCGTCGACCGAGACCGATGCATACATGACTACCGTGCCCATGGCGTGCTCCTCTGTATGTGTTGGGGGGACTCACGCTAGGGGCGGGGGAGCTGCGGCTCTTGTAAGAAATCAATCGTTCGGGAGCGACCAGCTGTCGAGCACGTGACCGGGATGCTCGCGCAGGAACCGCTGACGGACGCCGACATCCTCCGTGGGTGTGAGTCCCGTGAACTCGCGGAACTCGTGGCCGAAGTGGGCCTGGTCGAAGAAGCCCGCCCCGGCCGCGAGGTCGGCCCAGTCGATCCGTTCGGCGGGGTCGAGCGAGAGCAGGGTAGCGGCGAAGCGGTAGCTGCGGGCGAGCCGCTTGGGCGTGACTCCGATGATCTCCTTGAACCGCTGGGCCAGGTGAGTGCTGCTGACGCCGGCTGCCACGCTCAGGTCCCCGACCACGACCACCCCGCGGGTCGACGCGATCACCCGACTGGTGTGGCGGACCAGCCCGAGACCGGTCGTCGCGCGCATCCGTCCCATCAGCTCGTCCTCGAGCAGGGCGAGCATCTCCGCCGGGCCGGCTGCCGTCGCCAGCCGGTCGCGCAGCTCGTCGCTGGCCGACCGACCCCACGCCTGCTCGATCGTCACCGGCCGGTCGCACAGCTCGCCGGCCGGCATCGGCAGGAACGAGGTCGCCCCCCACGGCTTGAAGTGCACCCCCACGGACCGGGTGCTGACCGGGTAGCCGAACTCGATGGCGCGGGTGGGCGTCGTCACCACGCAGCCGTCGGAGTACTCCTCCGCCTCGGCGCCACTGCCGGAGCGGATACGGAAGGGGTCGCTGAGGTTGACGACGAGGAACGCCGCCGGCGACGGCGGCAGCCGCAACCGGGCGTATGGCGGCGCGCCCTCCAGGTAGTAGAGGTCGTCGATCAGCTCGTCCAGTGGCGGCCGCGGCACTCTGGAGACGTACTCCATGCGCCCAGCATCGCCGATCACCGCGGCGACCGGCTGGCGGCGGCGTCGGCATACGGCCGAAGTCCGGTGAGTGGCAATGGCAATCCGATGCCCGGCAACCAGCTGGTGACGGACGGCCGGGCTGTTGACCGGCCGGCTCTAGCGGCTCTCGCCGAGGACCTGGGCGATGCCGTCGCGATAGGTCGTGACGGCGAAGTCGGGGAAGCGGCGGGTGAACTCCGAGGAGTCGAAGACGTTGTCCCCCCGGTAGCGGGGCAGCAGCTCGCTCATCTCCTTGAGGGGCTGGGAGACGAGGCTGCCGAGCCGGAACGCCGCGACGGGCAGGACGGTGAACGGGATGCGCCGGCCGGTCACCTCCGACGCGACCGCGATGAGCTGGCGGTAGGTCAGGCGGTGCGGGTCGACGGGCAGGTGCCAGGTCCGCCCGTAGGCATCGGGGGTGTTGCCGATGAGCGCCATCGCGCGGCTGGCGTCAGGCGTCCAGATCAGCGACCGCACGGCGTCCGCGTTGACCGGCACGAGTGGCCGCTTGCCCGCCTTGATCCGGTCGAGCACCAGCGTGTTGGTGTAACTTCTGGTCAGGCCCGGGCCGTAGAACTCCGGCGCCCGGCAGATGACGGCGTCGATCCGGCCCGCCCCCATCTCCCGCAGCAGCAGCGAGGTCATCTCGGCGCGCACCCGCCCCTTGCGGCCGTTCGGCGCGAACGGGGTCGACTCGGTCTGCGGGGCCGTGCTGCCCGGATACATGTAGGTGTTGTCGAAGTAGACGAGCGTGGTGACGTGCTCGACGCACGCGTCGATGACGTTGCGCATCATCGTGGGGAACTGCTCCTCCCACAGCTGCGAGTCCAGCGGCAAACCCACGGTCAGATAAGCGATCTCGCTCCCCGCGACGGCGCGCGACGTGGCCTCGGCGTCCGTCAGGTCGGCGGCCACCAGCTCGTCGGTGTCGTGCACCTTCTGCGGGTGACGACTGACCAGCCGTATGTCGTGCGTGTGGCTGCGGTAGAGCTCGCGGGTCAGCTCCACGGCGATCTGGCCGTTCGCGCCGAGGACGGTCTGCATCAGGAACCCCATGTCTGTCGTGATGTCTGTCGTGCGGGTCGGGACGCACCGCTGCTGCGGCGGTCTCGGAGACGTGGGCGACAACGCAGCCCCTGCGCGCCGTCATTCCGTAGCAGACTGAAGTCTCCGATCCCGCAGGCGAAAGGACTGACCATGAGCGTTCCCACCGATGCAGCGTTCGAGATCCCCAAGGAGGGGGACAACGAGGGCGCGCGGCCCCAGGAGGGCGGCGAGCACGAGGCCTACGTGGACGAGAGCAACGTCCCTCACTCCGACCGCGAGGCGACGGACGACCCGTCCATCTGACCCCGCTGCCTGCGAGAGCCCCCGACCCGCCGCGGGCCGGGGGTTCTCGCGCGACACCGGCCCTGGGCGGGGCGGCTTAGCCTGGCCCCATGGACAAGCCCTCCTGGCCCCCGGTGGCAGGCCCCATAGGTGTCGGCACGCTCTTCGTCGTCGTGACCTTGGCGTTCCCACGAGGCGGTGACCTCGAGACGCTCGGGCTGGTGCTGAAGGTCGCCCTGGGGCTGTGGTCCCTCTACCTCTTCGTCCAGCTGTTCCGTCAGATCCTGCGTGACGACCCCGACTTCAACGGGGAGAGCGAGCGTCGGTTCCGCGAGCGGCACAACCGCCCCAAGGACTCCTGAGGGGACGCAGACAGCTGCGACACGCCGCTCGGAGGAGCACTTCTCGTCCTCTCGCGGCGAGGGGCGGGGCGGGCGGCATACGGGCTCTGCCTCTCGATCAGGCGTCGACCTCGCGCAGGCGACCGGTCGCCACGTCGAAGACGAAGCCGCGGATCGAGTCCGTTTGCGGCACATAGGGATCGGCGACGATCCGGGCGATCGAGGAGCGGACGTCGGCGTCGAGGTCGGTGAACGCTGCGGACTCCCAGCCCGGCCGCGTCCCCGTCTCCTGCTCCAGGTCGTCGCGGAAGGCCTGGTCGGTGAACGTCAGCATCCCGCAGTCCGTGTGGTGCACCAGGACGATCTCGCGCGTGCCCAGCAGGCGCTGGCTGATCGCCAGGGATCGCAGGACGTCCTCGGTGACGACGCCTCCGGCGTTGCGTATGACGTGCGCCTCGCCCTCACCGATGCCGAGGACGCGGGACACGTCGAGCCGGGCGTCCATGCACGCCACCACCGCCACGTGCTTGGACGGCGGCAGGGGGAGCGGGCCCTCGAAGCCCTGCGCGTAGGTCTCGTTGTTGGTGAGCAGCTGGTCGGTGACGGTCATGAGGGTTCCGTTCCTCGAGGCGGTGGGTCAGTGCGCGTGGTTGCGGATGCCGTCGAGCCAGCGGTCGACGCCCCGCACCGGGCGGCCGTGCGTGGAGACGATCAGCTCGGGCTCGAGCTCGGCGAGGTGGCGGCGGGACTCCACCGCTCCGGCGGGGTCGTGGTGCCAGCTGGCCGGCAGCTTCATCCACCGGGGCGAGGTGGGGTCGTTGGAGATGTTGGTCGGCCCGTCCCCGACGATGAGGACGCGGTCGGACTCGCGCCAGAAGGCCAGCAGGCCGGGGCTGTGGCCGGGCTGCGGCAGGACCGTGAAGCTGCCGACCTGGTCGCCCTCCGTGAGGCGCTGGTCGACGCGGTGCCGTTGGCGCGTCATACGGGGCACGATCAGTCGCCCGGAGAGCCCGGCGTGGTAGGCGATGCTGCCGCGCTCGAAGTCGTCGGCCTCGAGCTCGCTCATCGCCAGCGGCGCGCCGGTGTGGCTGCACAGCCAGGCGCTCGAGCCGACGTGGTCGCCGTGGGCGTGCGTGACGACGTGGCGGCCGACGTCGCGGCCCCGCAGCAGCCGCGCCAGGCGCTTGCCCGACCACGCGGGGCCGGAGTCGATGACGATGTCACCGTCGGGCCCGTCGAGGACCACGGAGTTGAACATGCTGAGCGGGGCGAGAGAGGCGAGGTGCACCCCGTCCGCCACGGGCTGCAGGGAGGTAGCCATCCATCGAGCCTAGGCGCCATCCGGCCGATCGGCAGTGGGGAGCGCTTGCGCGCCCGGTCAGCGTCCGTCAGCGCCCGTCAGCGGCCGAGCTGGGCGTGCCAGGCGTCGTGCTGGGACTCCTCGGCGGCGCCGACTCGAGCGCCGCAGCGATCGCACACCTGGTAGCGAACCGCCCAGCTGCCGGACCAGCGGTAGCCGGGGCCCGACGGCGGCATCGTGAAGCCGAGATAGGTCATCAGCTTGTGCGGGACGTTCCCCATCTCCGCAGTATGCGTCGACGGGCGCGTCAGCCCTTGCCGAACCGCGTCCCGCCGTACTTCTTGTGCACCGCCTGCCTGCTCACGCCCAGCACGCCGGCGATCTGCGCCCAGGACGCACCCTTGGTCCTCGCTCGGCGCACGACCACCGCCTCGGTGCGGTTGATCTCGCGGTGCAGCTCGGCGACGGCGGCCAGCGCACGCAGCGGGTCGTCGTCGCCGGCCTGGCTCACCAGTGCACTCATCGGCTGCTCACCCATCTCGTGTCCGTTCCTCGCGGCGACCTGGCGTCAATCTACGTTGACGTCCGTATGTCGTCAATCCTGGTTGACGTCTGGCCCGGGCCCGACGCTCGCGGTCGTCCGTCATGAGCCGGTCCTGCAGGGGCGTGGCAGGGGTGGGCCCATGAGCGACGCGTGAGGGTGTTGGTGGTCGTCGCGGGGGCCGTCCAAGCGTGGGATGCCTTGCGCGCCAAGGATTCTCGATGAAGCACTCGGCGTGACGGGCAGGGGAGGCGCCCGCTGACGGGTGGCAAGGGTGCGTGAGCGGGTGCTGGAGTTGCGGCCGGGGGGCGGCCGGGGTGCGGCAGGTCTAGAGGGCGGGACTTGCCACATACGACACGTGCTGTCTCGTGACAGGCCAGTTGTCCTATGGGGCAAGTGCGGCCGAGCAATGAGGTCACCGCCTGGAGCGTGCGGCCGTGACGGCGTCAGGAGGGTTGACGGGCGGCGTCCTGGCTCCTGACGATCAGCGAGCGCGACAGGTTTCCCTGCGGCTCCGGACGGTGAGTTCCCGCAACGCCACGTGAGCGTGGCCTCCGGGGCGAGGGTTGGCAGCGCTGGGCCGCGTCAAAGGTGCGTCGGGCCAGCACGAAGCGCACGCGCGGCCGCCGAGGTGGGCGGCGAGGGGACGCAAACGTCCGCGACACGCCGTGCTACGCGACAGCTGCGTCCCCTCGAGGTGCGCGCGGACACGCCGGGGAGCAGGTGCGCGGGGTGAGAGGGCAAGAGTGGCAGCGAAACGCCGGTCAGGAGAGCGATCTGTGCCCTCTCGACCGGCGTCCGCGTGAGCGACCAGCGACCGGCGACCGGCGGCGCCGGCCGCGCGGCGTGGGTCAGGCGCGGAGGGACTTCTCGATCGCGTCGACCATCACGTCGATGTCGTCCGTCGTCGCGACCAGCGGGGGAGCGAGGCGGATCGTCGAGTCGTGGGCGTCCTTGGCGAGGACGCCGTGACCGGCCATGCGGTGGCAGAGCTCGTAGCCCGTCATCAGGTGGGGGTCGACGTCGAGGCCGGCCCACGCGCCGCGCACCCGCACCTCGAGGACGCCGTGCTCGCGCAGGGCCTTGAGCCGTGGGGTCATGTAGTCGCCGAGGACGCGGGCGCGGTCGTTCCACTCGTCGGTGAGGAGCATCTGCACGACCTCGTGCCCCACGGCCGCGGCCAGCGGGTTGCCGCCGAAGGTCGAGCCGTGCGAGCCGGGCGTGATCACGTCCATCACGTAGTGGTCCGCCGCGATCGCCGACACGGGCAGCAGGCCGCCGCCGAGCGCCTTGCCCATGACGTAGATGTCGGGCACGACGTCCTCGTGGTCGCACGCGAACGTCCGCCCGGTGCGGGCGAGGCCGGACTGCACCTCGTCCGCGATCATCAGCACCTCGTGGCGGGTGCACAGGTCACGCACGCCCGGCAGGAACCCGGCCGGCGGGATCAGCACCCCGCCCTCGCCCTGGATCGGCTCGAGCAGGACCGCGGCCGTGTGCTCGTCGATCGCCTGGTCCAGGGCCTCGAGGTCGCCATACGGCACCACCCGGAAGCCGGGGGTGTAGGGGCCATAGCTCCGCCGCGCGATGTCGTCGGTGGAGAAGGACACCACCGTGGTCGTGCGGCCGTGGAAGTTGCCCTCCATGGTGACGATGTTGGCCTGGTCGGCCGGGATGCCCTTGACGTCGTAGCCCCAGCGCCGGGCCACCTTGACGGCGGTCTCGACGGCCTCGGCTCCGGTGTTCATCGGCAGGATCATGTCCTTGCCGGTGAGCGTGGCGAGGTCGCGGGCGAACGGCCCGAGCTGGTCGCTGTGGAACGCCCGGCTGGTCAGGGTGAGCTGGTCCAGCTGCTGGTGCGCCCGGGCCACGAGCCGCGGGTGGCGGTGGCCGAAGTTGAGCGCGGAGTAGCCCGCCAGCGCGTCCAGGTAGCGCCGGCCGTCCACGTCGGTCACCCACGCGCCCTCGCCCTCGGTGAGGACGATCTCGAGCGGGTGATAGTTGTGCGCGGCATAGGTCTCGACGAGACGGATCTGCTGGTTGGTGGTGCTCATGCTGGGGCTCCTTGCTGTATGCCGGAGGCGCTGGCGCGCCGGCCCGACCTGGGGCGGGGACGGCCGGATCAGGCCGTCTCGTCGGTGAGCACGCGTCCGCGGGTCTCGGGGAGCGTGAGGACGGTGGCTGCGCTCACGAGCAGCAGCGCGATGACGTAGTAGGAGAAGGCCTGGGGACCGTAGGCCCGGGTGAGGTAGGTCTGCAGGTAGAGGCTCGTCCCACCGAAGATAGCAATGGCCACCGACAGCGGGAGCGCGACGCCGATCGTGCGGATGCGGGTGGGGAAGATCTCGCACATGATCGCCGGCGAGATCGCGCACGGCGCGGCGACGAAGACCTGGGCGATCGTCATCGCGAGGAACAGCTTGATCGGGGTGCCGTCGATCATCGCCGACAGGGGGACGCACAGGGCGATCAGGCCGACGATGCCGATGATCATGACGGGCTTGCGGCCGATCCGGTCGGACAGGATGCCCCACAGCGGCAGCCACAGGAGGAACAGCGTGTTGGCGGCCACGCTCGCGATCAGCGTCTGCGTGGGGTCGGCCTTGAGGACCGCGATCGAGTAGCCCGCAGCGGCCACGACCCAGAGGTAGTACGAGACGGTCGGGCCGACCGTCATACCGATCACCTGGAACGCCGAGCGGCGGTGCACCCACATCTCGTGGGCCAGGCTGGGGCGGTCCTGCGCGATGGTGGGCTCGGTGCGCGTGAACTCCTCGGTCTCGCTCATCCGCGAGCGCATGTAGAGCGCGAACAGCCCGCCGAGGGCGCCGATGACGAAGGCGATGCGCCAGCCCCACGCGGTCATGTCGGCGCGGCCGAGCGTGGCGGACAGGACGGCGGCCAGGACCAGCCCGAAGTTCGCGCCGATGGTGCCGGAGAAGTAGATCAGGGTCGACCACAGGCCGCGACGCTCCGGCGGGGCGGCCTCCGCGAGGTAGGCCTGCGCGGCCGGCTGCTCGCCACCGTGCGCCAGGCCCTGCAGGACGCGGGCGACGAACAGCAGCACCGAGGCGAAGACGCCGACCATCGCGTAGGACGGGGCGATCGCGATGATCAGGCTGGCGAACGCGCCGAGGGCCATCGTCATCGCGAGGGCGCGCTTGCGGCCCAGCCGGTCCGAGACCCGGCCGAACAGGAGCCCGCCGAGGGGGCGCGCGACGAAGCCGACGGCGAACACCGCGAGGGTCGACAGGAACGCCGAGATCGGGTCGGTCGACACGAAGAAGCTGGCGGCGAAGAACGGCGCGAAGCTGGAGTAGATGCTCCAGTCGAACCACTCGATCGCATTGCCGATGCCCGTGCCGACGAGGGTGCGGCGGGTCGAGGTCGGCTTGGCGGGCGCTGCGCTCGCGGGGCGGCGCGAGGGGGAGGCGCCGAGGGGCAGGGAGGTGGCGGACATGGGATTCCTCGATGGGTGAGGTGGAGAGGCTCAGGAGGGGAGCGTGGCCAGCCGGCGGATGGCCAGCTCGGTGTGTATGGCGGCGCCCAGCGGCAGGACGTCGTCGTCGTACGCGGCGTGGGCGCTGTGGTTGAACGGCGCGCTCGCGGGGTTCAGGCCGGCAGGGGTGGCGCCGAGTCCCAGGAAGGTGCCCGGGACGGACTGCAGGGCCCGGGAGAAGTCCTCGGAGGCCGAGAACGGTTGTGGGAGAAGGGAGAACGTGTCCTCGCCGAGCACGTCCGCGACGACGGTGCCGGCGAAGTCGGTCTCGTCGGCGGACGTGTGGGTGACCGGGTAGCCGTCGAGGTAGGACACGTGGGCGGTCATGCCGTGGGCCTGCGCGATGCCCCGGGCGAGCTGCCCGGCGAGCTCGCGGAAGCGGGCGCGGGCTCGGTGGACCAGGAGCGGACGCTGGCGACCAGGCGGGCGTCCTCGGGGATGACGTTGGGGCGTCGCCGGCCCGGAGGCTGCCGACGGTCACGACGACGGGGTCGAAGACGTCGAAGCGGCGCGTGGTCATCGTCTGCAGGGCCATGACGATCTCGCAGGCCACGGGCACGGGGTCGAGCGCGTGCTGCGGCGCGGAGCCGTGACCGCCTCGCCCCTCCACGACGACCTCGAAGCCGTCGGCGGCGGCCAGCATGGCGCCGCGCCGGCTCACGACGTGGCCGCCGGGCACGGTCGCCGCGAAGGCGTGGATCGCGTAGGCCGCGTCGGCGCGACGACCGGCGGCGTCCAGGACGCCCTCGGCGATCATGAGGGCGGCGCCGTCGCGCATCTCCTCGCCGGGCTGGAACATGAGGACCACGTCGCCGCGCAGCTCGTGGCGGCGGTCGGCGAGCAGGCGGGCGGCGCCGGCACCTCGACCGCCTCGTCGCGTCGGGAGCCCTGGCCTTCCGCTGCGACCTGGCGCACGACGCCGCCGACTGGCCGGTGACCTCCGCGTGTTCGTGCGCGTGCCGCCGTCCGACCTCGCCCGCACCGTCACGCTGCTGTCGACGCTCACCCAGCTGCGGCTCATGCTCGGCGTGATGGGGGAGGTCAACCTGGTGTTCTCGGTGTTCGGGCGCTCGGTGGCGGGGGTCGCGGCGTTCGAGGAGACGCTGGGGCGGCGGCTGCCGTGGCTCGAGCACGTCGAGTCGCTGCTCCTGCTGCGCTCCGTCAAGCGCATGGGCTGGGTCCTCGACGAGCAGGGCCGCCGCACCGACCGCCTCGTCGTGCCCGCCGTCGGCAGGGCGCGCCGCACGGCCATCGCGCCCGCCGAGGTTATACGATGCCGCACATGGCGGGTCCGGCCCGACGTGCCCGCACGCACAGCTGACCGAGGAGCGTCATACGAGATGGGTGCCCTGCGAACCCCGCGAGAGAAGTGGATCGACGAAGGGCTGCGCGTCCTGGCCGACGGAGGCGTGGACGCGGTGCGCGTGGAGGTCCTGGCCAAGCGGCTCGGGGTCACCAAGGGCGGCTTCTACGGCTACTTCCAGGACCGGCAGGCGCTGCTGACCGAGATGCTGGACACGTGGGAGCGCGAGGCGGTCGACGAGGTGATCGATCGCGTGCAGGCCGAGGGTGGCGACCTGCTCGACCAGGTGCGGACCGCGGGCCGGCTGACCTTCTCCAACGACCGGCTGCTGCCCGTCGACCTGGCCATCCGCACCTGGGCGCGCCGGGACCCGGAGGTCGCCGAGCGCCTGCGTCGGGTCGACAACCGGCGCATCCAGCTGTCGCGCGACGCCATCTCGACGTTCTGCGACGACCCCGACGAGGTCGAGGCGCGCGCGCTGCTGGCCTACTGCGTCGCCATCGGCAGCCACTTCCTCGCCGCGGACCACCCCCGGCGCACGCGACTGGAGGTCATCAACCACGCGGCCGACCTCATCCTCGACCAGGGGGACCGCGGCCACCTGAGGTGACGCAGGTCGCACCCCCGCCAGTCGTGCACCCGCGGCCGCCGGGCGAGCGACTCCCCGTCTGACGGCCGGCACAGAGTGGTCACACGTCCGACGTCAGGGTGACCTTGATGTCGGATGTGCGACCACTCTGGATCGGGCAGGGCCGCTCCCACGACTGGGGCGACCGCTCCACGGAACGTTAGATTGCAGAGGCGGATCGTCCCGCCGCAACGCCGCGCCCTGGAGGTGGACCTCGTGTCGTCCCTGCTCGTCCGCAACGTACGCCTCGTCCCGGTGACCCCGCCCGAGCTGGGCGGGCGTCATACGGCCTCTGCCGCAGGCGAGCTCGACTCAGGCCAGACCGTTGCCGCGCACGCGGGGTCCGAACCCGTCGACGTGCGTGTCGTCGACGGCGTCGTCACGCAGGTCGGGCCGGGGCTCGCGGACGACGGGTCCCCGGTGCTCGAGGGTGAGGGCCGCTAGGCGATCCCCGGGCTGTGGGACCAGCACGTCCACTCGGCGCAGGCCGGGCTGATGGCCCGCCGGCTCGACGTGTCGGGGACGGCCGGGCCCGAGGAGGTCACGGCCCGCGTGGCCGAGCACGTGCGGTCGCTGGACGAGCGGCCCGACGCCGACCGCACCTCCGTGGTGTCGGCGTGGGGGCACCGCAGCGCGACCTGGTCCCGGCCCGCCACCGTCGCCGAGCTCGACGCCGTCAGCGGCGACCACCCCGTCGTCGTCGTCAGCGGTGACGGGCACAACGGCTGGCTGAACTCCCTTGCGCTGCAACGACTCGGCGCCCCCGCGACCCGGCACGCGCTGGACGAGGACGACTGGTTCCCGGTGTTCGGGAGGTTGTCGGAGCTGACCGGGGATGACGACGTCGAGGGGGCGGTCGCCGACCTCGTCGCCGACGCGAACGCCCGCGGCGTCGTGGGGATCGTGGACTTCGAGTTCGGCGCAGGCTATGCGCGCTGGCCGGAGCGGATCGCGGCCGGGCTGGACACGCTGCGGGTGCGGCCCGCCGTCTATCCCGAGCTGCTGGACGCGGTCGTCGAGGCGGGGCTGCAAACGGGGCAGGACCTCGCGGCCAGCCTGATCACGATGGGCCCGCTCAAGATCATCTCGGACGGCTCGCTCAACACACGCACGGCCTACTGCTGCGAGCCGTACGTCGACGCCGGGTCGCTCGAGTTCCCGCGCGGCAAGGTCAACTTCCCGCTCGACCGGCTCACCTCGCTGCTGTCGACCGCCCACGGCGCCGGGCTCGAGATCGCGCTGCACGCCATCGGCGACGCGGCCGTGGAGCAGGCGCTCGCGGCCTTCGAGGCGACGGGGGCGCACGGCGCCATCGAGCACGCCCAGCTCGTGACCTGGTCGGACGTGCCTCGTATGGCGCGCCTCGGGGTGCGCGCCAGCGTGCAGCCGGCCCACCTGCTCGACGACCGCGACGTCACCGACGTGTGCTGGGGCGACCGGTCCGAGCGGTGCTTCGTGCTGCGGTCGTTCATCGACGCGGGGGTGGTGCTGCGGATGGGGTCGGACGCGCCGGTCTCGCCGCTGGACCCCTGGCTGGCGATGGCGGCGGCGGTCCACCGCAGCGCCGACGAACGCTCCGCCTGGCACCCCGAGCAGGCCATCACCCCGGCCGAAGCGTTGGGCGCGAGCACCGACGGGCAGGGCACGATCGGCGTCGGGTCGCGCGGGGACGTCGTGCTGCTCGACGCCGACCCGCTGGTGTCCGGTGGTGGTGGCGTCCAGGCGGCCGCACGGCTGCGGGACATGCGCGTCGCGGCCACCGTGGTCGCGGGCCGCGTGGTCCACGACGCCCGCTGACGCCGCCGCATGAGCAGTCGGCGTGGGCAGCCGGCATGGGGGCATGACCAATGGCTTGGCTTGCCACATACGACGCCTGGTGTCCCATGGCCCCGTTCGTGTCCTATGGGGCAAGTGTGACGACCCGGCTGTCATCCAGGCTCCACCGACTGGTCAGTTCCCGACGGCCTCGTGCGTCGGGAACTGACCGGTCGGCGGGGGTGGGGTGTCGGGAACTGACCGGTCGGCGTGGGGGTCAGGCGTCGTTGTCGTTGCCGTCGTCGTTGTGGTGGTCGAGGAGGGCGGGGTCGCGGGCGACGCGGACCAGGGCGGCGGCGAGGTGGGCGAGGTCGTCGCCGTCGACCAGGCTCGAGAGCTGCTCGGGGTCGTCGGGCAGCCCCGCCGCGCGGGCGCCCTCGAGGGCCAGCCTGTCGAGGGAGGGGCGCACCTGGGGCCACACCGCCTGCACCTCGCGCAGGAAGATGGATGCGCCCGCCGGGCCGATCCCGTCGAAGGTCTGCAGGGACTTCGCGATGCGGCGCGGGTCGCCGTCGGCCTCGTCGCGCAGCCGGCGCAGGTCACCACCCCACCGGTCGAGCAGCAGCGCGGCGGCGTCGTCGAGCCGGGTGGCGGTGCTCTCGTCATACCGGCGATAGCCCCCGCGTCCGAGGACGTTCACGCGGTGCTGCCAGGTGCTCTCGCGCAGGTGCTCCGCGGTCCGCCACCCCTCGGCGAACAGCTCGCGCGCCGTGGCGACCGCGATGTCGGAGCGGATGCGCGTCGACAGCAGGAGGCTCAGAACAAGCAGCTGCCACAGGGGAGCGGGCTTGTCCTGCAAGGAGATTCCCGCGTCCGAGGCAAGGTGGTCCCGTGCCGCTCGAGCAGCCGACGTGCGGTCTTCGCCTGCGTGCTTCTGCCCTTGGTCATGCGGGTCGCCTACCCCGGGCGGGTTTCGTCCATGCAGGGCCGAGGTGCGGGCGGTTGCGCCATACGCAACTTGGGGGTTGCGCATCGATGAGGCAAGTGCAATGCTGGAGTTGCACATCATTCACCGACACGAAAGAGTGATGACCATCACCACTGACCGCATCGAGCGCGAGACCCTCATCGCCGCACCGCAGGACCGTGTCTGGGCCATGGTCGCCCAGCCCGGCTGGTGGGTCGCCGACGAGGGCTCGCTGACCGACGAGGTCGCCGAGGAGGGACGTTCCGTCCTCGCCAAGAACAGCGCGTACGGCGAGTTCCCCGTGCGCGTCGAGAAGGTCGACCCCACGTCCTACCTCGCCTATCGCTGGGCCAGCGCCTTCCCGGGCGTGGAGCTCCGCGACGACAACAGCACCCTCGTGGAGTTCACGCTGACCCCCGAGGGGGACGGGACCCGGCTGCGCGTCGTCGAGAGCGGCTTCGGCTCGCTCGCCGGCGCCACCGAGCAGATCGACCAGGCCCAGCAGCAGAATGCCGACGGCTGGATCGAGGTCCTGGACGGCTTCCGTTCGCGCGTCGAGAAGGCCGCCGCGTGACCGAGCAGGCACCGCTCGACGACGGTGGGGCGGACAGCGTGCTCGTCGCGCTGGCCGACCCCACCCGCCGCCGACTGCTCGACCTGGTGGGCTCGCTCGGCGAAGCCACCGCGACCACCCTCGCCGCGCAGGTCTCCGTGACCCGCCAGGCCGTGGTCAAGCACCTCACCGTCCTCGACCAGGCCGGCCTGGTGACCGGTCGGCGCGTCGGCCGAGAGGTGCGCTACTCCGTGCGCCCCGAGACGCTCGACGCCACCGCCAGCCGGCTCGCGGCCCTCGCCTCCGACTGGGACACGCGCCTGGCCAGGCTCAAGGAGCAGGCCGAGGCCCGCTAGGCCCTCTGCACCCTTCCGCACCCGGCGATCCCTCATGGGTCGTCCGGCGCCTTCGCCGACCCTCGGGCCGGACCCGTCCACCACTCGCGTGGGCCACCCACTCCTGCCCTAGGACGCCCCATGTCTGCCCCAGCACGCCCTCATGCCTTCACCCGCCGCCAGTCGCTCGTCCTGCTCGTCCTGCTGGGCGCGGGATTCCTGCTCGCGCTCGACTTCTCCATCCTCAACGTGGCCCTGCCCGAGATCGGCGCCGGCGTCGGTCTGAGCAACGCCGACCTGCCCTGGATCGCCGCCGCCTACGCACTTCCGGCCGCCGGCTTCACCCTGCTCTTCGGCCGGCTCGCAGACCTGCTCGGCCGACGCCGGGTGTTCCTCGGCGGCATGGTCCTGCTGATCTGCGCCTCCGCCCTCGGTGGCCTCGCGACCACCCCGGAGGTCCTGCTCACGGCCCGCGTGCTCCAGGGGCGCGCCGCCGCCATGTCCACCCCCGCAGCGTTGTCGCTGCTCACCACCGAGTTCGACGAGGGCGCGGCCCGCGACCGCGTGCTCGGCTTCAACGGCGCCATCCTCTCCG
This sequence comes from Arsenicicoccus sp. UBA7492, assembly GCF_002479615.1. NCBI lineage: Bacteria > Bacillati > Actinomycetota > Actinomycetes > Micrococcales > Intrasporangiaceae > Arsenicicoccus > Arsenicicoccus sp. UBA7492. Next base: position 21,623 of record NZ_DLOE01000062.1, on the reverse strand, counting down.
GCGGCTTCACCGTCGGCGCCCTGGTCGGGGGTGCGCTGGTGAGCCTGATCAGCTGGCGCGCGGCGTTCCTCATCAACCTGCCCGTGGCACTCGCCATCCTCGTCCCCACGCCCGGTCTCGTGGCCCCGTCGCGGGTGCCGCACCGCCCGTGCTGGACGTGCCCGGAGCGCTGACCGTCACCGGCGGGCTGCTCGCCGGCGTCTACGCGATCATCGAGCAGGACTGGCGCTGGGGCCTGGCCGGCATCCTGCTGCTCGCGGCGTTCGTCGTCGTCGAGCTGCGCGCCACCGCCCCGCTCGTGCCGCTGCGGATCCTGCGCCGGCCCACCGTGCGGTGGGGCAACGGCGCCGGTCTGGTCATCTTCTCCATGGAGACGGCCGCGATCTTCCTCATGACGATCTACGTCCAGCAGTCGATCGGGCTGTCCCCGGTCATCACGGGCCTGGTCTTCGGCATACCGGGCCTGGCCGCGGTGAGCGCCGGCATCCTCGCCGGCCGCTTGCTCGGCGCGTTCGGCACCCGTCGCGTCCCCGTCACCGGGATGGTCGTGCAGGGGGTCGCCACCCTGCCCCTGGCCTTCGTCGGAACCGACCGCACGGCCCTCCTCGTCATCGTCCCCGCGCTCCTCGTGGGCTTCTTCGGGCACGTGACGGCGATCGTCGCCTACACCGTCGCCGGCACCTCCGGGCTTCCCGACGACCAGCAGGGTCTGGCCACCGGCCTCACCTCCATGACCCAGCAGGTGGCGATCACGGTGGGCATCCCGATCCTCGGCTCCCTCGCCGCCACCCAGGCGACCTCGCAGTCGGCCCTGCGGCTGGCGCTCGTCATCGACGCCGCCGTCGTCGTGGTCGGCGCCGGCCTGGTCTGGCACGGGCTGCGACCCCGCACGCTCACCACGAACGGCCCGTCTGCCCCGGCCCGGCCCGCCGACCCCTACGTGCACGTCTCGACCGAAGGACAGTCATGAACAACATCAGCCTGTGGATCATCACCTCGTTCCTCGCGACCGGTCTGGTCGTCGACGGTCACCGGCGGCTCGGCAGCTCGCCCGTCGCCTACGCAGCGCTGGCCCGTGCGTCGGGCGGTGCTGCGGGTGCTGCCTCGGGCGGTGCCGCGGGTGCTGCCTCGGGCAGCCTGGGCGCTCGGTCTCTCTCCCACGGTGCCTACCGCAACGTCGGTGCCCTCCAGCTGGTCGCCGCCGTCGGCCTGATGGTCCCCGGCCTGCTCCGCACCGCCACCCTGCTCGTGCCCCTGTCCGCCTGCGGCGTCATCGCGCTGCTCCTGTGGTCCACCGACGTCCGCGACCTCGGCGGCGATCACCGCCGGGGCGTCAGCGTCGTGGTCGCGATCGCCGCGGCGGCCTTCGTGGCCTACGGACGGTTCGGGACCTGGGCCCTGTGAGGCGTCGTCGACGGGCAGGTCCTCGCCAGGTCCTCGGGCCCGGTGGCGGGCGAGGGGGTCGTGACTACAGTTGAGGGATGGGCGAGTTCACGTGGGGTGACCTCTTCGGCAGCCTGGCCCTCCTCGGGTCGCTGCTCGGGTGGCTGCTGAGCCGCCGCTCGGCCAAGGCGGCGTCCCTCGCCGCCGCCCGAGCGGAGGAGCGCGCCGAGCGGTCGGCCGACTCCGCCGAGCGATCCGCCCTCGCGCAGGAGCGGCTGTCGCGCCTCTTCGAGACCTACCTGAACCATCAGGACCGCCTCGGGGTCGGGGCCGCGCAGCCAGGGCCCAGGCGCCGGGCGATCCTCGGGGGAGCACCGCGACCTCGAGGCGCCCGCTGGACGCTGGACCGCGACCCCGGGGGTCGGGCGACGCTCACCAACCTCGGTGACACCGCCCGCCACGTGCGCCTGCGCGGCGAGGCGACGTCGACCTTCGAGGCGCCGGAGCCCCTGGACGTGCTCGGCCAGGGCGAGAGCGCGACCGTCGTCGCGGTCGGGGACTGGCAGGCCGGGACGCCCACCCTCGTGGTCACCTGGGAGGACGAGGACGGGGATCAGCAGGTATGGCGCCGCGTCCTGCCATGACGCCGGCTGCGGCATACGGCGCTCAGCTGAGGATGTCCTTGCGCCGGAACCACCAGTAGGACAGCGCGATCGTGACCACGCCGTAGATCAGCGACCACAACGCGCTGAGCTGGATGTCGGTCCAGCCGATGTCGGGGGACAGGGCGCGGACCCAGGCGCGGGAGTAGTGCATCGGCAGGGCGTGGCGCAGGTCGCCGAGCTGCTCGATGGTGTCCAGGATCGACGCGACGATCGTCACGAGCACCGCGCCGCCGACGGCGCCGAGCGGTGCGTCGTTGAGGGTGCCGATGAGCAGGGCGATGCCGATGACCTGGACCAGGTTGATCGCCACGACGGCGGCAGCCAGCGCGAGGCGTGGCAGGAACTCCGCCCACTCCAGGCTCGTGCCGACGGGGCTCGAGTAGGACGTCCACCCGTAGGCGACCCCGCCGACCAGCAGCGCCCACACGGGCAGCAGGAACGCCGCCAGGACGGTCGACCCCAGGGCGACGACGAGCTTGCTGGTCAGCAGCCGCGCACGACTGACCGGCGCGACGAGCAGGTAGCGCAGGGAGGACCAGGACGCCTCGGACGGCACGGCGTCCCCGGCGAACAGCGCCGCGAGGATGACGAGCAGGAAGTCGCTGGACGCGAACAGGCAGAAGACCGCGAAGTTGGCGCCGCCCTCACGCGCCAGGTCGACGAATCGGCCGCCGCCCGAGCCGTCGTCGCCGAGGGAGAAGGCGCCGACCAGGATGAGCGGGAGCGCCAGCAGCAGGCCGAACCCCCACGCAGTGCGGCGCCGCCCGATCTGCCGGCCCAGCTCGACGCGCCACCGCAGCGGCTTGGCGCGACGGGCGCCGTCGGACCTCCGCTGCTCGCCCCCGCGCTCGGTGCCGTCGGTGCCGTCGGTGCCGTCGGTGCGATCGGTGCGCGGCGTGCGCGCGGTGCTGGGGGTCATCGGGCACGCACCTGGCGCAGGCTGTCCATCCGAGTCCTTCCGTCAGGATCATCGAGATCGTCGGCGCGGTCGGGACCGTCGTCGCCGCCGCCGGTGGCGGGACCGTCGCCACCGATCACGCCGAGGAAGACCTCCTCGAGCCGGCGCCGCGGCACGACGGAGTCGACGTCGCCGCCCGCCTGGACGACGGCAGAGACGATGGCCCCCCGGCTCGCGTCGCTGACGAGGGTGAGCGTGCGCGCGTGGCGGTCGAGGCTCAGCTCGTGCAGCGACGGGCCGAGCGGCCCGGTGCGCAGGGCGTGCTCCACCGCGGCGGGGTCGCAGTCCGGGCCGAGGGTGACCACGGTCGTGCCGTCCCCGCTGGTCAGGTCGGCGACCGAGCCGGAGGTGATGACGCGGCCGCGGTTCATGACGACGACGTGCGTGCAGGTCTGCTCGACCTCCGAGAGCAGGTGGCTCGACACGACGACGGTGCGACCCGTGCTCGCGTAGTCCCGCAGGATCGGCCGCATCGCGGCGATCTGGGGCGGGTCCAGGCCGTTGGTCGGCTCGTCGAGGAGCAGCACCTCGGGGCGGCCGAGCATGGCCTGCGCGATGCCGAGCCGCTGGCGCATGCCCTGGCTGTAGGTGCGGACGGGTCGGTCCACCGCACCCCCGAGCGCGGCGACCTCCAGCGCCTCGTCGACGTGGGCGTCGGCGGGGTCACGGCCGGTCGCCCGCCAGTAGGCGTCGAGGTTCTGCCGACCCGTCAGGTGCGGCAGGAACCCGGGCCCCTCGATGAGCGCCCCGACCCGGCCCAGCACGGGGGAGCCCGCGTGCACGGGCTGCCCGAGCACGTGCACCGCCCCCGAGTCAGCCCGGATGAGACCGACGAGCATGCGCATCGTGGTCGTCTTGCCCGCGCCGTTGGGCCCGAGCAGCCCGACGACCTGACCGGCCTCGGCCCGCCAGGACACGTCGTCGACGGCCCGGTGCCCGTCCTTGTAGGTCTTGACCAGGTGCTCCACGACCAGCGGCACCTCGGCGTCCTCGGCCCGCGTGTCCCGGCGGTCCCCACGTCGGCGGCGCCAGACGGCGATGCCGGCCAGGGCCGAGATGGCGAGCAGGAGAGCGGCGAGTCCGGCTGCGGCCCAGACGACCTCGCGGTCCACCGACCGTATGCCGTCCCCGCCGGCCTGCGGATCGGTGACGGCCTGGGCCGGGACCGAGGGCAGGACGAGGCTGCTGTCGGCGAGGCTCACCGCGTAGGCGCGGGCGTCCGTGGGCACCGCGAACCCGGCGTCGGTGGCGGACACGAGCACCCGCCACCGCGAGCCCTGAGCCATCGCATAGGTCCCGGCCGGCAGCGGGACGTCGACGTCGACCGGGGTGCCGGGCGTCGTGGTGATGCGGACGGGGACGACCTGGCTCCGGGGCGACACGGGACCGGACGGGGTGACGCGCCACAGCGAGACGAACAGCGTTGCGTCCCGCGCGGTGGAGGTCACGCGCAGGCGGACGCGCGGCGCGCCGACGACATCGACCCGGTCCTCGAGCGGGACGGTGTCGAAGGCCGCGTGCTGTCCCGGCAGGGCGGCGATCGAATACCCCGCGGCCGCAGCGAGATCCAGCCCACCGTTACCGCTCGAGCCGCCGGAACCCCCGGATCCACCGGACCCGTTCGAGCCGCCGCTGCCTGAGCCGCCGCTGCTGCCCGAACCGCCAGTCGTCCCACCGCTGCCCGAGCTCGCGTTGCCGTCCGAGCCCCCTGAGCCGCCATCGCTCTCGGCGCCCCCTGAGGCGCTGCCGCCGGACGTGCCGGCCCCGAGCGCCCCGCCGAGAGCGCCGAGGTTGCTCATGGCGGCGGGGTCGCCTCCGGGTGGTGAGAGCAGGCGCACCGGGCGCGCGGGGGAGCTGTTCGACCCGGTCCCGTTGCCCGGGGCCTGTCCGGTGGCCGGCGCCAGCGTCACGCGGGTCGCGTCGGCCGGAGCCTGGTCGAGGCGCGGCGGCCTCGTGAGCGTGACCTCGCGCTCGCCGCCCTGGGCGGCCAGGGGAGCGCTGAAGGCGGGGAGCGGCATACCGGCCCGAGGGTCTGCTCCGGCCTGCTGGCGTCCCTGGTCGGTGAGGTAGCGCTGGAACCACGGCAGCAGGGTCGTGGCGTCGCTCGGCTCGGCGCCGCCGTCGTGGCCCCCGTCGAACCAGCGGACCGCGACGGGGGTGCCGTTCGCGGCGAGCTGCTGCGCGGTCTCGTCCGCCTCGCCGAGCCCCACGAACGAGTCGCGCATCCCCTGCACCAGCAGCGTCGGGGCGGTGACCTTGCCGGACACGGCGACCGGGCCGTGGCGACGCAGGACCTGCTCGAGAGCGGGCGAGGGCCGGCCTGTCGTGGCTGCGTCCAGGAACAGGCGGCAGATGGTCGGGTCGAAGCGACCGCACAAGGCGGCGTCCGGTCCGAGCGGGGCGTTCGTGGCGCCCGTCGGCCGGGCCTGCCCGATCGCGGACGAGAAGAAGATCGAGGCCCAGCGACGCTTGAGCACGCCTGGCGCCGAGCCCACCCCGCCCGGGACGAAGGTCTCGGACAGGTCGTTCCAGGTGATGCCGGCGACGACGGCGTCGACGCGCCGGTCGGTGCCGGCGAGCATGACGCCGAGCGCGCCGCCGTAGGATCCGCCGGCCACGCCCACGCGGGGGTCCTTGGCGGCGTCGAGCTGCACGTCGGCCCGGCCCGCGAGGGTGTCGAGCAGCCGTGACGCGTCGGCGATCTCGTAGTCGGGGTCGTCCAGGTGGATGCGGCCGCCCGAGGCGCCGAAGCCCCGTGCGGTGTAGGCGAGGGCGACGTAGCCCTGGCCGGCCAGCTCACGGGCTCGCTCCATGAGGTCGGCCTTGCTGCCACCGAAACCGTGCGCGAGCACCACCGCCGGGTGTCGTCCGGTCGAGGTCGGCGCGACGACCGCGGCGTCGAGGGTCACCGTGGATCCGTCCGGCTCCGCCTTGACGGGGACGTGCAGCGCCTCCTCACGGACCTCGGCGGAGACGCGCTGCACCGGCACCGACAGCGACGCCGACACCGGCACCGACGCAGAGGCCGGCACCGAGATCGCAGGGGTCATCGCCAGGGCAGTGGTGAGCACCGCCATCGCGGCCAGCCTGCGTCTCATCGTCACCTTTCGAGAGGCGGAGCAGGGTCGGTGGTGCAGGTCGTCGGGCTCGTCGCTCGGGACGTCCCGCGCGTCACGAGACACCCAGTGTCCTACGCGGCACGTCCACGAACCCGCCTTGTCCGCTCAGGCCACCGTCGACGCCAAGGCCTCGAGGTCTGCCCGTATCCGTGCGATCACGGCGATGGGGTCCGCGGACTCCGACCGCACCTCTTTCATGAGCAGATCGCGCGCGAGGGTCGAGGCGGGCACTCCACGTGCCGCGGCCATGGTGAGGAGGGCCTCCAGCTCGTCTGCGTTGAGGCGCACCTGCAGCGTCCTGGATCGACCGTGGCCGCGCCGCGTCGTGGTGCCAGGACCCAGCTCGGCATCTGGGTGCGCCTCCGACGCCTCGGCTTCGGCGGTGATGAGGTCGTCAATCTTCATCGACCTCCTCCTCTCGGTATCGACGCTGGTCCGTCCCGTTCGATGGCCACGCGTTCACGCCCCAGGTGACCTCACCGTCTGGCAGCAGGATGACGGTGATCAGCATCTCGCGGTTGGAAGACCATCCAACTATGCGGATCGTCCGGCCTGATTGGGACGAGGGGTCGGGGTCGAGGACAAGGCGGTTGGGGTCGTTGACCGCCTCGTTGGCGAGCGCGGGCGTCAAGCCGTGCTTGGCGATGTAGCTGCCGCGATGGCGCCAGTCAGGCGGGCCGTCCGTAGCCCCATTGTAGTGCACGCGCAGTACACTCGGCCACCCCTGTCAGACGATGCCGGACGCATCACGATCAGGCGGTCTCGTCGCGGCGGGGGAGCGTCGCGCGGCGGGGTGGTGCCAGGTCGAGCTCGGGCCGTTGGACGTCCTCGTCGAGCGCGTCGAGCAGCTCGGCCGACGTCAGAGGCCGGGCCGCCGTCTCGACGACGTCGACGGTGGGTGGGGCCGCCGACACCAGCTCCAGCTCGTGCATGCGCCTTGCCGTCACGAGGACGCGTGACTCGAGCGTGCCCACCATCGCGTTGTAGGCCTCGACCGAGCGCGACAGCTGGGCCCCGAGCCGGGTGGTGTGGCCGGCCAGGGTGCCGATGCGGGAGTACAGCTCCTTGCCGAGCGCGAGCAGTTGGGCGGCGTTGGTCGCGAGGGCGTCCTGCTGCCAGGTGAACGCGACCGTGCGGAGGAGCGCGAGCAGCGTCGCCGGCGAGGCGAGCACGACGTGCCGGGCGAGGGCGTCGTCATACAGCGTCGGGTCGTGCGCGAGACCGGCCGCCAGCACGGCGTCGGACGGCACGAAGCACACGACCATCTCGGGCGTGGTGGGGAAGGCGGTCCAGTAGGCCTTGGCGGCGAGCGTGTCGACGTGCCCCCGCAGGGCCCCGGCGTGGGCCCGCAGGTGAGCGGCGCGCTGGGTCTCGTCGAGGCCCTCGGCCTGCGCGGCGAGGAACCGCGTCAGGGGCGCCTTGGCGTCGATGACCAGCACCTTGCCGCCGGGGAGCCGGACGACCGCGTCGGGACGCACGGCCGCGTCGTGCTCGCTCACCGCGCTCACCTGCTCGTCGAAGTCGCAGCGCGCCAGCAGGCCGGCGTGCTCGAGCAGGCGCCGCAGCTGCGCCTCGCCCCATGCTCCGCGCACGCTGCTGGACTGCAGCGAACCCGCGAGGGACGCCGTCTGGTCGCGCAGGGCCGCGGTCGTCGCGGTGACCTCCTCCAGACGGCTGCCGAGGGCGCCATACTGCTGCTGCCTGTCGCGCTCGAGGGTCCCGACCGTCCGCTCCATGCGGGAGAGGGCCTCGCGCATCGGCCCCAGCGTCGCCGAGGTCTGCGAGTCCTCCGCGACCGTCGTCTCCAGGTCGAGGCAGCGCTCGCGCAGCAGGTCGCGCTCCGCCGTCACGCCGGCGAGCACGGTGCGATCAGCCACGCCGGACCCCCGCAGCGCCAGCCAGGTGACCAGCGTGCCGAGGGCGATCCCGACGAGGAGCCCGATGACCAGGTTCACGTCCATGGCTGCAGCCAAGCACCCACCACCGACATACCCCTGCCGCCCCGCCGCCGCCACTGCCCGAAGCCGCGGCGACCAGGAGTGACGGCGCGAGCCACTAGACTCGCCTCCCGTGGCTCTTACTATCGGGATCGTCGGTCTGCCCAACGTCGGCAAGTCGACCATGTTCAACGCCCTGACCAAGAACAACGTGCTCGCCGCGAACTACCCCTTCGCGACCATCGAGCCCAACGTGGGCGTGGTCCCGCTGCCGGACCCCCGGCTCAAGGTGCTCGCGGGGGTGTTCGGCTCGGAGCGGATCCTGCCGGCCACCGTGTCCTTCGTCGACATCGCCGGCATCGTGCGCGGCGCGTCCGAGGGTGAGGGTCTGGGCAACAAGTTCCTCGCCAACATCCGCGAGTCCGACGCGATCTGCCAGGTCATCCGCGCGTTCAACGACGACGACGTCGTGCACGTCGACGGCAAGGTCTCGCCCGCCAGCGACATCGAGACCATCAACACCGAGCTGATCCTGGCCGACCTGCAGACTCTGGAGCGGGCGATCCCGCGCCTGGAGAAGGAAGTCAAGGGCAAGAAAACGGACAAGGCGATCCTCGACAACGCCCTGGCCGCGCAGAAGGTCCTCGAGGCAGGCGACACCCTCTTCGCCCGCGGCGAGGCCGCCGGCGTCGACTTGGCCGCGATCAAGGAGCTGTTCCTGCTCACGACCAAGCCCTTCCTCTACGTCTTCAACGTCGACGAGGACCAGCTGACCGACACCGAGCTGCAGTCGTCGCTGCAGGAGCTCGTGGCCCCCGCCGACGCGATCTTCCTCAACGCCAAGCTCGAGATGGATCTCGCCGAGCTCGACGAGGAGGAGGCGGCCGAGCTGCTGGAGTCCGTCGGTGTCACGGAGGCGGGCCTGGAGCAGCTGGCGCACAAGGGATTTCACACGCTCGGGCTGCAGACCTACCTCACGGCCGGGCCCAAGGAGTCGCGGGCCTGGACGATCCGCACGGGCTGGACCGCCCCGCAGGCCGCCGGCGTCATCCATACGGACTTCGAGCGCGGCTTCATCAAGGCCGAGGTCGTGTCGTATGACGACCTGGTCGCCACGGGGTCGATGCAGAAGGCCAAGGAAGCCGGCAAGGTGCGCATCGAGGGCAAGGACTACGTCATGAACGACGGCGACGTCGTGGAGTTCCGTAGCGGACTAACCTCTGGTGGGAAGAAATGACTGCCGAGCTAGTAGCTGCCCTTGCAGGTGCCGTCGTTGGTGCCATCTTGACGGGTACGCTCAGTTACTTGCAGAGTCGCTGGTCGCGTGTGTCGCAAACTCGGGCCGAGCGCGATCGCCAGCGGGTAACTCTCGTGCGCGAGATCATGCGGTATCGACTTGACCAGGAGCGCCTGATGGGCCCTCTGAACGAGATTCCGTTGGTGTTCGGCGACGATGAACATGCACTTCGAATGTATCGAGAGATGCTCAACTCGACCAGCAGCGAGGACCGGACGCGCTCGCTCTCGGATCTCATAAATCGCCTTGCGTCGCTTGTAGATTTGCCGTCAAGCGTCCAAACCTCTGACATACAGCGAGGATTCCAATATGGCGGTTGACGCGTTGACATTGGTCTGTCGCTTGGTGGAGTTTCGAAGCGGGATAACTGTGGGGAGTAGGAAGTGAAGGCAGTCGATCTCGCCAAAGTGCGCGCTACGCTCTGGGCTGCTGCGGACGAGCTGCGCGCCAACTCCAAGCTCACCCCCGTCCAGTACCGCGACCCCGTCCTGGGGCTTGTCTTCCTCGCGTACGCGGAGAACCGCTTCGAGGCCGTGCGTGGGGTGGTCGAGTCGAAGGCCAGTGCTCGGAACCCGGCGACGGCCGCCGACTACAAGGCCAGATCGGTGCTCTACGTCCCCGACGAGTCACGGCTGTCCAGCCTGGTCGATCTTCCCGAGGGTGATGACGTCGGTAAAGCCGCCGACGATGCGATCAATGCCATCGAGGCAGCCAACCCGGAGCTGAAGGACATCCTGCCGCGCGGGTACCGGAAGCTCGAGCGCTCGACCTTGATCGAGCTGCTTCGACTCTTCGCGCCGTTGCCCACCCAGCTCTCGGGTGACGCCTTCGGATTCATCTACGAGGACTTCCTGTCCAACTTCGCCGCGCAGGAAGGGAAGGGCGGCGGCGAGTACTTCACCCCGTACTCCATCGTCCGGCTCATCGTCGAGATCCTCGAGCCCTTCCAGGGGCGCGTGTTCGACCCTGCCTGCGGGTCGGGCGGCATGTTTGTCCAGTGTGCGAAGTTCGTCGAGCGCCACAACGAGTCGGCCAGCCGTCAACTCTCGATTCTCGGTGTTGAAAAGACCGACGACACCGTCCCGCTGGCCAAGATGAACCTGGCATTGCACGGGTTGTCCGGGGACATCCGGCAGGCCAACAGCTACTACGAGGACCCGCACAGCGCCGTGGGTGCTTTCGACTACGTGATGGCCAACCCGCCCTTCAACGTAGACAAGATCAAGAAGGACCAGCTCGCCGGTGACAGGCGGTTCCCGTTCGGCCTGCCCAGGGCCGATAACGGCAACTTCCTGTGGATCCAGCAGTTCTACGCCGCGCTGTCCCCGACCGGCCGTGCCGGCTTCGTCATGGCGAACTCCGCAGGCGACGCGGGCCACTCTGAGAAGGAGATCCGCAAGCAACTGATCGAGTCCGGCACCGTGGACGTGATGGTCGCGATTAGTTCCAACTTCTTCTATACCGTTACCCTGCCGGTGACATTGTGGTTCCTTGACAAGGCCAAGGTCGGCACCCCGCGCGAGGACACCGTATTGTTCCTCGACGCTCGCCACATCTTCCGGCAGATCGACCGCGCTCACCGTGACTTCACAGCCGATCAGATCGAGTTCCTAGCCAATGTGGTGCGGCTCTACCGTGGCGAGGACGTCGAGACCAAGGAGGGTAGCGACTCCCTGCTCGCGGAGAACTTCCCCGACGACACGTACGTCGACGTCGCCGGCCTTTGCAAGGTCGCCACCCGGGCGGAGATCGAAGCACAAGGCTGGAGCCTGAACCCCGGCCGCTACACCGGCACCGCTGCAGTCGACGAGCGTGAAGTCGACTTCATAGGCGACCTTGCGGCGCTGTACGAGGAGTTCACGATGCTGAGCGACGAGGCCGACGTGCTCCGCGCGAAGGTTGATGCCGCGGTTCAAGGGATTCTTGGCGCATGAGCGAATGGAGAGAAGCAAGGCTGGGGGAAGTGTGTTCGCGCCTGCGTAGCGGAACCAATATCACGGCCAAGGACATCCATGAAGTCGGTGAAGTGCCGGTGTTTGGGGGTAACGGGATCCGGGGTTATACGTCGGAGCCCAACTTCTCAGGCGAGTGCGCGATTATCGGTCGTCAGGGTGCATATTGCGGGAACGTTAGGTACTTCAACGGCGCCGCGCGAATGTCGGAGCACGCCGTGGTAGCGGTCGCGGACGCTGGCAATAACACACGCTTTCTCGCATATCTGCTCTCGACCATGAACCTGGGCCGACTGTCTGGTCAAGCCGCCCAACCAGGGCTCTCTGTGAAAATCCTCGCTCAAGAGCCAGTACTAATGCCACCACTAGACCTGCAGGCGCGAGTCGCCTCGTTCGTTGGCTCGATTGATGACCTGATTGAGAACAAGCGGCGGCGGGTGGAGGTGCTGGAGGAGATGGCGCGGGCCATCTACCGTGAGTGGTTCGTGAAGTTCCGCTACCCTGGCCACGGAGACGTGCCCCTCGTTGACTCCGCCCTCGGCCCGATTCCTGAGGGTTGGGTCGCCGGGAAGGTCGGACAACTTTGCTTACGCGTTCAAGCCGGTGCGACCCCTCGACGATCAACACCCGAGTACTGGGCTGAGCCCTCGGTCGATTGGTACAAGACGGGCGACCTAACCGATGGTGTCTTGATTGGATCTTCCGAAAAGCTGTCGAATGCCGGGCTCAAAGCGGGCAGGACCTTCGAGCCCGAGACAATACTCATGGCGATCTATGGATCACCAACAGTAGGCCGCCTTGGCCTTCTGACCTCGCTGGCGAGCGCGAATCAGGCGGCGTTGGGCCTAGTTGCTAACCCTGAAGTGAGCACGACCGAGCATCTGTGGTTCACGCTTGAGATTCTACGCGAGCACCTTAATCAAATCGCTCAGGGAGCCGCCCAGCAGAATGTCAGCAAGGAGAAGGTCATTGGCTGCGACGCTATTATTCCTCCGCGCGAAGTTCTGGAAGACTTCACCCGGCGGGCCGCGCCTAGCTGGAGACTCTCACATGAACTCGCACGCCAGGCGGTTGTGCTCGAGTCTCTCCGCGATCACCTGCTGCCAAAGCTAGTGACCGGAGAGATCGACGTGTCAGCGCTGAATCTGGACGCGCTGCTCGCGGAGCAGGTGGCGTAATGACACCCACGGGTCCGGAGTACTGGTACGTCGAGAAGCCGAGCATCGAGCTGTTGACTCAGCTGGGCTGGACCGCGGTGGATGCCTTCCAGGAGATCCTGGGCCCCGAGGGCAGCCTCGGTCGTGATTCGCAACGCGATGTTGTGCTCACGCACCGTCTCCGGTCCGCGATGCGCAAGCTCAACGCCGAGCACGTACCCGACACGTCGATCAACGAGGCCGTCGAGGTGCTCACCAAGGACCGATCGGCCATGGACCGCGTCCGCGCCAACCATGAGGTACACGACCTGCTCCGTGACGGCTACCGGGCCGAGTGGGCCGATGACCGTGGTGAAAAGCAGATCGAGACCCTGCGCTATCTCGACCTGAGGGACTCGACCAACAACGATCTGCTGGCCGTGCAGCAGCTCTGGGTCAAGGGCAACCTACACAGCCGGCGGCTGGACCTGGCGCTGTTTATCAACGGGATCCCGTTGGTGCTGATGGAGTTCAAGGAGCCAAACGAGTCGGTCAAGACTGCTTACGACAACAACCTGACGGACTACCGCGACACCATCCCTCAGCTGTTCATCCCGAACTGCTTCGTGTTGCTCTCCAACGGGTCCGAGGCCAAGGTCGGCTCCACGTACTCGTCCTTCGAATTCTTCAACGACTGGAAGGTCATTGACGCCCACGGCACCCGCGGTGCGGTCGCACTGGAGACCGCGCTGCGCGGCACCTGCCACCCGGCGGTGCTGCTGGACCTGCTGGAAAACTTCGTTGCTTACATGGAGCGTCCCGGTGGCCTGATCAAGGTGATCGCTCGGTCCCACCAGTACCTCGGAGTCAACGCGGCGATCGAGAACCTGCACCGGGCGCGTGCTGAGCAGGACAAGCGCCTGGGAGTCTTCTGGCATACCCAGGGCTCGGGCAAGTCGCTGTCGATGCTGTGGTTCAGCCAGAAGGTGCTGCGACGTGTGCCGGGCAGGTGGACGTTTGTCATGGTCACCGACCGCACCGAGCTCGACACTCAGCTCCACGGGGAGTTCGCCGACGCCGGGGCGATCTCGCCCGAGGCCAGGGTGCACGCAGACTCCGTGGCGCACCTGCGTGAGCTGCTGGCGGCTGACCACCGGTACGTGTTCACGTTGATCCACAAGTTCCAGCCGTCGAAGGCGTTGGGGGAGCGGCAGATGCCGGTTCTCTCAACCCGTTCGGATGTCATCGTCATCACCGACGAGGCGCACCGAAGCCAGTACGACACACTCGCCCTGAACATGCGCACTGCGCTACCGAACGCCTCGATGATGGGCTTCACCGGCACACCGCTGATCGCCGGTGAGGAGCAGGCCACGCGCGAGCAGTTCGGTGACTACGTCAGCGTCTACAACTTCCGCGACGCGATCGAGGACGGCGCGACGGTCCCGTTGTACTACGAGAACCGCATTCCCGAGCTGCAGCTGGTCAACGAGAATTTCTCCGAGGAACTCAACGAACTCCTCGAGGAGGCCGAGCTCGACGAAGACGCCGAGGGCCAGCTCGCTCGGGCGTTCGGTACGCAATACACGCTGCTGACACGTCCTGAGCGCCTGAAGACGATCGCCAAGGACCTCGTGACCCACTTCGTCGGCCGGGGCTTCACCGGCAAGGCGATGTACGTCGGGCTCGACAAGGCCGCAGCCGTGCGGATGCATAACCTCGTCCGAGAAGCCTGGACCGAGCATCTGGCTGACCTGAAGGCGGAGCATGACGCGTTGCCAGAGCTCGAGCGTCCGTGGCTGGCATCGCGGATCGAGCTCATGGAGACCACCGACATGGCGGTCGTGGTCTCGCAGAGCCAGAACGAGCTGAAGATGCTTGACGAACAGGGCCTCGACATCCGACCGCATCGCGAGCGGATGATTCGCGAGGACCTGGCCGAGAAGTTTAAGGACGCCCAGGACCCGCTGCGGCTCGTGTTCGTCTGCGCGATGTGGATGACCGGCTTCGACGCGCCCAGTGTCTCGACGGTCTACCTCGACCGGCCGATGCGTAATCATACGTTGATGCAGACGATCGCCAGGGCCAACCGGGTCTTCCCGGAGAAGGACAACGGGTTGATCGTCGACTACGTCGGTGTCTTCCGGAACCTGGAGAAGGCGTTGGCGATCTACGGGGCCGCGAACGCCGGCGACTCACCGATCGAAATCATCGACGCCCTCGCCGCCGAGCTGGACGCTGCCGTGGCCGACCTGTTCGCCTTCTGCACCGGCGTCGGAGTCGACCTTGCTGCGATGCGCGACGCCGAAGGATTCGACCACGTCGCCAAGCGCGACGCAGCTGTCGAGGCGCTACTCGTCGACGAGGGCACACGCACCGACTTCCAGCAGAAGGCACGCCAGGTGCGGAAGCTCTTCAAGGCCCTCCTGCCCGACCCCAAGGCTGCTGCGCAGCAACGCAACGTCGCAGCGATCAGGGTGCTCGCCGAGCGCATCGCGGAGGTCACACGGCCGGCCGAGGCGGACCTCGGTTCGGTCACGGATGCGGTGGACGCACTGCTCGACCGCTCCGTAGGTGCCGAGGAATATGTCATCCGAGCCGCTGCCGAGGGGACCAAACCCGATCCGCTCATTGACCTGTCACAGATCGACTTCGAAGGTCTGTCGGCCAAGCTCGCCGGACGGGAACGAGCCGAGACCGACCGACTGGCGCAGCTGTTGCGCCAGCAGGCCATCGCATCGGCGACGCGGAACCCGACCCGATACGAACTTGTGGAGCGGATCGAACAGCTCATCAATGATTACAACGCGGGCAGTGTGAACATCGACGAGTACCTCCGCCGCCTCATCGAGCTGTCGAAGACTCTGACCCATGAGGAGGAGCGATCCGCTCGCGAGGATCTGACAGAGGAGGAGCTGGCGATCTTCGACCTGCTCACCCAACCCAATCCCGTCCTGACTGACGAGGAGCGTGAGACCGTCAAGGCCAGCGCCCAGAAGCTTCTCGTGCACCTCCACGAGAAGCTCGTCCAGGACTGGCGTCGCAAGGTCGACGTCATGAACGACGTCAACAGCACCATCCGCCAGGTCCTCGACCAGGGCTTGCCCGAGAAGCCCTACACGCTGGATATTTTTACCTCGAAGATGCGGCTGGTTTTTGATCACGTCCTTACCGCCTACGGTGACGACGGGCAGAGCGCCTACACGCCCAGAATCGACTTTCACTGGCCGGCACCATCCGTGGAATACGTTGGCCCCCTTGATGTGGACAAAATTGCTGATGACGTCGTCGCCCGCATTCATGATGACCCCGCCTTCGCTGCTCACGTCGCAGCGCAGTTGGGTGCCACCGACCCGAACCACTCATTGGGGTACCCGGGCACCTGAACGGTAGGTGTGCTGAAGTCGTGGACTCTGTCTCACAGACCTTTGTTATCCGAGACCATCGTGACCGTCAGCGCCCGGCTGTTCGAGTTCCTCGACTCTCGCGGCCAGTTCCGCCAAGATCTTTTCGCGGGTCCTGGTGTTCTTGGCCGGCTGCGCGGCGCGCTTCTGGGCCCGTAACGCCTCTACACGCTGGCGACTGGCCTTTCGCTCTGCCTCTGCCACCTCGGCCTCCTCTCGGTCTCGCCGGGCCTGTGCCTCCTTGGCGGCCTCGGCCTTGGCTTTCTTCTTCGCGTCGATGGCACGACGGAATCCGGGAACCGGCTCGGCCTCCACATCGGAGCCGCCGTCCTCATCATCGACAATCGACTCCCACGCCCAGGCCGCAATGGTCTCCCGACGGCACAGCAAGTCCTCCGCCTCCGCAGCCGCCAGCTTCTCCGAGCTATCCTCGACACTAATCGCGCCGACCTTGCCCGACCGCCCGACCTCCTCGGAGACGTAGAAGCCGTCAATAAGGCGTCGGACGCCGGCCAAGTGCAGTACCTCCCTCCGGAGCCAGCGGAATGTCTCGTCGGACACCGGCAGCCCTCCTAGCACCTCCAGAGCCGCGGCAAGGTGTCCGCGCCAAAGACGACGCAGCAACATTCCCGGCGTTACCGACCGAGCCTGCCGGAGCCTCTTCGTCTTCGCCAACAGTCGCTCGATGGCCTCGCCCTGACCCTGCGTGATGGCCCCTACGTCGATGCCGAGGTCCGCGAGGCGGATCGCCGAGAGCTCAGCGACGGCAGCCCTGATGCCCGACTCCGGGGCCGGCAGGTCGAGCCCGACTGTCGTGACACTGACGATGCCCGGGTTCGAGAGGTCGAGGCCAAGCGCGAGTTCCAAGTCCCGCCGGTCCTCTTCGGCGATTGGCGCCCGTGCCAGCATCGGGACGACGAGCCGCACGTACTCGAGGGCGTGATCCCTTGCCTGCTCTGCGGCAAAATCCCTATTCATGATTCATCCTTTCATCGTGGTCAGCCGCCGAATGACCGCTGATGCTCCTTGTTTCGGTCGAGGTGCCGCTGTCGCGCGGGGGTGAGTTTCCTGGACGACGCAGGCGGTCGAGGCCGTGGGACCGCGGCGAGCTGCGACAGCACCTCGTCCTCGTACTCGTCGATGGCCTCGGGGTGATTCTGCTCGATCCAAGATCCGAAGTCGGTGGCGATCATCCTCTCGCGGACACCCGCGACTAGGACCCGGGCTTTCTCCTCGGCGGACGCGAGGAACCGCTTCCCTCGCGTTTCGAGATCTCGCTTACGATCGGCGAGGTTGCGCTTCTCCGCGCTGAGATCAACAGCCCATCGGTCGAGTGAATCCTCATAATCGGCATTCTGCAGCTCGTGATCGCGTACCCTGTCGGCTGCCGCCGCGTACTCCGTGCTGCTCAAATGCTCCTTCGAGCGCCTAGAGACCTTGAACTCGACCTCATACCCGACGTCGGCCAATGCCTCTCGGTGCTCCTTGTGCTGGCGCTGGAGATCACCCGGGCCCTTGAAGAAGTCCTTCTGGCTCAGGCGTCCGTCCTTCGTCACCGGCGTGAACAGTAGTTGGAGCTGAGGGTTCGTCTCGTCCAAATGCACCGAGTAGCCCGGAAGGTTCTCGTGCCCGAACTCGCCGGCGGCCCATTCGAGCTGCGCGGCGACGTACCCCTCCGCCTCCGCATTCAGACCACTCTCGCGCCAGTCCGGGTTCCGCGCGGCGAACCACTTCGGATCGAGCTGCAAGATCATGGGGCGCATGACGACTGCATCATTCCGGAGCTTCCGCGTCACCGTCGCCAGCCTCGCGTCGAGGTAGTCACCGAGCTCGGCAGACGGCGGCCGGTCCTTCCCGTCGGCGTCCTGCGTGACGACCGGCTGACGCCAGCCTCCGTTGCAGTCGTTGACCATGGTGATGTTCATCGACGTTCGAGCCGGATCGATGTTCGGGTTCCGCTGCGCGAAGGAGAACCCGGCGGCCTGGTCTGCATCGCGGGCGATGTGCCGCTCGAAGTTCCTCGCGTGAGCACCTGCGCGCTTGACCTTATGGCTCGCGTCGAAGGTGGCAGTGTAGTTCATCGCGACCACCTTCGGTGATCGAATCGCAGACCGCATCGCCGGTCGACGATGCGCTCCGCGGTGCCTCCGGCGGCGCTCCCGCGGGGCCTTTCGTTCCGCAGGTCATCGCCCCTCCACACATGGGACCCTGCGCCCATCTGTGGAGCCTCTGCGACAACCTCCGGAACGAAAGGTGTAGCCCCATACACCTTTCCGCTCCGCTCCAAGGTTCCCTGGGCCCTCCGGGAGCCGCTGCGCGGGCAGGCAGCTCGATCCGACAGCGCCCCACTGGCACCCTGACGGATCGGCTGCGGCTGGCCGCCGAAGGTGCTCATGCCCCTCCTCCTTGCACAGCGCGACTCCGGACCGAGAGTGCCTCGATCACGTCATGGCGCTGTGCATGAGGGAGGTGGTAGAACCCAGCCTCACGGAGTGCCGCGATACTCCGACCCGTTGCCTCCATCTCGCGCTGCTGACGCTCCCGAAAGTGTTGACGGCGGACCTCCCCACCGTCGATCAGCTCGCCGATCGATTCTGCCTCGGCTGCGGCGTCGCGGCGGGCGATCTCGTCGCCGTTGATCACCTCGAACCCGGCGAGCAGTTCGCCGACGACATCCGCTCCAGCGCGGTCGGCGACCGGCTGGAGAGCGCGATGCTGGTCGATAATGGGGCGCAGGAGAACCTCACCTACCTGGAACGTTGCGGCCTCGCGCTCCTCGTCGCTCTCAATGGCATCGAGACCGCTACAAACGGCCTTCATACTGGCCCGCATCCGCGCGACCTTCTGGAAAGCAAGGAAGTCGTCGGTGTCGTCCACGAAGCCGCGGTTCACCAGCATTTCGATGCTGCTCGGCGTCACCTCGAACACCACCGGGAACCGGCCCCACGACTGATTGCGGTCCTCGGCCTTGTGCACGTTGCCGCTGGCATCGGTGTACTCTCCGGCGAGGCCGTCGAGGTACTCGGCGTACGGTGTCGTCTTGGCGATGATGTTGACTGCATGCACGAGTCGTACGGAACCGTACTTGATGTTCGCGTCGCTCGCGCTCGGGTGATCGTCGAATACTTGCCAGACTCCCTCACGGCTGCCGAGCGCCGCCAGCAGACCGGGCACGCTGTAGTCGTCCCAGATGATGACTGGCTGCCCCTTGTAGTTCTGGAGCGGGACGCGGGCATCCGTCGCTACGTGGTAACACTCATCGGCTTCGAGATCGGGGTAGAGCATCCGCGCAAAGAGCTTCGCGAGTTGCGTCTTGCCCGTGCGCCCCTTGCGTACGGCAGCAGCGGGCGAGCCAATGTAGTAGTTCGTCCGGTGCCGCGGCGCGGGCTGATGCAGCATGAAGTCCTGACGGAGCTTCTGGAGGTGCGCCAGATTGCCCTTCGCGAAGTAGATTGCCGGCTCCTGATCGCGGACCTGCTTCAACGTCAGCGTCCCCTGCCCCACGGCCTGGAAGAGCTTGCTCAGCTTTGCCCCACCACCGCCTTCGGCGGCGTTGTGCCGAGTTGCCATGTGGGCGTCCAGCGAAGCACTGAAGTCGAAGTTCGCCACGATCCGCCCGCGGCCGTACTGGAACTTGCCGGGCTTGCCCGGCTGCGACGTGTCCACGAGGTAGTGACGATCTGGATGGTGGATGCCGGCGAGGCCCGAGCTCCCTCGAGTCTCATGACACAGGTACTCGCACAGGTCGTAGAACGCCTTCTCCGCCGCACCGCGACCTGCGTTCTTCTCGATCTCGTCGACCTCGTTCGGCACGCGTACCCGCGGAGACGGCACCGACAGTGCATCGGAGACCATGCGGACCGTGGGGCGAGGCCCATCGGTGTCCTTGAACCACAGCACGATGTGCACGTGCAGCCCCTTGAGTCCGCAGCAGACCATCTCCGTCGTGCCCTCGTCGACCTCGACAAGACGATCGCTGTCATGCCAGATGTAGGCCCACCTGTAGAGACGATCGGTGAGCGCCGTAAGGCCTTCGTCCAGCTGTACCTGGGTGAAGATCACCTCGCCCGTGTCCGGGTGCCGGTGGTACTGCATCACGCTGAGCACCCGCGAGACCTTGCGAGCACGCTTCTTCTGACCAGGGCTCTCCGCGGCCTTTGCCCTGGTGAAGAACTCACGCGCCGCCGCGATTTCCTCCGGCGTCGAGACGACCACGCAGGGAGTCACGTCGTCGCTCTCATCGGCACCGGGGATCGACAGCTCCGACGCATCGGAAGGATACGGCGCCTCTGCATCCGTTTCTGAAACGGATGCGCGCGAACCCAAGGAGTCGCGCGCCTGCGATGCCTGTGTTTCCGCGGGCGTCGAGGGACGTGCGGCAGTCTGTGCATCCGTGCATCCATTCCCCCGACGATCGTCATCAGCCGGATGTGACGGCTTCGACGTCGACAGATCCTGGTCGTCCGCGACGGGGTGTGCTTCGTCGATGCTCACGCCGCAACACCACCCAGCAGAACAGCGAGCTTCTCACGGCGAGACTCGGTCAGCGGGGGAGCGGCAGCGACGATCCTGTCGATTGCCGCGACGGCTGCGCGGTCGAGACTGTGGCTTGGGCGAGCGTGGAGATTGTCAGTGCCATCAGGCTGAACGGAGGTGCCGTGAATGGCATGTTCGGCAGCTGTCGACGGCGAAATGGTAGCGGTGGTAGCAGGCAAGGCCCGCTCCTCTCGTGAGGAGTGAGCACCTGTACTTCTCGCAGGGCGCTACCACGCTTTGCTCCTGCCAGGGTCGATTCTGGCCGACCCAACCTCACCAGACGTGACCGTTGGGCTCATCATGCGCTGGTGATCGCACTCGCCTACGGCTTGGGAACCTCGTTCGACGGCGGGATCCCAACCCCGTAACCCCGTCGGGTGCATCCGACCTGACGGTCGAACGCATCCAATTCTACTGCCTTCGAAGGCTCAGCGCCACGATCTGGTGGGGTAGGTGCTGGTTAACGCCAGGCCACCTTCACCGACTCGGGATCGAATTTCTTCACCCCGCGGGGATGCGGCTGCAGTCTCACTTCGCACAAGACGTCGATGACGCTACGGCGCAAGCCGAGATCGGCGCGATCGAACGCCGCGCGAGGATCTTCGGCACCAAGCACTTGGCCGAGAGCTGATCCGCTGGACAGTGTGAGGCGCTCCGCATCGAGAGCGGCGATCTTCGCCTCGCGATCGGTTGTGATCTTGTTGAGCATCCGGGCGGTGATCCGCTCGTCTTCGTTATCGCTGTCGTAGTCGCGCTCGGCTCGGGCGATACGGGCCCGGTGGGTGCTGATCTCCTGCTTGATCTCCTGCAGTCGGTCGTCGTCCTCACTCGGCAGTAGGTCGCGAAGATCCGGAAGCGCGAGCCGACGCCGGACGATCTCGACGACGAAGGCATCGATCTGCTCGCGCGAGCGCATGACGTGCCCAGCACAGCGGTACCGCGTCGAATGCCCGCGGACCTTGTGCCCGCACACACCGCACAGGTAGAGGCCCGAACCGAGGTGCTTCCGATCTGTGCCCTTCTTGTTCGTCACGCGCGCCACGTCGTCGAGGCGGTCCTGCACGCTCTCCCATATGTCAGGGAGGACGATGGGGGTCCACTTACCACGGACCGGCTCGCCATCGTCATTATGGAGGATTTGGGCGCGCCAGGATCGACGCCGGTTGCCGTCTTTCAGCGTCTCTTTCGGTGTGTAGGTCGAGTAGCCCGCGTAACGGGCTCTTCCGACTTGAGCGT
>NZ_DLOE01000033.1:0-9847 GCF_002479615.1 Arsenicicoccus sp. UBA7492 | reverse complement strand
CCTGGCCACCAGGTACGACAAGCTCGCCCTGCCCTACCGGGCCGGCGTCCTGCTCCGCGCGATCCTCCTACGGCTGCCCACTTTAAGAGACCCGCCCTAGGTCGCTCATGCTCACTCCGTGCAGGTCAGGGGAGCTCGGTCGCGGATCGTGGCCGACGGGTGCGCTCAGGGGGTCGTCAGCCGTTCGGGAAGGTATCACCGTGGGCGGCCCGGTATGCCGCCACCACGCTCGCCGCGAGACGGCCACCGCGCGCCGAGACCGGCAGGCCCTCGGCCACCGCCCAGGCGCGGATCTCGGCGGGGGTCGGCTCACGCGGAGGCATCCCGGGGCCGGGAGACAGGTCCGCCACGCGCGCCGAGGCGCCGTCCTCCTGGGCGAGCTCGACCAGGCAGGCCCCGAAGAACCGGTAGGTCCACTGCTGCGCGAGCGCGCGGGTCTCGGCGAAGATGACGGGCACGCTCGGCACCCGTGCCTGGCACTCCGCGAGCCCCTCGGCGACCACGGAGGGACGCACCGGGATCGACGGGTCGAGCTTGAACACGTCGGAGTACCTCGCCTCCACGACGACGGCGGCCCGGGGGACGGTCGCCAGCTCGGCCAGGGCATAGCGCAGCCGCCCCGAGGTCAGGGTCGACACCAGGTCCGGCAAGGACTTGCGCTCGACCACCGCGACGGGCCGACCCTCCACCTCCACGGCGTAGTCACCGACCGGCAGCCCCCGGCGCACCGTCGTGACCTGCTCGTCCGAGAACTTCCAGGCGTACCGCTCGTGGCTGTCGACCACGACCTGCATCTCGGCGATCCCGGCCGCCCTGGCCCGCGGCGAGCGCACCGACGGGCGGGCCTGCTTGGCCGTCCGCGCGGTCTGCCAGAAGATCGCCTCCCTGCCCCGCACCTGCGTGAGCACGAGCTGGGAGCGGTTCTCCCGACCCCGGTCCAGGACGAGGTCGATGGCCGCGCCGCGACGCACGCAGGTGCGGGTGGGCGTGCGCTCGACGATCTCCGCGTCATCCGGCCACTCGGCGCGGTGGCAGTAGACCTTGGCCGTCCGCGGCCACATCTCCTTGGCCTTGAGCACCACCCCGTCAGGGCCGAGGGGGATGCGCAGGAGGTACGGCAGGCTGGAGCCGGGCTCCGGGTTGCGAGCGATCAGGAAGTCGTCCACCACGGCCGCAGCCTACCGACAGACCTATCGACAGACCTGTCGCCGACCGTCGTCGATCAGGCTGGTCAGCCCCCGGTTGCGCTGACGACGGGCTCGTCGCTCGGGTCCGGCAGCGCCATGATCGCGGCGGCGAGCACCGCCATCACCAGCCGCGGCTGCGGCACGCCCCAGTCCCGCAGCCGGTCCTCGATCCAGCCGTCGGCCGAGACGCTCAGCCGACCGAGGCCGTATGCCGCCCCGGCCGCCCCGATGCCGCCGGCCAGGGCGAGCGGGGTCACCGCCGGTGGGGCGTCGACGTCGGGCGTCCCGCCCCGCCCGCCCTGCTCCTCGCGTGACGCCAGCATCGCCGCCGCGCCGAAGCCCAGCAAGGCGGCGGGCGCGAGGACGTACGCCGCCCGCACGGGTGCGGGCCAGCGCCGAACGGGCACGAGCGTGATCGCTCCGGTCGCGAGCGCGGCCAGGGCCTTGTGGTTGCGGTCCATCGGTGCTTCCCCCTGTGATCGTGCGGTGGTCAGCCGGTCGGCGCCGCCGCGGTCGAGCCGTCCTGCTCCTGCTCCATCGCGGCCACGAACTCGCGCTTGCCGGCCTGCCAGGCATCCTCGTCCTGACCCGTTCGCCAGTATCCCGAGATCGACACGCGATCTCTAGGCACCCCCTGCTCGACGAAGAGGTAGCGGCGCAGGTCCTTGATCATGTCGGCGTTGCCGTGCACGAACGCCCGGACGTCCCCGCCCGGCAGCCCGGCCGCCCGCACGGCCTGGGCCAGGGCCACGCCATACCGGCCGCCGGTCTCGTCCCGGTGCACCCAGGTGATCTGGATCCCCGGCGTCGTGCGCAGCGGCACGTGCGTGGTGGCGTCCGCGACCTCGACGAACACGCTGGCGCGCGCGTCGTGGGGCAGCGCGTCCAGGGCGGCCGCGATCGCGGGGGCCGCCGACTCATCGCCCAGGAGCAGGTGGTGGTCGGCGGTCGGGTCGGGACCCCAGCCACCGCCGGGGCCGTAGAACCCGATGCCGTCCCCCGGTCGCGCCGCAGCGGCCCACGGGCCCGCCAGCCCCTCGTCGCCGTGGACCACGAAGTCCAGCGCCATCTGCCCGGCCACGGGGTCCAGGCTGCGGATCGTGTAGGTCCGCGTCACCGGCCACTGCTCGCGCGGCCGCTCCTCGCGGAGCGTGTCGGGGTCGAACGGCCACGCGTAGTCGGCCCCGGCGGGCGCGAACAGCAGCTTGACGTAGCGATCGGTCTGCTCCGACGGCTCGATCGTCGTGAGGTCGGACCCCTCGAGGTGCACGCGCACCAGGTCGCGGGTGAGGCGCTCGGTGCGGGTGACGGTGGCCGTGCGCATCACCCGGGGGCGGCGCTGGGGTCGCTGATCGCTCATAAGGGCACCCTAACCTCGCCGCCTGTGCGTGCTGGCGGCGAGCGGCGTCGCAGGCCCCCGGAGCCGGGTCAGGGCCGCCCGGCAGCAGCCGGGCGACCCTGAACGGTGTCGTCCTACTTCTTGGGGGAAGCCTTCTTCGCGGAGGCCTTCTTCGCGGGTTTGCCCTTGCCCTCGGCCTCCTCCAGCTCGGCCTCCGGGTCCTCGACGTACTCCTCGGCGTCCTTGTTGACCGGCTCGATGCCGGTCGCCGCCTTGGTCGCCTGGTAGCGGAGGAACTCCACCGCGATGTCGTGCCGCAGCTGCAGGCTCGCGTGGTCCCGGAAGTCGCGCAGGTCCTGCCGCTCCTCCTCGCCCATGTGCTCGGAGTTGGCGATGTCGGCGTCGGTGACGGCCTGCCACCACTCGTCCGAGCCCACCTTGGCCTCGTCGGCCCGGCCGATCGCGTCGCGGATCTTGTTGTGGTCCTTGATCGCGTCCTCGACCTCGCCCTCGACGGTGCCGTCGTCGGCGTCCGCCGCACCGGTCCCCTTCTCGAGCAGGTGGGGATAGAAGTAGCGCTCCTCGGCCTCGGCGTGGGTCTCCAGGAAGATCACCAGCCGCTTCCACAGCGCCTCGAGCCCCTCGACGTCCTTCTTGGGGAACTCCTCCAGCTGCGCGAATGCCGCTCGCTGCTGCGCGTGCTGCTCCAGGATGATCTCGGTGATGTCCACTGCTGCCTCCTCGTGGTGCCGGCGTCCGATTCGTCGAGGCGCATACCCCGGACACCCCCGTCATACGCAGAGGTCTGCGGACTAGCCTGGGAGGGTTGCCCACGAGGAAGGACCACCGTGTCGTCACCGAGCCGCCGCTCGTCCACCCGGCAGAGCGAACCCCCGCAGGGCCCGGCGCCCGTGCCCCACCACACCCTCGCGCGCGGGCTGACGACGCGGCACGTGCAGTTCATCGCGCTGGGCTCGGCGATCGGGACGGGCTTGTTCTACGGCTCCGCCGACGCCATCCGGATGGCGGGGCCGGCGGTCCTCCTGGGTTATGTCGCAGCGGGACTCGCGGTGTTCCTCGTGATGCGGGCGCTCGGCGAGATGGCCGTCCGCGACCCCGGCGCCGGGTCCTTCGGGCGCTACGCGCGCACCTACCTCGGGCCGCTCGGCGGCTTCGTGACCGGCTGGATGTTCGTCATCGAGATGCTGGTCGTGGCCGTCGCCGACGTCACCGCCCTCACGATCTATCTCGGCCACTGGTGGCCGGAGGTGCCGGGCTGGGTGTGGGTGGTCGGCGCGATCGCCCTGGTCACCGGCCTCAACCTCATCCACGTGAAGGTCTTCGGCGAGACGGAGTTCTGGCTCTCGCTGATCAAGGTCACCGCGATCATCGCGATGATCGCCGCCGGTCTCACGATCCTCGCGCTCGGCCTGCAGGTCCCCGGCGGCAGCCACCCGACGGTCGAGAACCTCTGGGCGCATGGCGGTTTCGCGCCATACGGGCTGTGGGGCGCGCTGGTCTCGCTCACCGTCGTGGTGTTCGCGTTCGGCGGGATCGAGACGCTGGGGCTGTCCGCCGCGGAGGCCGAGGACCCCGGGCACGCCATCCCGCGCGCCATCAACACCATCCCCTGGCGCGTCCTGCTCTTCTACGTCGGCGCCATCGGCGTCATCCTCTGCCTCGCGCCGTGGACCACGGTGGACGGGCGGTCGAGCGCGTTCGTGCAGATCTTTGACGCCGTGGGGCTGCCCGCCGCCGCGAACGTGCTCAACGCCGTCGTCATCACCGCGGCCTTCTCGGCGCTCAACGCCATCACCTTCTCGATCGGCCGCATGCTGCACGGCCTCGCGGAGCAGGGCGACGCGCCGCGAGCGCTGGCGCGCACCAACGGTCGCGGGGTGCCGGTGGCGGCCGTGGGCTTCGTGGCGGCGGCGCTGACGGTGGGGCTCGTGCTCAACGTCCTGGTGCCTGAGGGCGTGTTCATGCTCGTGGCGTCGGTGGCGAGCTTCGCGACGGTCTTCGTCTGGCTGATGATCCTGCTCTCGCACGTCGCCATGAAGCGGCAGATCGCCCGTAGCGAGCTCTCCCCCGGCGGCTTCCCCGTGCCCGGGTGGCCGGTCGCCAGCTGGGCCGCCGTCGCGTTCATGGTCGGCGTGCTGGTGCTCCTCGGGGTCGGCTCGGCCTCACGCCCCGCCCTGTGGACCGGCCTCGTGACGCTCGTGGTGCTGGTCCTGGCGCACCGGCTCAGCGCAGGCCCTCGCCGAGCCGCTCGGCGCAACACCTGACCCGACGCGTGGTACCACGGAGGTACCATGGAGCATGGCCATGAACCTACGACTCACCCCGGAGCAGGACGCCACCCTGACCGAGCTCGCGCGCGCGGAGGGCGTCTCCAAGCAGGAGGCCGTCGTGCGCGCCATCCACGAGGCCGCCTCGCGGCGGATGCACCGTGCCGACGTCGCTGCCGGATCAGCCTGGGGTCGGGAGCGCTACGCCGACGTGCTGCGGCGCCTCGGCGAATGACGACCCGCTACCTCGAGCTGGACGACCTGCTCGGGCTGGCCGACCAGCTGGACGTCGGCCCGGTCGTGGACGTCGGCCTGCTCGATGCCGCCGCCCACCGGCCCCGCACCTGGGTCGGCGGCCGGGACGCCTACCCCGCCGTCGAGGAGAAGGCCGCCGTCCTTCTGGAGTCGATCACCCGCAGCCACCCGCTGGTCGACGGCAACAAGCGCCTCGGTTGGCTGGCGACCGTGACCTTCTGCTGGATCAACGGATGGGTGGTCGACGGACCGGACGACGAGGTCTACGACCTGGTCGTGCACGTGGCGACCGGGTCGATGCCGTATGCCGTCAGCGCCCGTCGCCTCGCGGGCTGGCTGTCACCCCGCGACGGATGACCACGCGCTCGTCTCTGTGCGTCGCGCGGTGACGGGACGGCGAGTGCGGGTGCGATGGCTCGGCGGCTCAGCGCGGCAGCTCGGCGTAGCCGCTGACCGGGCCGTCCTGGTTGGGCTCCCACCCGAGGGCCGGCGCCACGTGCTCGGCGAAGGTCTGCAGGATGCGCAGGTTGGCCTCGGGCCCGAGCTGCGACGGGATGGTCAGCATCAGGGTGTCCGCGGCCCTCACGGCGGCGTCCGCCTGGAGCTCCGCGACGAGCCGATCCGGTTCTCCGACATACGACTTGCCGAAGGTCGAGGTGAATCCGTCGATGACGCCGACCTGGTCGCCGGACCCTCCGCGCAGCTGACCCCAGACGAGGTCGCGGCTGTCGACGATCGGAAAGACGCTGCGGCTCACCGAGACTCGCGGCACGCGGCCGTGCCCCGCAGCCGCGAAGGCGGCGCGGTAGCGCTCGATCTGCTCGCGCTGCAGGTCGCCGAAGGACTCCCCCGTCGCCTCGGTCAGCAGCGTGGAGCTCATCAGGTTGACGCCGAGCTCTCCTGCCCACGAGGCGGTCTCGCGGGTGCCGGCGCCCCACCAGACGCGGTCGGCGAGACCCGGCGAGTGCGGCTCGACCCGCAGCCGCTGGCCGGGGCCGTGCTGGGCGGGATCGGCGTCGACCAGCCGGTCCCCGCGGACGGCCCGCATGAACGTCGCGAACTTGTCGCGCGCCAGGTCGGCACCGCGCGGGTCCCGGGACCCGGTGTAGCCGAAGGCCTCCCACCCGCGCAGCGCCGGCTCGGGCGACCCGCGGCTGATGCCGAGGGCGATCCGGTTGTCGGCGATGAGGTCGAGCTGGGCGGCCTCCTCGGCGAGGTAGAGGGGGTTCTCGTAGAGCATGTCGCGGTTGTGACACTCGTTCCGTAAGCTTGGTTGCATGGTCGAACTGGTAGCGCTGAGGAAGACGAACGAGGTGGCCGCGTACGTCCGCGCCTCCATGGACCGCAAGGGCGACCGCTGGACGGTCGATACGCAGCTGAGGAAGATCAGGGCGCTGGCCGAGGCCAAGGACTGGAACGTCGTCGAGGTCTACGAGGACAACGCCGTGTCGGCGACGAAGAAGCGCCGCGCTGGCACCCGCTGGGCCGAGATGCTGGACGACGCCCGCGCGGGCCGCTTCTCGATGGTGGTCGCCGTGGACATGGACCGGCTGCTGCGCAGCACGAAGGACCTCAACACCTTGATTGACCTGGGGCTGCGGGTCGTCACCGTGGACGGCGAGATCGACCTCTCGACGGCCGACGGTGAGTTCCGAGCGACGATGCTCGCGGCACTGGCCCGGTTCGAGGCCAGGCGTAAGGCGGAGCGTCAGATCAGGTCGAACGAGCGCCGACGCTTCGAGGGCATCCCGACGAGCGCCTGGAAGGCGTTCGGGTGGACGCGAGAGGGCGAGCTGATCCCGGAGGAGGCCGACGCCGTCCGGCGGGCTTTCGCCGCGTTCCTCGGCGAGCCGTCGCTGTCGATCCGGCGAATCCGCGAGGATCTGAACGGTGCCGGTCATCTCACCGCGCGCGGGTCGGAGTTCTCCGTCGATGCCGTGCGCTACCTCCTGGCGAACCCGCTCTACGCTGGCTACATCAAGCACTACGCGTCGGGCGAGCTGTACCCGGTGCAGGGCGACGCGTTCCCGCCCATCGTCGGTGAGCAGACGTGGCGGGCTGCGGTGTCGAAGCTGGAGGACAACGTGCGGAGATCGGCGAGGCAGGGTAACCAGCCGAAGTACCTCCTGTCCACGATCGGCCTGTGCGGCAAGTGCGGGGCGACGCTCGTCTCTGGGACGAACAGCCGCAAGCAGCCGACGTATCGCTGCGGCGAGCAGTTCCATCTCACCCGCCAGCGCGAGCCCGTCGATGCGATGGTGACCGAGGCGGTGCTCACCCGCTTGTCCTCGGTGGATGTGCACAACCTCGTGATGCCGCAGGAGGACGATGGGCCAGATCACGAGGAGTTGCTGACGGAGCGGAACGCCCTGGTCGAGCGGGTGAAGGAGCTGAGCCCGCTGCTGCGTGACATCCATCAGCCGGTCCTGGAGATCACGGCGGCGATCAACGACGTGAAGGCCCGCATCGATGAGATCGACGCGGAGCTGCTCGACCGTTCGGTGTCGGTGGCGGCGAAGCTGCTCGCGGACGTGGACGAGCCGGTCGGCACCGCGGAGCGCCGCGAGGTGGTCGAGGCGAAGTGGAAGACGTTGGACGTGGACCGCCGCCGGATGCTCGTGGACGAGCTGGTGACGGTGACCATCGAGCCCATCGCGCCCGGTCACGTGAAGTTCGACCCCGACCTCATTCGTATAGAGCCGCGTCGCGACTGACTCATGAGTCGACTCGTCATTGCAATGGTGAGTCGACTCGTGGGAGAATGGTTGCAGACAAGAAGATCCCACCGGGGCCGCGACTTAGAAGCGCGGGGTTCTGCTCCCGGATGAGTAGCCGGTCAAACAGCCCAATTACCGTGGCGGGGAACCGGAAGATACTCATGTCCGAGGACTTCCGATGTCTGTCGTTATCGACGTTCCCCGCGCATCCGCGCTCGACCGCCCTGGCCTCGATCAGGGCTCCACTCCTTCTCCGCAGGCAGACGGCCTCGATCCCGTCATCGCCGCCGCTCGTGCTGCTGGTCGTCTGGCCGGTGAACGCCTGGCTCGCACGCCCCTGACCCCGCGACAGCGCGCCGCGGTCGCCGCCGTGATGGGCGGTGGTCACTGATGAGCGCCAACTCCTCCGCCTTCGACCACGTGAACGGCTTCCGCTGGCGACAGGGCGACCCCTCCCTCGCCGAGTCCGAGGCACGTCTCTACGACCTCGGCGTGCTCCGCTCCGTGCTGGAGGAGTCCGTCGAGATCGCCGTCGCCGACGCCCGCGCCGATGGGGTGACCTGGGCGAAGATCGGCGACGCCCTCGGCGTCACGCACCAGGCCGTAATCAAGCGCTACAGCAAGGGCGGTGCCCGATGAGCACCACCGACCGCACCAGCGCCCTCGTGTCCGCCGACCTGACCCCGCCCGGAGGGCCTGGCCTGGCACCCGCCGAAGGCGGGCTGCCCGTCGTCGTTCCGAACGGCGAGGACATGGGCTCTGAGCCGAAACTTTTTCCCGCTCAGAAAACGGATATCGGATACACGACCGACGAAGACACCACTGATAACAACGTTTCCCCTGGTCAGATGCCTGTGTGCACGCGCGACTCCTTGGGTTCGCGCGTATCCGTTTCAGAAACGGATACCTCGTCTGCTCCAACGGATACCGCAGTGGACTACTCCGCGTTCGATGTGCCGGGCGCTGATCCCAGCGATGACGTGGAGCCGTTCGAGGTGCCTTCGTCGCCGGAGCACATCGAGGCTGCCCGCGCCTTCTTTGAGGCACAGAAGGCCGCCGAGACTCCGGAGCAGGTGAAGCGCGCTCAGACGCTCTCGCGGGTGTTCTCGGTGATGCAGTACGCGAACCACCCGGAGACGGGTGAGCCGATGTGCAGCCAGGAGCAGCTGGAAGCCGGGCTCGCCCTGCTCGAGGAGCAGTTCGGTGCGATGTGGTCGGCATTCATCGCTCATCCGCTCGATCGCCTCGTGGAAGTGGACGAGGGCACCGTGGAGTGCCGGTGCGTCGGTCTCAAGGGCTTGCACTGGCACCTCGTGCTGCTGTTCAAGGAGAAGCGCCCGAAGATCCGCACGGTCTCGAATGCGCTGGAGATCCCGAGTGCCCGCGTGCGGGTGCCGAAGGAGGTCGTGGCTCAGGAGGGCGGGGACCAGCACAAGGGCTCCGGTGCCGCGCCGAAGGCGTTCCTCGACTTCTGCGAGTACCTGCCGCACGAGTCGCGGCGGGCCGATGCGATCCCTGGCGTGCACCAGACCGATCGAACGTACTTGACGGACAGCACGCAGGACGGCAACCCGGGCAAGTACCAGTACGGGCGCGGGCGCGTCGTGGCGAACTTCGACTTCAGCGCCGAGCTGGACGCACACATGGCCGGTCGCGTGTCGGCCGCCGAGGGAGGGAAGAGCCTCACCGCCCGGAAGCGGAAGCTTCGGCGCGCGGTGATGGATGGAATGACGCTCGCTGCGGCCGAGGTCGCTGATCGGGATGCGTTCGCCGATGATCTGCCGCGGCTGGAGCTGCTCCGTTCGCGCTACGAGCAGAAGCGGAGCGCTCTGGTCGCGGAGGGGCTCGGTACGGCGTGGCACAAGTCGGTGCTGACGATCTGCGGACCGAAGGGGTCGGGTAAGGGCATCCTCGCCGATGAGGTCGCCGCGCAGACTCAGGCGCTGGTTGCTCTGGCCGGCTGCGACTGGCCGTACGTGCAGCCGCCGGGGCGCAATGCGCTGGAGGCCGTTGGGGAAGCGAAGATCGCGCACCACGATGATGCGGCTCTTCCGACTTGAG
>NZ_DLOE01000045.1:0-91230 GCF_002479615.1 Arsenicicoccus sp. UBA7492 | reverse complement strand
GGTGGTGGTGGTGGTGGTGGTCGGGCCGGGGGCGCCCTCCGTCGGGCACCTGCTCTCGACGTCCACGCTCGACCTGGCCGTGTGGGTGGGGGTGACCCGCCTCGCGGTCGCTGCCTTGGGCTCGGGAGACCGACGGTGGTGGCTGGCCGCAGGCCTGCTGCTCGGGGTGGGGCTGGAGAACAAGACGCTGCCGGCGTTCCTCGCCCTCGGCCTGGTCGTCGGGCTCGCGGGGTCACCGCGGTTCCGGGGGCACCTCGCGAGTCCGTGGCTCTGGGCGGCCGCCCTGGTCGCCGTCGCGCTGTGGGCCCCGAACCTCCATTGGCAGGCCACCCACGGCTGGCCCCAGCTCGAGCTCGGTGCCGACATCCGGGCCGAGGACGCCGGCCGGCTTCCAGCTCCTGCTGCTCGGGCCGATCGGCGGCTACCTGGCGGTGCGCGGCCTCGGCGTCGGCCTGCGCAACCGGACGGGCCTGGTCGCGCCCGTCGCGACGGCATACGTCGTGGTGCTCGCGGTGTTGCTCGCCACCGGCGGCAAGCACTACTACACCCTCGGCCTGCTGGTGGCCCTGGCCGCAGCAGGAGCGGCACGCTCGAGCCCGGCGCTCCCGGCTCCGGCGCCCGGGCGGCCCCGGTCCTCATGGTTCGTCTGGATCGCGGCGATCGCCGGACTGGTGCCCTTGCCGTCAGCCCTGCCCGTGCTACCGGCACCCGTCTATGCCGCGACCCCGTGGGCCGCGATCAACGACGACCAGCTCAACACCATCGGCTGGCCCACCGTGGTCGCTCAGGTGCGAGACGTCGTCGACCAGCAGCCGGCCGGTGTCGTCGTGCTGAGCCAGAACTACGGGGAGGCATGTGCGTGGAGCTGGTTCACGGGGAGGCCCGCCTGGAGCGGGCACAACGGCTACGCCGACTGGAACCCCCACCCGAGAGCTCCGGCCCCGTCGTGCTCCTCGGCGACAGGGAGCCCGACCCCGACCTGTGGGACGGGTGCCGGCTCGCGGCCACCCTGGACCCCGGCGTGGACAACGAGGAGTTCGGTGCGCGGGTGTGGGTCTGCGCCGGCCCGGTCGGCTCCTGGTCGCGAGTCTGGCCCAGGCAGCGGCACCTGTCCGCGTGAGGAGAGGGCTCGGAACCCGACGCGGGTGCCCTCGTCGTTCGCACGTCCATGACGTGGTGAGGCCGCGGACCTGGCGAGCCTGAGTGCCTGCCGGCGGGAGAGCCGCGGAGCGATGACCGCCCAGACATGCTTCTGGCCCGGGATTCGGATCGAATCCCGGGCCAGGTTGGTAGCGGGGGCAGGATTTGAACCTGCGACCTCCGGGTTATGAGCCCGGCGAGCTACCGAGCTGCTCCACCCCGCGTCGGTGACTTCAGGTTACGCGACGGTGGACGGGAGGTGCAAATCGGCGACCAGCCGCGCTTCCGTCACCCTTCCTGACCCGGTCAGGGACTCGTCGGGGTCGGCGTCGAGGTGGGCGTCGCCGACGGGGTGGCGGACGGCGACGCCGGCACCACGGTGGTCTGTCCCGGACGCTGGGCCTTGAGAGCCGCGTCCACCGCCGCCCGCACCCGCTTCTGTGCCTCGCCGTACGCCGTGAAGTCGCCCTTGGCCAGCGCCTCGTCGGCCGCCTTCATCGCCTCCTGCGCTGCGGTGAGCTGCTTGGCCACCTCCGCGTTGCCCTGGTTGCCTTGAGGGGTGCCTGGGCTCTGGCCCGGGGTCGGGGTGCTCGGAGCGGTCGGGGCCGCCGGGCCCGACGTGCCCTGGTCGCCGGCCGTGGCTCCCGAGTTGCCGCCGAAGAGTCCGTCGAGCGCGCCGTCCAGCGTGTCCGACCAGGCGAGCTTGTCGCCGAACGAGGCGACGATCGCCTTGGACTGGGGGTACGCGGACGTGCCGGACGAGGCCTGCACGTAGATCGGCTGGACGTAGAGCACTCCCCCGCCCACGGGCAGGGTCAGCAGGTTGCCCATCGAGACCTTGGACCCACCCTGCGAGTTGTTGTTGAGGAACTGGCTCAGCGTCAGCGCGAACCGAGGCGACGAGTCGTTGGAGGAGAAGATGTTGTTGGCGACCTGCCCCGGCCCCTGCACCTGGGTGTCCCGTGGCAGCTCGAGCAGCCTCAACGTGCCATAGCCATCCTTGCGCTGACCGTCCTTGCCCCCGGCATCGGCGTCGGCCGAGAGGAAGGCGGACAGCACCGAGCGCTTCTCCGGGGTGTAGGTGGTGGTCAGCGAGAAGGTCGGGGCCGCCTGGCCTGGCACGGCCAGCGAGAGGTAGTACGGAGGCTGGCTGGGCGCCCCGGTCGTCCGGTCGCTCGGGTCGGTCGGGACCTTCCAGAAGTCCTGCCCGCCGAAGAAGCTGTTGGCGTCGGTCACGTGGTACTTGCCGAGCATCGATCGCTGGACCTTGAACATGTCTTCGGGGTAGCGCAGGTGCTGCATCAGCTCCCCCTTGATCGCCGACATGGGCTCGACGGTCCCGGGGAAGGCCTTGGTCCAGGCCTTCAGCAGCGGGTCCTGGTCGTCCCACGCATAGAGGTGCACGGTGCCGTCGTAGGCGTCGACCGTGGCCTTGACCGAGTTGCGCATGTAGTTGACGCGCGCCGGCGCCAGGGCGGCAACGTTCGCGGACCGGGCCGTGAGGGCGTCGGAGGTCGCGTCCTCGATCTCGGTCAGCTGCGAGTAGGGGTAGTTGGCGCTCGTCGTGTAGCCGTCGACGATCCACTGGACCCGTCCGTCGACCACCGCGGGGTAGGGATCACCGTCCAGCGTCAGCCACGGGGCGACCCTGCCGATCCGCTCGCGCGGCTTGCGGATGTCGAGCAGGCGCGACTCCGGGTTGACGGCGCTGGACAGCAGGATGTTGGGCTCGCGATAGGCGATGGCATAGGCGAGGCGACGGGGGAAGGACCCGATCTGGACGCCACCCGCCCCCCGGTAGGTCGTGTTGCGCTGGCCGCCGGCGCTGCCGTCGGGGTGGTCGAGCTCCGCGTCGCCGCTGCCCTCCGGGGCACCGACGATGGAGTAGGTCGGGGACTCCTCCCCGAAGTAGATGCGGGGCTCGTAGGTGCCGAGCTTGCCGGTCGAGGGAATGTTCTGCTCGAAGAAGACCGGCTGACCGTCCGGTCCGCGCCGGTTGCCGTAGGCCGCGACGAGGCCGTAGCCGTGCGTGTAGACCGTGTGGTCGTTGACCCAGTTGCGCCACGAGCGGTCGAGGTCGTCGAGCCGCAGCTCGCGGGCGCCCACCACGGCGTCCACCAACTTGCCCTCGAGGCGGTAGCGGTCGACGTCGAGGCTGGCGGGGAAGGAGTAGAAGGCCTTGACCGCCTGGATGGCCTCGAAGGTCTGCCCCACGATCGCGGGGTCGACGATCCGGATGCCCGGGATGGTGTCGGCGTCGCCGCGCAGCTGACCGCTCGAGACCGTGGTCTCCGCCTTGTAGGGCGTCTTGACCACCTTGTCGAGCCCGAAGGCCGACCTGGTGGCCTCGATGTTGCGCTGGATGTAGGGCTGCTCCAGGGTGCGCTCGCTCGGCTTGACCTTGAGGCTCTGCACGAGCATGGGATAGATGGTCCCGATCACCAGCGCGCACACGGCGAGCAGGCTCACGCCCACCACCGGCAGCCGCCACGACCCGGTCCAGATCGAAGCCAGGAAGAAGAGCGCGCACAGGACGGCCGCGACCGCGAGGATCGAACGACCGGGGAGGACCGCGTGGGCGCCGGTGTAGGTGATGCCGGTGATGCGCCCGGAGTCGGCCACCGCCAGGTCGTAGCGCCCGAACCAGTAGCTGAGCCCCTGCACCAGCGCCACCGCCGCGAACAGGCAGGAGAGGTGGACGACCGCCGCCTTGGTGGAGCGCCCGCTCATGCCCGGTGGGCGCAGTCCGCCATACAGGTAGTGGGTCAGGGCGGCCACGATGGCGGCGAGGACCAGGCCCATGAGGGCGAAGTCAAGCAGGAAGCTCACCCATGGGAGGGTGAAGACGAAGAACCCGATGTCCATCCCGAACTCGGGGTCCTGCTTGCCGAAGGGGACCCGGTGCAGCCACAGCAGGAAGGTCTGCCACTGGCTGGCCAGCGCGGTGCCACTGAAGACCCCGAGCACGCCCGGCACGACCCAGACGGCCAGCCGGCGCAGGGGGTCCAGCATCGCGCGGTAGCGGTCGAGGGCGACCTGCTCGTCCGTGACGGGGGCGTAGACGGGGCGCAGCCGGTGGCCGATGAGGATGCTCGAGCAGGCCAGGGCGCCGACGACCAGCGCGCCGGTCACGAACAGCCCGGCCTTGGTGAGCAGCTCGGTGGTGAAGACGCGGCTGAAGCGGACGCTGTCGAACCACAGCACCTGCGTCCACACGCTCGCCAGCGCACCCAGCGCCAGCGCGGCCACCGCGACGATCGTCAGCAGCGGGCCGAGCCACCCACGCCCGGCTCTCCCCCGGCCCGGTCGGCGACGGGCACGTGCCGCGCCACCTGCGCCTCCGGGATCGGCCGGACCCGACGCGGGGCGCCCCTCGTCACTCACTGCGTCGTCCTCCTGCACGTTCGGGCCGCCGGGCCGCGACTGCCGCCCGTGGTGCTCGCGGCCCAACCTACCCCGGCTCGCTGGACGTCGGCGGGAGACGTCACCCTGATGTGGCTCCGGACGCTCGCCGATGTCTCGCGGGCCCCGTCAAGGCCTCGGCAGGCGGCTATAGGCTGACCGGCTGTCTGGAGTCCCCGGCTAGGGGTTCCTGCCGCCCTCAGGCAGCATGGACCCGTGACCTCGACTCCTCAGCTCGTCCCCACGCCCCTCATCACGTGCGCCGTCGACACCGAGCAGCACGTGGCCCGCTCCGGCTGGGACCAGCCCACGCGGCTGTTCGCCCTCGTCCGCACCGCCGAGCTGCTGGCTGCCGAGCCCCAGCTCGGCGCCAGGCTCGAGGGCGAGGACCCCGCGGGCCTGACGGCCATCGAGCAGGAGGAGCTGCCCGACGCGTCAGGTCTGGAGGACCTGCTGGCCGGCATCGTGTGGCCCGCCGAGGTCGCGGGCACCGCCATCAGCGTCGAGCGGATCGTCGTGCCTCCGGAGGCCGAGGCGGACCTGCCCGAGGACCCGGAGGCCGCCCTCGAGCGCCTCGCGTCCCACCCGGCGCGCCAGGACGTGCGGCTGCTCGTGGCCGTGGACCGCTCCGGCCAGCAGGTGACGCTCCTGCGTCAGCGCGCCCACGACAGCGACGACGCCGTCGCGATGGGTCCGGACATCGCCCCGGGCCTCGTCGAGGCGTTGCGGGCCACCCTCAGCGAGGCCTGACGGTCGACCGGGTCTGACACGAGCGCATCGGGTCAGCCGCAACCCTGCAGGCCCGCGCCCTTGCCGGCCGCGATGGCCCGCACGTCCGCCAGCGCGTCGTCGAAGTCGTCGACGCGCACGACCCGCAGCCCGTCCGGCACGTGGCCGACGACCTCGCCGCAGTTGCCGGCCGGCGCGAGGAACCACTGGATCCCGGCCGCGCGGGCACCGGCGAGCTTCTGCTGGATCCCCCCGATCGGCCCGACCCGCCCGTCGGGCGACAGGGTGCCCGTGCCGGCGATGCGCTGGCCCGCCGTCAGCTCGCCGGGCGTCAGGCGGTCGTGGATGCCGAGGGCGAACATCATCCCGGCGGAGGGTCCACCCACGTCGCCGGCGTCGATGGTGACCTTGACGGGAAAGGTGTAGTCGACCTTGAGCCCGACCCCGATCACCTTGCGTCCCTGCTGCTCACGCACGGGCAGGGACACCTGACGGCGGGCTCCGTCGCGCACGACGGTGACCGGCACGGACTGACCGGCGGCGTAGGACTGGATCGCCGACCGCAGCCCCGCGCTGCCGGTCACCGGGGTGGACCCGACCTGCACGAAGCGGTCTCCGGGCTCGAGCCGCCCGATGGCCGGGGACCCGGTCGGGAGCACCCCCACCGAGACGGTCTCGGGCACCGTGAGCCCCAGCGCGCGCTCGGCCACGACCACCGCGTCCTCCTGGGAGTGGGTCATCTCGGCGGCGTTCTCGCGCTTGATCTCCTCGTTGGTCGCGCCCTGGGGGAACACCTGCTCCTCGGGCACGACCGAGCGAGCCTGCGAGACGGACGCGGCCAGCAGGTCGTATGCCGTGACCGTGGCACCCGGGCCACCCCGCACCGAGACGGTGGTGAAGCTGAGGACGCCCGACGCGGGGTGGTCCTGGGCCTTGGGCACCGAGATGAGCGGTCGGCCGTCGCGGGTCGCGCCCAGGGTGTTGGTGACGGGGCCGGGACCCATCACGACATACGGCAGCGGGATGAAGGCGAGGGCGACCAGCACCAGGCACAGGAGGCCCAGGACTGCGGCGAGGACGCGACGGCGCCGCCGGCGGGGAGCGGGGATCCCCGGGGCGGGGAAGGCCCCCGTCACGGCAGCCCCACCCACTCCTCGGTCCCGTCGGAGAAGGCCTGGTGCTTCCAGATCGGGACGGTCGACTTGAGCGTGTCGATGAGGTGCCGGCAGGCGTCGAAGGCCTCCCCCCGGTGCGAGGCGCTCACCGCGCAGACGACGGCCAGGTCGCCGATCTCGAGGTGGCCGACACGGTGCACCGCCGCGGCGGCGAGGACGCCCGGGAGCTGTTGGGTGCCGGCCACGACCTCGGCCAGGCGGTCGAGGGCGGTGGGGTGGCCCGAGTAGTCGAGGCTGGTGACGCCCTTGTCGCTGTCGTGGTCCCGGACGATGCCGATGAACGGCACGATCGCCCCGGCCCGCGGATCGCTCACCGCCGCCAGGACCTCGTCGACGGACAGCGGCGCGTCACGCACGGCGACGAGCCGGGCGCTGGGGACTGGCTGGCTCACGGGGGCCCTTCCGTCGAGGGGGACGTCTGCGGGAGAGGCTAGTCTCCATCACCGACAGGGTGGTGCACCTCGACGCCGTCGTCCCTGGACGCACGTGACGGAACGCCCCGCTCCCTCCTAGCGTTGAGGCTGCAGTACCACCCGATCCGTCGACCGGAGGAGCACGTCGTGACCGTCCCACCCACCAACGGACCCGGGTCCGGACCGCACGACCCCGACGATGCCGCCGCCCTGGCCCGCATGCTCGGCGAGATGATGGGTGACCCCTCGCTCGCGGACAACCCCCAGGTGCGCGACGCCCTCCGTCAGCTCGGCATGGAGCAGCTCGACCCCACCCAGCTGGCGATGGTGCGCCAGCAGGTCCAGGCGATGTTCTCCGGTCCGGCCCCCGAGGGTGCCGTCGACGGGGCGGTCGCGCTCGACCTCGCGCGCAAGCGCGTCGCCCAGGGCGGCGACGCCGTCGTGGGGGACGCCGACCGTCGCTCCCACGCCGACGCCATCCGCGTGGCCCAGCTGTGGCTCGACCAGGCCACGGCCTTCGAGGCGGCCAACGCGCCGGACGCCGTGTGGAGCCGGGCCGAGTGGGTCCAGGCGACGATGCCCACCTGGATCGAGCTGGTCACCCCGGTCGCGGACGGCGTCACGGCCGCGATGACGGGGGCGATGCGGGGGCAGCTCGAGGAGCTCGCCGAGCACGGCGGGCTGGAGCAGCTCTCGGGCATGCCGGGCATGCCACAGCTCCCCCAGGGGATGGACACCACGGCGATGATGGCGCAGATGGGCCCGATGATGCACCGCATGGGTGCGGCGATGTTCGCCGCCCAGACGGCCGAGGCGGTCGGTGGCCTCAGCGAGGACGTGGTGTCCGGCACCGAGGTGGGACTCCCCCTCGTGCCGGGTCACGCCGTGGCCCTGCTCCCCTCCGGGGTTCGCGCCCTCTCCGAGGGCCTCGAGGTCGACCCCGCCGAGGTGCGCCTCTACCTCGCGGCCCGCGAGGCGGCCCGGTCCCGGTTGTTCACCGCCGCCCCGTGGCTGACCGCGTCCCTGACCTCTGCCGTGCAGGCCTACGCCCGTGACATCTCGATCGACGTCGAGGGCATCTCCGCCCGCATGTCCACGGTCGACCCGAGCGACCCCGCCGCCCTGCAGGAGGCACTGGGCTCGACGCTGTTCACCCCGGAACCCTCAGACGCCCAGCGTCGCGCCCTGGCCTCGCTCGAGACGCTGCTCGCCCTCGTCGAGGGATGGGTCGACGTCGTCGCCGACCGAGCCACGCGACCGCACCTGCCGGAGGCGGCCGCCCTCGGCGAGACCGTGCGGCGACGCCGGGCGACCGGCGGCCCGGCCGAGAAGGCCTTCGCCCAGCTCGTGGGGCTCGAGCTGCGTCCCCGCCGGCTGCGCGACGCCGCCAACCTGTTCGCAGCCCTCGAGGACGCCGGCGGGCAGGAGCTGCGCGACAGCGTCTGGGCGCACCCCGACGTGGCGCCGACCGGCGACGACCTGGACGACGTCCTCGGCTACGTCCAGCGCGTGCGCTCCGGGCAGGGCGACGACCTGGACGCCGAGCTCGACCGACTGCTGTCGGAGGGGCGCGAGGACCGTCCCGGAGGCGGCCCCACCGACGGCCCGGCGTGACGGACCCCGCGCGACCGGGCAACCTCGCGAGCCTCCGGGCGGACGCCATACGACTGCTGGCAGAGCTGGCTCCGGTCGACGCGAGGGAGGAGTCGCTGCGCGAGGACTTCCTGGTGCACCTCGACCGTCACCCCGACGCGTGGTGGAAGCACGGGCCAGCCGCCCACCTCACGGCGAGCGTCCTGGTGCTGTCCGAGGACCGGCGCCAGGTGCTGCTCACGCACCATCGCAAGGCCCGCACGTGGTTCCAGCTCGGTGGTCATGCCGAGCCCGGCGACGCGGACGTGGCGGCGGCCGCCCAGCGCGAGGGCCGCGAGGAGTCGGGCATCCCGGACCTGCAGGTGACGCCGGTCCTGGTCGACCTGGACCGGCACGCGCTGGGTGAGGGGTTCACGGTGTGCCGCGAGCACCTGGACCTGAGGTTCGTCGCCGTCGTCCGCGAGGTAGAGCCCGTCGTCAGCGCGGAGTCCCTCGACGTCGCCTGGTGGCCCGTGGACGCGCTGCCGCACCCGCACGGCGAGGAGCTGCCCCGTCTGATCGAGCGGGCCGGCCTCCGCGCGCCCTGAGACGGGTCATCCGTCGACGCAGTCCCCCGTGTCCCCCGGATCCCCGGGCGGGGTGTCATCGCGTGCGCCGTGCGCAACTCCCTCGAGGAAGCCCTTGGCGCGCTCCAGCTTGGGATAGCTCCGCAGCAGGCGCCAGAACTCCGGCCCGTGCCCGGGCTGCAGCAGGTGCGCCAGCTCGTGCAGGACGACGTAGTCCTGGACCCACCGGGGCAGCGCGGCCACCCGGTCGGAGATCCGGATGGTGCCGTCCGCGGGGGTGCACGACCCCCACCGCCGGTGCTGGTTGGACACCCAGGAGATGCTCGCGGGCCTGGCCAGGCCACCGAGGTAGGACTGGGACAGCTCCCACGCCCGCTCGGCCAGCCGGCCGTCGCTCGGGCGCACCCGGTGCTCGCGCGCCTCGATGCGGCCGACCATCTGGTCGATCCACTCCTGCTCCTGGCGGCGGGAGTGCCCGGCGGGGATGAGCACGACGATGCGATCGCCCTCGCGGTAGGCGCTGACGGTGCGGCGTCGACGGGTGCTCCGGCGCACCTCGACCTCACTCATGGCGGCACCCTAGCGGCGCTCGGGCGTGGCCCGGGGCAAGCGCGCCGTGCTCAGCGGCCGGTGAAGGTGGGCGGTCGCCGCTCGGTCGCCGCCCGGACGCCCTCCTGCAGGTCCGCCGTCGCCATCGTGGTGGCCTGTGCGAGGGCCTCCCACTCCAGCGCCGCGGCCGGACCGTCGTGGCCGCCGTCCCGCAGCGCGGCCAGGGTCAGCCTCGTGGCCACCGGCGCCGCGGCGGCGACGCGGTCGGCGGCGTCCAGGGCCAGCCGGAGCACCTCGTCCGCCGGGGCGGCCGCGGACGCCAGTCCCAGGCCCACCGCCTCGTGGCCCAGGACCACCCGCCCCGTCAGGAGCATGTCGGCCGCGAGCGCCGGCCCCGCGACCGATGGCAGCGACCACGTGGTCGCCATACCGGGGTGCAGTCCGAGCCCGGTGAAGGGCACGGCGAGCCTGGCCTCCTCGGCGACGTAGCGCACGTCGCAGGCCAGGGCGAGAGCCAGTCCGGCGCCGATCGCGTGGCCGTTGACGGCCGCCACGACCGGCACCTCCAGCCTCGTCATCGACAGCCAACGACGGTAGAAGGTGCGCATCCTGGCCCGGAGGTCGCTGACCGACGCGTCCGGCTCGGCCATCAGCCAGGACAGGTTGCCCCCCGAGGTGAACGCCGTGCCCGCACCCGTCACCACGACACACGCCAGCTGCGTGTCGTCCCCGAGCAACGAGGCGAGACGCGCCCACGAGGTCGTCATCTCCTCGCTCATGGCGTTGCGCTGCTCCGGCAGGTCCAGGGTGACCACGGCCGTATGACGCTCGCCCTGCACCCGGCGGGTCACCGCCAGGTGCTCGAAATCCTGCTCCCACCAAAGGCTTTCACGATCCATGGCCATCCTCGTCGACGTCGCTGCGCTGGCGCCGGGCCGTCCCGGCCGCACGGGTGGCTCGAGCCTAGCCACGGATCGCGACCGGCGGCGCGGGCGGCAGGGGCAGCCTGGGCGCCCTGAGCACGACTGCGTGCTCGCGAGGTGACGCGGCGTAATCCCCGGAACCAGCTCTCATGTGCTCTATGGTGACCGAAGTCCGATTGCCGCACCCGCGGCACGAACGACAAGGAGAGACGACATGGCCGACACCTACAAGGGTGAGTTCTACTGCGTCAAGTGCAAGGCCAAGCGTGAGGCCGAGGGCAACATCGTGGAGACCAACGGTCGCCGCATGGCCAAGGGCAAGTGCCCCGAGTGCGGCACCAACCTCAACCGCATCCTCGGCAAGGCCTGAGCACCACCTGCCGTCCGAGAGGCGGTGTCGGCACCTGTGCCGGCACCGCCTCTCGGCATCTCCGAGCGGGACCGTCCCGCTCATGGTTATCCACAGAAGTACTTTTGCTGTCGTTTGCCTGAGTTTGCGTGTGGCACGCTCGATCCATCACGCATCCCGTAGGAGACGACCCATGACCCGTTGCGAACGCCCCACCCTCCGCCCCGGCCTCCGCCTGCTCGACCGTGGCGGTGACGAGCTCCAGCTCGGGGCGCACCACCCCACCGCGATGGTGCTGGCCGGTCTCAGCGCCGCCGATCGTGAGGTCGTCATGGCGCTCGACGGCACCCGCTCCCGGGCAGACCTGCAGCTCGTCTACGTCCGCCACGGGGAGGACGACAGCCGCCTCGGCGACCTGCTGGACCTGCTGACCGCCCACGGCCTGCTCGACCCCCGGTCACCCGGCGGCGGCCGCCCCCGGGACGTGCTGCGACTGCCGGCACCGGGAGTGGACTCGTCCTCGGACGCGTCGGACCTGGCTCGCGTCCCGGTGCTCGTCGCCGGGATCGGCGACCTCGCGGAGCAGGTCGCGAGCGCCCTGCGACGACAGCACCCTCGCCTCCACGTGCAGGACGAGCTCGCCCCGACCCACCTGCCGTCTCCCTCTGCCGGCACCGCCGCCAGGGACTCGCGCCGGCCGCCCGCCCTGGCGGTGCTGGTGGCGGACGGTGCGATCGACCCCGTCGTCGCTCGGCAGTGGGCACCGTGGGCGATGGTCCTGCCGGTCGTCGTGGCGGACGGCTCGGTGACCGTCGGGCCGCTGTGGGGCGGGCTCGCCGACCCCTGCCCCCTGTGCCTGGACCGCTACCGCACCGACCGGGATCCCGCCTGGCCGCGCCTGCTGGCCCAGCTCACGACGCGGCGTCTGGACGGCCTCCCCCGGCCCGCGCGCACCGACCCCACCACCACGGCGCTGGCCGTGGGCGCGGCGGCCGCCCATGCTCGGGACGCGGTCACCAGGCGTCGCCTCCCGGTGGGGTTCACCACCGAGGTCCACGACGCAGACCCCGTCCCGCGCCAGCGCACCTGGTCGGTCCACCCGCGATGCCTCACCCACCTACCCGCCCAGGTCTCCCTCGCGGGGTGACAATCAAGGGGTGAACGACATCCCTCGACGGTCTGCCCACCGCACGGCCCGCCTGGCCGCCCTCCCGCTGACCTACGCCGGCCGCACCGCGGTGGGACTCGGCCGCCGTCTCGGCGGGGCGCCGGCCGAGGCCGTCGCGGCCCAGGTCGCCGCCCGCACCGCTGACCAGCTCTTCTCGGTCCTCGGCCAGCTCAAGGGCGGGGCGATGAAGGTCGGGCAGGCGATGTCCATCTTCGAGGCGGCGCTGCCCGAGGAGGTCGCGGCGCACTACCGAGGCGCCCTGACGGCGCTCCAGGACGCCGCCCCCTCGATGCCTGCGGAGACCGTCCACCGCGTCCTGGCGAGCGAGCTGGGCGACGACTGGCGGTCCCGCTTCCACGAGCTCGACGACGTCCCCGTGGCGTCCGCCTCCATCGGGCAGGTGCACCGCGGCCGGTGGGCCGACGGCCGCACGGTGGCGGTCAAGGTGCAGTACCCCGGGGCGGGCGACGCCCTGCTGTCGGACCTGCGTCAGCTCGCCCGCGTCGCGCGCGTGAC
Source organism: Arsenicicoccus sp. UBA7492 (assembly GCF_002479615.1). Taxonomy (NCBI): domain Bacteria; kingdom Bacillati; phylum Actinomycetota; class Actinomycetes; order Micrococcales; family Intrasporangiaceae; genus Arsenicicoccus; species Arsenicicoccus sp. UBA7492. The sequence continues at coordinate 78,707 of NZ_DLOE01000045.1, read as the reverse complement.
CGGCGCGCTGCGGACCGGCATCGACATGAAGGCCGTGACCGACGAGCTGCAGGCCCGGATGAGCGAGGAGCTGGACTACACGCTGGAGGCGGCCGCGCAGCGCCAGTTCGCGGATGCCTTCGCCGGGAGCGAGTTCTTCGCCATACCAAGGGTGCTCGAGGCGACGCCTCGGGTCGTCGTGATGGACTGGCTGGAGGGGACACCCCTGTCCGCCGTGATCCGCGAGGGGTCTGCCGAGCAGCGGGACCAGGCCGCCACGCTCTACCTGGACTTCCTGCTGGCCGGGCCGGACCACGTGGGCCTGCTCCACGCCGACCCGCACCCGGGGAACTTCCGCATCACCGAGGACGGCCGTCTCGGGGTCCTCGACTTCGGGGCCGTCAACCGCCTTCCCGGTGGGATGCCCAGCGCCGTCGGACGTCTCCTCGGTCTCGCGCTGAGTGGCGACGACACCGGCCCCGCCGTGCTGGACGGGCTTCGCGAGGAGGGGTGGGTCCACCCCGGTGCCGACCTCGCCCCGGACCTGCTGCTGGAGTTCCTCGACCCCTTCCTCGAGCCGGCACGCCACGAGCGCTACACGTTCAGCCGCGCGTGGCTCCGGGGATGCTTCGCCCACGTCAGCGAGCCCCGCTGGCAGTCGGTCATCGCCGTCCTCGACCTACCTCCGGACTACCTCCTCATCCATCGTGTGTGGGCCGGAGGCATCGGCGTGCTGTGCCAGATCGGTGGCGAGGTGGAGGCGCGAGCCATCCTGACCCACTGGCTGGACGACCTGACCCTGCACCCGCCGTCGGAGTAGCCCCGCGCCTCCGGCTCGGTCTCTCTCCCCTGGCCGGGAGGGACTACGCGCGACCTACCACCACGCGGAGTCGAGCTTGCCCTCGATCGAGCGGGCGTGCTGCCGGCTGCACCGCTCGCAGGCCCACACCGTCCGACCCCGCTCGGTGCCGAACGTCCACCGCACCCTGGCCTCGGCCAGGTCCGCTCCCGCCACCTGCCACCCGCAGCTGCCGCACGTCATCGTGCCGTCGTCATCCCTGCCGCCGTCGTCCACCCCGAGATCGTATGCCGCCTCCGCCCCTCCCTCACGGGCCTGGGGCGCCAGGACAGCCCCCACGCACGACGAGGCGGGCAGGACCGTGACGATCCTGCCCGCCTCGCGGGAACCGACGACCATAGGGTCATCGCTGCTGACGGCGGCGAACCGACGTCCGTATCTCTGAGGCGCCGCGTGGTCGCGGCGCCCTCGGCAGACGCTCGACGCGCACGCGCGCCAGCTCCTGGCTGAAGTGCTGGAACATGATGGATCTCCTTGGTGATCAAGCTGTGTCGGTGTCTTCGTCAGCGCCTACGCGGCGACGTCGTCCTTGCGGGGCCGCCCGCGCGGCCTCTTGCGGGGCACGACCACCCCTGCGACGAACAGCTGTCCGCCCCAGACGCCCCACGGCTCCCGGCGCTCCAGGGCGCCGGCCAGGCAGTCGTCCCTCGCCGGGCAGGTGCCGCAGAGGGACTTGGCGAACTCGACACCGTCGGGGGTGTCGGCGAACCACATCTCGGGCTCGTTCTCCTGGCAGGGGATGGTCTCGGCGGCCGCGATCGCGGCGACCTGGTTGTCGATGAGCTCCGTGAGTGTCATCGCTGCCTCCTCAAGGTGATGCCCCGGGGTGGTGGGGCGGCGGGTGCCCGGTGGGGGCGGGTGGTGGGTCCGGTGGTGCGGTCGAGGGCCATGGGGTCCTCCTCGGCGTGGTCGGTCGGTGCCCGGACACGCACGAAGGCCGCGGATCCCGGATGTCGGGTTCCGCGGCCTTGGAGAAGACCTGGGTCTAGGGACTAGACCGGTGGCCTCCCGAGGAACGGGACGACATCCGACGGGGCGAACGAGGTGGACGGGTCGATGACGTGGGCGGAGCCGGGACGCACTCCGTCCATGACGCGGGCGGTGCCGCCGGCGTAGGACAGACCGGTCCCCTGACCCTTGCCACGGGCACCCGCGGGCGCACCGAGGGTGCCGCGATCACGGGTGGTCGAGCGCAGGGGCGTGACAGCATCGACGCAGTAACGCGTCACGATCGTCATCGTCGTGTTCTCCATGCGGCCCACCCTCCTCACTGCGCTCATCGGCACCTCGGTGCCGGGACGTGCGTCACGAGCAGCGCTCGTGACAGGACACCTTGGACTGTAGCCTCCGCCCGCGAGAGGGGGCAATGCCTTTATCGACCTGATCCGCCAGGCGGGACCCGATCAGCCTTCTTTGCCCGCGGATTCCTTTGCAGCGGAAAGGATCTCGTCGACGTCGGCGCCACCGAGAATGGCCAGCACGGACTCGCCGTAGAGCCCCAGCTTGCGGGCCCCCACCCCGGAGACGGTGGCCAGGGCAGCGACGTCGGACGGCACCTGCTCGGCGATGGCCGTCAGGGTCGCGTCGGTGAACACGACATAGGCGGGCACGCCGGCAGCGGCCGCGGTGGCCTTGCGCCAGGTGCGGAGCGCCTCGAAGGTGGCCTCGTCGTAGGTGGGCGGGCAGTCCCCACAACGCCCGGTCTTGCGCTCGGCGGCCGAGCTCAGCTCCGCCCCGCACGTGCGGCAGAACGCCGGCTTGGCGATCGACGGCTTGCGCTGGCGGCCGGTGGCGCCGGCGGCCTTGCGGGGCGCGGACCTGGCGCCCTCTCCCAGGACCGACGCGGCATCGTCGAGGAACCGGCTGGGGCGACGGGAGGCCCGTCCGCCCACGTTGCGGGACGCCGCCCAGGACAGGGCGAGCTCGCGACGGGCACGGGTCAGGCCGACGTAGAGCAGACGGCGCTCCTCCTCGATGGCCTCCCACCCCTCGGCCATCGAGATCGGCAGGAGGCCGTCGCTGCAGCCCACGAGGTGCACGACGTCCCACTCCAGGCCCTTGGCGCTGTGGAAGGACGCGAGCGTGACGCCCTGCACCGTGGGGGCGTGCTGGGCCGCGGCACGCTCCGTGAGGTCGGCGACGAGCTCCGGCAGACGTGCGTCCGGCTGCGAGGCCACGAGGTCGTCGGCGAGGGCCACCAGCGCCTGGAGGGACTCCCAGCGCTCGCGGGTGGCGCCGCCCGAGGCCGGTGGTTGCTCCGACCAGCCGACACCACCGAGGACGTCCCTGGTCAGTCGCCCGAGCGGCACCGTGCCGTCGTCGGCGCGCGCCTGCCCCCGCAGCAGCAGCAGCGCGTCGCGGACCTCGCGCCGTGAGAAGAACCGCTCCCCTCCGCGGACGAGGTAGGGGACGTCGGCGTCCGCGAGCGCGGACTCCAGCGCCTCGCTCTGGGAGTTGGTGCGGAACAGGATGGCGATCTCGGCGGGTGGGGTGCCCGCGTCGATGCGACGCCTGATCTCGGCCGCGACACCGCGCGCCTCGGCCTGGTCGTCGTCGTAGGCCGTCAGCCGGGGCTGGGGACCGTCCTCGCCCTGCGCCTGGAGCTGCACGAGCGCTCGGCCCGCGCCCGTGCGGCTCGCCTGGCCCTGGGCGCGCAGCATCACGTTGGCGAGCCCGACCACCTGGGGCGTGGACCGGTAGTTGCGGACGAGCTTGACGACGGCCGCGTCCGGGTAGCGCGCCGAGAAGCCCAGCAGGTGCGCGGGCGAGGCGCCGGTGAAGGAGTAGATGGTCTGGGCCGCGTCGCCGACCACGCACACGTCCTGGCGGTCGCCGACCCACAGGTCGAGCAGCCGCTGCTGCAGGGCGTTGACGTCCTGGTACTCGTCCACGACGAAGTGGCGGTACTGCCCGCGCACCTCGCGGGCCACGGCCGGGTGCTCGTCGAGGATGCCGGCCATGATCAGCAGGACGTCCTCGAAGTCGATGACCCCGCGCTCGCCCTTGACCTCCTCGTAGGCCTGCAGCAGGCGTGCCATCGCCGTCGCGTCCAGCCCTGCGGGGTCCCGGCGGGCGTGCCGTGCCGCGGCGGGATAGGTCTCGGGCGTCAGCAGGCTGACCTTGGCCCACTCCACCTCGGCCGCGAGGTCCCGGATGGCAGGGCGGTCGAGCTGCAGGTGCAGCCTGGCCCCCGCCTCCGCGACGGCCCCCGCCTTGTGCGGCATCACCTCGGGCGCCGCACCGCCGATCGCCCGGGGCCAGAAGTAGTGGAGCTGGCGCAGCGCCGCGGCGTGGAAGGTGCGGGCCTGGACCCCTCCGGCCCCGAGGTCGCGCAGCCGGGTGCGCATCTCGCCGGCCGCGCGGGCGGTGAAGGTGACGGCGAGCACGCGCTGGGGGACGTAGACGCCGGACCGCACGCCGTAGGCGATGCGGTGCGTGATCGCGCGGGTCTTGCCGGTGCCCGCACCTGCCAGCACGCACATGGGCCCGAGGGGTCGCTCGGCGACCGCCCGCTGCTCAGGATCGAGGGCGGTCAGTATGTCGTCAGGGGTCGCAGCCATCGCCCGAAGTCTCCCAGATGCCACCGACATACCTCGACGCGGCGCCGGCCCACCCGCCGTGGCTCACCAGGGGACGGGAGGACCATCCTGGAGCGCGGCGATGGGCTCGCCCAGCCAGCGCTCGACGAGGTGGTAGGCCACCGAGATCGGGGTGCCGCCGGACAGCACGGCGCCGGCCCGGATGTCGGCCCGCAGCTCGTCGCGGGAGTACCACCGGGCCTCGGCGATCTCGTCGTCGGCGAACCGCAGCTGGCCGTCGCGGGCGCGGGCGGTGAACGCCAGCATCAAGGATGCCGGGAAGGGCCAGGGCTGGTTCCCGGCATACTCGACCGCCTCGACCTCCAGCCCGACCTCCTCCTTGACCTCGCGGGCCACCGCCACCTCGAGGGACTCCCCCGGCTCGACGAACCCGGCGAGCACGGACAGGCGCCCCTCCGGCCAGGATGCGTTGCGCGCCAGCAGCAGACGGTCCTGCCGGTCGACCACGGCCATGATCACGGCGGGCGAGGTGACGGGATAGGACTCGTGGCCCTCCGGGCAGCGCCGCACCCAGCCGGAGCTGTTGACGGCCGTGGGGAGGCCGCACCGGGAGCAGAAGCGGTGCGCGCGGTGCCAGTTCGAGATACCGGCCAGCGTCGACGCCAGGGCGACGTCGAGCGGATCGAGCGTGAGGCCGAGCGAGCGCAGCCCCAGCCAGCGAGAGGGCTCGTCGGCGGCGCCGTCCCGCGCGGGGTCGCCGGGCCCGGACGCGTCTGGCATCGGGTCCCGGGCCACGCCCAGGTACTGACCGCCACCCTCGTCGGCCCCCAGGTAGACCACCAGGTCCTCGGCGGTCACCCGGACCTCGACCGGGCGGTGGAGCACGAGGGCGGACCCGTCGGCGCGAGCCTGGAGCAGGTCCCCACGGGACACCACGACCTGGGTGCCCTCGTCGTCGAGCAGCCGTGGCACGAGTCCCGCGTCGCCGCGCAACCAGCCTGAACGGTCCAGCGCGGAGCGGGACAGGGCCAGTTCGGGCAGGATTCGCGGCGCTCCGGTCACGCCTGACAGCCTAGACGCCGGGGCTCGCCTACCGTGGGGCGCGTGACCGTCGCCATCCGCTCCCCGTTGCACCTCGCCGCCCTGGCCAGCGCCGCCGTCAAGGGCCTGGACCCGGTGTCGGTGGAGCCCGTGCACGGGGAGGACGACCGGTGCGACGTCGCCCGCGTCCACGACTCGCAGCAGCGCACCTGGACGATCCGCGTGCCGCGGTCCGCGGCCGACGCCGCCCAGATGGAGTCGGCCGCGATGCTGCTCCCCCACCTCGACAAGCGGCTGGCGTTCGAGGTCCCCCAGGAGGCCGGCAGCGTCGCCCTGCGCGACTCGGGTCGGGCGATGGTCTACGCGCAGGTGCGGGGGCGCAACCTCGACTTCTCGAGACTCCCCGCCGGGCCCGGCCTGGCGGCCGCCCTCGGTCGCGCGCTGGGCGAGATCCACAACCTGGACCCCCGTCTCTACGACGAGGCCGGCGTCCCGGTCTACGACGCCGAGACCTATCGCACGCGTCACCTGGCCGAGCTCGACCGGGCGGCGAGCACCGGGCACGTCCCGGCGAGGCTGCTGAGCAGGTGGGAGCGCGCCCTGGAGAACGTCGCTCACTGGCGCTTCGCCCCAGCGACCATCCACGGTCGGATGTCCGGCGAGCTCCTCCTGGCCGACTTCGAGGACGACGGGGACGCCGCGAGCGGCCGCATCGTGGCGATCACCGGCTGGGACCAGGCTCGGGTGGCCGATCCGGCCGACGACTTCGCCGTGCTGTGGTCCCAGGCGACCCCAGAAGCGTTCGACACCGTGCTGGAGGCGTACGCCGGCACCCGGCACGAGCGCCCGGACCGCGCGCTGGAGATGCGCGCCAGGCTGGCGGGCGAGCTGCGACTGGTGCGCGAGCTCGTCCACGCCGAGGCCGCGCAGGACGACCTGGCCCGCAGGGAGGCGCAGTCGGCGCTCCAGCGGCTGGACGACGAGGTGGCCGGGGACGACCTGGTCGCGCACGTGCCGGCCGTGACCCTGCCCGGACCCATCGGTGCCCCCGAGACGATGGACGCCGACCTCGACGACGCCCCCCACCTGTCTGACGACCGTCATGACGCCGTCACCGGCCGGGCGCCGGCCGGCCGGCCCGAGCACCGACCCGCGGCTCGTCCGGCACCGTCGTTGGACGAGGAGGGCGCACCTACCCAGCCGGTGGTGCTGCGGGACGTCCGCACCGACCTGGCAGACGGAGCCGACGAGACGGTGCGAACGGGCTCTGGCGACGCACCCACCGAGGTCACGCGGATCGTCCCGGTCGCCGAGCCGGGCGAGTCGCGGCCGGGCCGCCGAACCGAGGGCGACACCTCTGCGGACGACGGTGCCACAGGGATCCGGGGTCTGCACCAGCGGCGGGACCAGCTCGAGAACCACGACGACGCGCCGGCCGCCTCGGGCGAGGGGGACCGCGACGGGGCAGCCGACGCTGTGCCGGTGGTGAAGGCGACGCCGGACGACACCGTCCAGGAGGACGAGTACGTCGTGGACACCACCCGACACACGACCACCCACCTGCGGCCCGGCGATCACTCCCGCTGACGGGCTGGGCGGTCAGCGGGGCGACTGACCAGCCGTGAGGTCGGCCACGAGCGTCGCCAGGGCCTGCTCGTCGGGGAGGTCCGGTCGCACGGTCTGGCCGGTGGCGGCGTAGTAGAAGGCGCCGTCGACGAGCGCGGGGTCGACCTGCTGCAACCGGGCGTAGGCGACCCGGTAGACAGCCAGCTGGAGCCGGCGCACCTCGGCTCGTCGACCGGTCGGCGGCGCGCCCGTCTTCCAATCCACCACCGTGAACCCCCCGTCCGGTCGGGGGAAGACGGCGTCGATGCGCCCGCGCAGCCTCGCGCCCGCCACGGTGGACTCCACCGCCAGCTCGATGGCCACCGGGGAGAGCGCCGCCCACTCGCTCTCGAGGAAGTGTGCCTTCATCAGGTCGAGGTCCCCCTCGTCGGCAGCGGACTCGTCCGCGCTGCCGGGGAGCTCGTCCAGGTCGATGATGGCCGCCTGGGCGTAGTGCTGCTCGACCCAGGCGTGGAAGGCCGTGCCCCGCCGGGCCGCTGTGGCCGGGGCAGCCGGCATCGGGCGACGCAGCCCCACGGCGAACTCGTCAGGGTCGTCGGCGAGGGCCACGAGCGACGACGTCGACAGGTGGGGCGGTAGAGACACCAGCACCTCGGAGCGCTGCTGGGCCGCATCTCGCTCAGCGACGAGGACGGCGATCTCACGGTCCAGGTGCCGCCACTCGTCCGCAGGCGTGACCGCCGCCGCAGGCGTGGGCTCCACCTCGGGCGTGGGCGCCACCTCGGACGTGGGCGCCGTGGATCCGCAAGCCGCCTGGACCGCGTCGGCGGCCCGGGTGAGAGCTGGGTCAGGGGCGTCGCGCAACGGCCACGGCAGGGTGAGCTGATCCGCCAGCCGCGGGTTGGCGAGGTCGTCGTCGCGGGAGTCCGGCATCTCGGCCCAGGCTGTCGTGCGGGCGATCCCCGCCTCGCGAACCTCGTCCAGCAGGCGGGACGTGACCCGCGGGCTGCGCTGAGTGGCCCAGACGGGGGCGGTCAGCAGCAGCTCGTGGCGGGCCCGGGTGACGGCGACGTAGGCCAGTCGTCGCTCCTCGACGACGGCGTGCTGCCCGCACGCCAGCACGAAGGTTTCGATCCGGCTCGCCAGCTCCTGACGGTCCGGGCAGGTCGCCCAGTCGAGGTGCGGCAGGCCGGACCGGTCGCCCCGCAGGCCGAAGGGGAGGCTGTCGAGCCCGCTCAACCAGGCCTTGTCCTTGGGCGGCGGCACCCGCCACCCACCGTCGTCCCGGGCGGCGACCCGGGCGTCGTGGGCCGGGAAGGTGCCCTCCTCGAGCCCGGGGACGACCACGAGGTCCCACTCCAGCCCTTTGGAGGCGTGGACCGTCAGCAGCTGCACGGCTCCCGGGGTGGGCGCGGTCTGACCGGCGGCGAGGCCTCTCTCGCGAGCCTCGGCGACGTCCAGCCAGGTCAGCAGACCGCCCAGCGTGGGCCGCTCGGACGACGAGGCGTAGGCGGCAACGACGTCGGCGAAGGCCTCGAGGTGGACCCGGGCATCGGCGACCGAACGCCCCGGTCGCGCCATGAGCTCGAGGTCCAGCCCCAGCACCCGCTCGGCCTCGCCGACGACCTCGGGCACGGTGGCGCTCAGGACCTCGCGCACCCGCCGGACCCTGCGCCGCAGGTCGACGAGCCGCGATCGGCCGGTGTCGCCCAGGGCGCGGCCGTGGGCGTCGTGCCATCCCGTCGGGGGTAGCCGGTCCAGCGCCTCGACGAGGCCCACCTGCTCCGGCTCCCCCACCTCGCCCCCTCGACCTAGCGACCGTGTCCAGGCGTGCAGGCCTGCGAGGTCGGCCGGGCCGAGGCGCACCAGCGGCCCCGTGAGGAGACGCATCAGGTGGTCACCGCGGGAGGGGTCGTCCACGACGTGCAGGAAGGACACGAGGTCGACGACCTCGGGCATGCTGAGGAGCCCGCCCAGGCCAACGACCTCGACGGGCAGGCCGGCGGCGGTGAGGGTCTCCGCGAGCAGGGTGAACTGGCTCCGCTTGCGGCACAGCACGGCGGCCGTCGGGCGCGGGTCGCCGTTCAGGCCGACGGTCGTGCCGGTCTCGCTGGGATCAGGCTGCGCCGCCAGCCGCTCGCTCAGCCAGTCGGCGATGTGCGCGGCCTCGGCCTCCAGGGTGTCGAGGCGGGCCGCCTCCACCTGACCGGGGCCGGCCCCGGGGCGCGGCTCGAGGACCGCCACCTCCACCGGGCAGGCGGCGGTGAGGGGCGCGGCGATGACGTTGGCCGCAGCGAGGATGGCGCCGTCGTTGCGCCAGGAGGTGGACAGCGGCAACGTGCGGGCGGGCCCAGCGGGTCCGGGGAACTGCTGGGGGAAGGACGTCAACGTGGTGGAGCTGGCGCCCCGCCAGCCGTAGATCGACTGGTGCGGGTCCCCCACCGCCATGACCGGAACCGTCTCGTCCGCCTCGGCGTAGAGCCGGCGCAGCAGCACCAGCTGCGCCTCGCTGGTGTCCTGGAACTCGTCGAGGAGGACGGCACGGAATCGCTGCCGCTCCCCCCGACCGACGTCGGGGAAGGCGCTCGCGATGCGGGCTGCCACGGACATCTGGTCGGCGAAGTCCAGGCTCTCCCGCGCCCGCTTGACGCGCTGGTAGTCCAGGATCAGCGGGACCAGGGCCTGCCGCTGACGCAGGACCCCGATGGCCTCCAGCACCGGCTTGAGCGGCGTCTTGCGTCCCTCTCCGTCGGGGAGAGCGTCCCAGGCCGCCAGGAGTCTGCGCAGGTGGTCGCCAAGGTCCTCGGGGGTGCCGAGGTGCTCCGCGAGCTGGCCGGAGAGCGACAGGACCGCCTCGACGACCGTGGACACGGCCGGGACCGCCCGGCCGGCGGCGCTGCTGACGGTGTCCAACGGCCCCGGATAGGCCTCGACGACCTCCTGCGCGAGCTGCCAGCAGGACGCCTCGGACAGCAGCCGGGCCCCGGGCTCGTTGCCGAGCCGTAGGCCGTGCTCGGACACGAGCCGGCCGGCGTACGCGTGGTAGGTGGAGACCGTGGGCGTGAGGTCGAGGCCGTCGTCGGGTGAGCCGTCACGCCACAGCCCGGCGGCCTCCAGCTGCCGCAGCCGGCGTCCGATGCGCTCGGCCAGCTCACCGGCAGCCTTGCGGGTGAAGGTGAGGCCGAGCACCTCCTGCGGCTGGACCAGACCGTTGGCGACGAGCCACACGACCCTGGCCGACATGGTCTCGGTCTTGCCCGAGCCTGCCCCGGCCACGACCAGCAGCGGCTCCCGAGGAGCCTCGATGACGGCCTGCTGCTCGGCCGTCGGCGGAGGCTGGCCCAGGGCCTGGGCGATGTCGAGAGCACCGATCAGCGTCACAGGGTCCTCCCCTCGGGCTGCGCCGGGCAGGACCTGCGGACCGGGCAGTAGGAGCAGTGGTCACCCGGCGTGGCGGGGAAGCTGTCGCCGGCCATCCCCTCGGCGGTCGACTCGACGAGCTCGCGCGCCCACCCCGGGTCGTCGGCCTCGACGGCCGGCGCCTGCGGTTGGACGCGGGGGGCACGTCGGTCGCCGCCGAGCTGCAGCAGGGCCGCACCCGCGGACCCGGTGCCCGAGGGGAAGGCACCGGCCTCGACGGCGGCCTGGTAGGCCGCCAGCTGCGCGTGGTCGGCGAGCTCGGCCTGCGTGGGGGCGCTCTTGCCCGTCTTGATGTCGACGACCCGGAGGCGACCGTCCGGGGCACGCTCGAGGCGGTCGACGCGGCCCGTCAGCAGGGCGCGCCCGATCTCGACGCGGGCCTCCTGCTCGACCGCGACGAGCTCCCACCCCTCGTCCCGGATGGTGCGGGCGTAGTCGGCCAGCTTGTCGACCATGCGACCCGCCCGGTCGTGGTCGTGCCGGCCCCGCCAGCTGTCGGGCAGCCCGAGCTCGGGCCAGCGCCGGTCGAGCTCGCGCCGCAGGGTGGTGGCGTCGGTCAGGTCGACGTCGGGGTCGGCGGCGATCTCGTGCACCAGGGTGCCGAGGTCGGCGGCTCCCCGATCGCCCCCCTCGCCCCCATGGCTCCGGAGCACCCACATGAGCCGGCACCTCCCGAAGCTCTCGATGCGGGACGGCGACACCGGCACCGGCAGGTCGTCGGGATAGAGCGGCCGCGCATCCGTCTCACGGCGCAGGGCCCACCAGCTGCCGGGATCGGCGCCAGGAACCCCGGCATCGGCCAGCGCCCCGAGCCGGGCTGCTGCCTGCTCCCGGTGTGCCGCGTCGTCGGAGAGGACGCGGCGGCGCAGCTCGGCCACCACGCCGGTGAGGGTCATCGGTCGGGGCACCTCGAGCACGCTGCGCCCGTCGCCCTCGGGAGGGTCGATGACGTCGAGGTAGGACGAGGGCTGCTCGTCCTCGGAGGACACCGCCGTGACCACCAGGCGACGACGGGCCCGGCTCACGGCGGTCAGCAGCAGTCGAGCCTCGTCGGAGCGGACCGCCGCGAGCGCCTCGCGCGGTCCGTGACCGCGCCCTGCCAGCAGGTCGACCAGGTGCTCGGACCCGAGCAGGGACCCGCGCAGCCGCAGGTCCGGCCAGACTCCCTCCTGCACCCCGGCGACGACCACCAGGTCCCACTCGCCCCCGGCCGCACCCTGAGGGGTGAGCACCTGGACGACGTCGGTCGTGGGGGCCTGGGCGACGAGCGAGTCCGCCGCGACCTCCTGACCGAGGACCTGCTCGAGGAAGGCCTCCGGGCCGGCACCGGGCAGTCGCTCGGCGAAGGCACCGGCTGCCCCGAACAACGCGACGACGGCGTCAAGGTGCCGGTCGAAGCGCACGGACATCGGCCCGGACGACAGGGCGGCCCCCCTCCAGTCGTCGGCGACGCCCAGCGCGGACCACAGCTGCCACAGGATGGACTCGGCGGTTGTCTCGGCCGACCACCGACCCTCAGGGGTGAGCCGGGCCGCCCCGGCAGCCCTCGCGATCGCGCGACCGAGGCGCCGGACCGGTTGGGTGTCCACGGTGGGGAGCGCGTCGTCGTCGAGCGCGGACGGGTCGGACGGGTCGGACGGGCGCAGGAGCGCGGCCACGAGGAGCTGGTCGGGGGCCCGGTGGCCGCCCGCGGCCTGCTCGCGCCGCCGCAGGGCACGGCGCAGCCGCCGCACGGCGACCGGGTCGCTGCCGCCGAGCGGTGAGAGGAGCAGGTCGACGGCGACGTCGGGCTCCAGGGGACGCTCCTGGCCCCGCGCGACGCGGACGACGACCTCGAGCAGGGTGAGCAGGGCCCGGGCTGCGGGCTCCTCCCGGACCGGCAGGTCGGTCATCGCGGTGGGGACCGGCACGCCGGCGGCCGCCAGGGATTGACGGAGCGCGGCGAGCCGGGACCGGCCTCGACACACCACGGCCATCTGGGACCACGGCACCCCGTCGACGAGGTGGGCCCGGCGGAGCACGCCGCTCACGTGCGCGGCCTCCTGCGCGGCGCTGCGGAGCAGCACCGTCTCGACGGTGCCCTCCGACCCCGCCTGCGCCGCCCCGGGGTCGGTCTGATGGGTCGTGGCTGCTGCGTGGTCCTCGACCTCACGGTCCGCCACGCCCGCGTCGTGCCCCGCGCCCGGCCCGACGACGGGGTGCCCGGCCTCGCCGACCGGCGCCTCCGTCCCCGCCTGCCTGTGAGCAGTGACTCCGACAGCGCCGACCTGACGCGAGACGCGGGCGGTGACGGCGGCGAGCACGCGCCCCTGGCGGTGGGAGCACCCGAGGACGTGCGTCTCGCCCAGGCTGAGCAGGTCGTCACCCCCGAACCACCGCTCCCAGTCGGAGGCGAAGACCCGGGGGTCTGCCCCGCGGAAGGTCTGGACCGCGGTGTCCGGGTCGCCCACGAGCACCAGCGGCGTGGAGGGCGCGCGCACGACCGAGAGCAACCGCGCCGCCGACCAGGTCAGCTCCTGGGCGTCGTCGACGACGATCAGCCCGATGCGGCTCCGCACGCGGTCCAGCGCCTCCGCCGACTCCTCGAGCCGGTCGGCAGCGGCGGACAGCACCCAGGCCGGGTCATAAGCGCCGGGGCGGGAGAAGGCGGTGACCTGGTCGTACTCCTCCAGCACCGCCGCGGCGGCGCGCCACTCGGGGCGCCCGTGCCAGTCGGCGAGGACGACGAGATCCTCCGGGACCAGCCCCCGCTCGACGGCCCGCATCAGCAGGTCACGCAGCTCGGCGCGAAAGCCCCTGGTGCCCAACGCCTCTCGCACGGACTCCGGCCACTCCGGGCCCCGCACCACGCCGAGGGCGTGGCCGTCGAGGAGCTCCTTGAGGATGGCGTCCTGCTCGGCCCCGGACAGCAGCCGCGGAGACGGGTCCCCCACCAGCGCCGCCTCGGAGCGCAGGACGCCGAACCCCAGCGACTGGTGCGTGCGCGCCAGCGGCGTCGTGGTGGTGCCGCCCAGGCGGCTGGTGATGCGGTCCCGCAGCCCGGCAGCCGCGACGCGCGAGGAGGTGAGCAGCAGGGCCCGGTCGGCCTCGACGAGGCCGCGCCGCACGCGGTCGACGACCAGCTCGACGGCCAGCGTGGACTTGCCGGAACCCGGTGCGCCGACCACCTGGAGGAGCGAGGCGGTCGAGGCGAGCACGGCCCGCTGGCGCTCGTCGAGGACGGGCGCCTCGGCGAGGAGCGGGGTCGGCGTGCGCCGGAGCTGGACCATGCCTCGATCACACCAGACACCACTGACACACCCCCGCGCGACAGCCCGGGGGGACGGGACGGATCGGCATGTCGGTGCTGGGGCGGGGGGCGGAGCCCGGGCGATCAGGCCCCAGACGTGGGCTCGTCCCCGGGGATCCACGCACCCTCGGCGTCCCACCGGGCCAGGGGCAGGTCGATGCGCGTGCCGGTGACCAGACCGCCGACGAGCGGCATCGACTCGGCTCGCCACTGCTCGCGAGCCCGGGCCGTGAGCTGCTCGGGGAGGGAACCGTCGGCCCGGACGACGCGCCACCAGGGAGAGCCCCCGGCATACCGGCTCATCACCGACCCGACCTGCCGGGGCCCGCCACGTCCGAGGAGCTGCGCGACGTCGCCGTAGGCGAGGGCGCGTCCGGGCGGGATCTGGTCGACCACCTCGAGCACGTCCTCGGCGTAGTCCCCGATCACCGCGTCCGCGGCCACGCCGTCAGTAGGTGGGGAGCGACGGGTCGACGTCGCGGACCCACGCCAGCACCCCGCCCTCGAGGTGACGGGCGTTGGTGTGGCCGCCGGCGATCAGGGCCTGCAGCGCGGTCGCGGACCGGCCGCCGACCTTGCAGTGGATGACGACCTCCTCGCCCTCCTCGAACCGCGCTGCCGCCCGGCCGGAGACGAACTCCTCGAGCGGGACGGGCTCCGCGCCGGGGATGGAGACGATCGACCGCTCGTCCTCGCCCCGGACGTCGACCAGGCGGAAGCTGTCGGGGCGCTCGCGCAGCATCTGCGCGAGCTCGGGGGCGGTCACGGTCGGGAGCATGGCGTGCACGTCGTCCTCCTGGGTGGCGGGCAGTCCGCAGAACTGCTCGTAGTCGATGAGCTCGGTGATGGTCGGGTGGTCGCCGCAGAGCGGGCAGTCGGGGTTGCGCTCGACCTGCAGCGTGTCCCACCGCTGGGACAGGGCGTCGTGCAGCAGGAGCCGGCCGACGACCGGGTCGCCCATCCCCACGACGAGCTTGATCGCCTCGGCCGCCTGCACGGCTGCGACGGCGGCGCACAGGACACCGAGCACACCGCCCTCGGCGCACGAGGGGACGGAGCCGGGCGGCGGCGGGGTGGGGAAGACGCACCGGTAGCAGGGTCCCTCCCCCGCCCACCAGACGCTCACCTGGCCCTGGAAGCGGAAGATCGAGCCCCAGACGTGCGGTATGCCGACCAGGGCGCAGGCGTCGTCGACGAGGTAGCGGGTGGCGAAGTTGTCGGCGCCGTCCACCACGAGGTCGTAGCCGCGAAGGAGCTCAAGGGCGTTGCTCGAGTCGAGGCGAAGCTCGTGCTCGATCACCTGGACGTGCGGGTTGACCTCGCGCACGCTCTCGGCCGCCGACCGGACCTTGGACCGGCCGATGTCGGACTGGCCGTGGATGATCTGGCGCTGGAGGTTGGACTCCTCGACGACGTCGGCGTCCACCACCCCCAGGGTGCCGACGCCCGCGGCCGCGAGGTAGAGGAGGGCCGGGGACCCCAGCCCCCCGGCTCCCACGACCAGGACGCGGGCGTTGGCGAGGCGCCGCTGCCCCTCGCGGCCCACCTCCGGCAGCAGCAGGTGGCGCGAGTAGCGCTCGACCTGCGAGGTGGACAGCTCGGGCCCGACGTCGACGAGCGGTGGTCGTGCCATGCGGCGACGATACCCCGCACCGGGTGCGAGGCGGCAGGCGTGGAGCCGTCCGAGTAGCATGGCCGGACCCGTGGCCAGGCGCCTCGGGCCCCGGCTGAAAGGACCCCGATGACCACCGCACCGGACCACGTCTCCACCGAAGCCGCCCGCCCCGGGCGCCTGCCACGGTCGGAGCGCCGGGCCCAGCTGCTGGAGGCCGCCCAGGACATCTTCGTCGAGTCGGGCTACCACTCCGCCGCCATGGACGCGATCGCCGAGCGGGCCGGCGTCTCCAAGCCCGTTCTCTACCAGCACTTCCCCAGCAAGAAGGACCTCTACCTCGCCCTGCTGGACCAGCACTGCACCGCGATCGTCGACCTGGTCCGCGAGGCGCTGGGGTCGACGGACGACAACCGGGCCCGCGTCGCCGCCACCATCGCGGCCTACTTCGAGTTCTTCGACCGGGACGGCGCGCCGTTCCGGCTCGTGTTCCAGTCCGACCTGACGGGCGAGCCGGCGGTCCGCGAGCGCCTGGACCGGGTCGAGACCGAGTGCGCCGAGGCGATCGCCGACGTGATCAGCGGGGACGCCGCGCTGTCCCGCGAGCACGCGCTGATCCTGGGGATGGCGCTGGCCGGCGCCGCGCAGAACTCCGCCCGCCACTGGGTCACCAGCAGCTCCGAGACGGGCGTGACCCGGACCGAGGCCAGCCGACTGGTGGACACGCTCTCGTGGCGGGGGATCGGCGGCTTCCCCAAGGCGGACGCCCCCGGCGAGGCCGCCACCGCCTGACCGGGAACACCCCGACCCGCCTGGCGGTTGGTCACGGACGAGAGCGTCCGGCCCGCCCGCCGGCACCGACCACAACGAAAGGACCCTCCGTGGAGGTCAAGATCGGCGTCCAGAACGTCGCCCGCGAGATCACCTTCGAGTCCGCACAGTCCCCCGAGCAGGTGTCCGAGGCCGTCGCCACGGCCGTCCGCGACGGCTCCCTGCTGACGCTCCAGGACGACCACGGACGGACCGTGGTCGTGCCGGGCGACCGTCTCGGCTACGTCGAGATCGGCGAGGCCGCGAAGTCCCGGGTGGGCTTCGGCTCGCTCTGAGGCAGAGCGGCGTCAGACCGCAGGACGGCGGGGATGTGGTGCAGACCACATCCCCGCCGTCTTGCGGTTGTCATTGTTTCGTGATGCTGGAGTGATTGAACAATGCATGGAGGGGTATCCCATCAGTGACACCGTGTAAGCAGCCCCCCGAGACCGCGGGGTAGCTCACGAGGCGAGGCACCCCTCGCGTCACGCACCTACCAAGGAGAGTCACATGCTGGGCACCATCATCACCGCCATCATCATCGGCGCCATCATCGGCGGTCTGGCCCGTCTGGTCATGCCGGGCAACCAGAACATCTCGATCCTCATGACCATCGTCCTGGGCATCCTGGGGTCGGCCATCGGCTCCTGGCTCGTCTCCCAGTTCGGCTACAAGAACGCGTCCGGCGGCATCGCCTGGATCGCCGTCCTGGCCGGCGTCGTCGTCGCGGCCATCCTGATCGCCATCTACCTGAGCATGACCGGTCGCAAGGGTCGCGTCTGACCCGCACCGAGACCGTATGCCGGAGGGCGGCACCCCCACGAGGGGTGCCGCCCTCCGCGCGTGCCGTCACCGGACGGCATACGACCTCCGTCAGCTCGAGAGGCCGAGCCGACCCATGCGCTCGGTGTGGGCCTCGGCGAGGCGCGTGAACATCCGGGACAGCTCGGCCAGGTCACCGTCCGGCACGAGCATCGCCACCAGCTCGGGGTGCGCGGCGGCCAGCTGCTGCGCCTGGGACATCGCCTCCCCCATGAGCCTGCGCCCCCACAGGGACAACCGGCCCGCCACCGCGGGGTCGGCGTCCACCACCTTGCGGAGCTCCTGCTCGACGAACTCCGCCTTGCCCTCCGACTGCAGGACCCGCTGCATCAGCGGGCGCTCCGCCTCGCCGACGAAGTCGCTCGCCTCGCGGTAGAGATCCATCGCCAGCCCGTCGCCCACGTAGGCGTTGACGAGCCGCTCCGCCCAGGACCCGGGCGCCGTCCGCCGGTGGAAGGCGTCGATGGCCCCCACGAACGGCGCCATCGCGGCCTGCGGATCCGCGCCCAGCGCCCGCAGCCGCTCCTCGAGCGCCTCGTAGTGCCGGAACTCGCGGGCGGCCAGCCGTCCCAGCTCGGCCCGGGCGGCCGACGTGGGGGCCAGCTCGCTGTCGCCGGCGAGCCTGGCGAACCCCGTCAGCTCGCCGTAGGCGAGGGCTGCGAGGAGCTCGACGACACCGGTGTCGGACGCTGCGGGGCTCATGTGCACCCAGAGTAGTCGTCCCGCCGGTAGACTGGGTCGGACCAAGGTGCCCGGTCGGCACGAATCCAGGTGGACCACGTGGTCCCCTCCGCAGCGAGCACGCTGCCCGAAGACCTCCGATCGGCTCCGCTCATCCCGTGAGCCTCGTAAGAGGTCGCCGGCCGCCTCGCGGCTGCAGCCCCCGGCGGCTCACCACGCCCGACAGGACACCCGCATGACCAACCCCGCCCTCGACACCCCCGTCGACGAGCAGACCCGCGCCGAGGCGGCCCAGGTCGCCCCCGAGCTGACCTTCGCCGACTTCGACGTCCACCCGGACATCGTCGCGTCGCTGGCCTCGCTCGGGATCGAGCACCCCTTCCCCATCCAGGCCATGACCCTCCCGGTCGCCCTGGGCGGTCACGACATCATCGGCCAGGCCAAGACCGGCACCGGCAAGACCCTCGGCTTCGGCATCCCTATGCTCAACCGCGTGGTCTCCCCCTCCGACGAGGGCTTCGCCGAGCTGCGCCACGCGGGCAAGCCGCAGGCCCTGGCCGTGGCCCCCACCCGTGAGCTCGCGGTGCAGGTCGCCGGCGACCTCGAGCGGGCCGGACGGCAGCGCGGCGTGCGCATCGCGACGATCTACGGCGGGCGCGCGTTCGAGCCCCAGATCGAGCAGCTGCAGCGCGGCGTCGAGATCGTGGTCGGCACCCCCGGTCGCCTGCTCGACCTCGCCAAGCAGGGACACCTCGACCTCTCGCACGCCAGCATCGTGGTCCTGGACGAGGCCGACGAGATGCTCGACCTGGGCTTCCTGCCCGACGTCGAGAAGATCCTGGCCCTCACGGCCCCCAGCCGGCAGATGATGCTGTTCTCGGCCACCATGCCCGGTGCGGTCGTGGCGCTGGCCCGCCGCTACATGAGCCAGCCGACGCACATCCGCGCCATGGGCGACGAGACGGAGAACAAGCACACCGTCAAGGCGATCGAGCAGTTCGTCTACCGCGCGCACGCGCTCGACAAGGTCGAGATGCTCGCCCGGATGATGCAGGCCAAGGACCGCGGCCTGACCATCATCTTCAGCCGCACCAAGCGCACCGCCGCCAAGGTGGCCGACGAGCTCAGCGACCGCGGCTTCGCGGCCGGGGCCATCCACGGCGACCTGGGGCAGGGCGCACGCGAGCAGGCGCTCCGCGCGTTCCGCAACGGCAAGATCGACATCCTCGTCGCCACCGACGTCGCCGCCCGCGGCATCGACGTCGAGAACGTCACGCACGTCGTGAACTACCAGTGCCCCGAGGACGAGAAGACCTACGTGCACCGCATCGGCCGCACCGGCCGCGCCGGACACACCGGCATCGCCGTGACCTTCGTCGACTGGGACGACGCACCCCGCTGGGGCATGATCAACAAGGCCCTCGACCTCGGCATCCCCGAGGCCGTCGAGACCTACTCGTCCTCCCCCCACCTCTACAGCGACCTCGACATCCCCGAGGGCACCAAGGGCCGGTTGCCCCGCACGGCCCGCGTCCGCGAGGGCCTGGACGCCGAACGTCTCGAGGACCTCGGCGAGACCGGCCAGCGCGCCGGCAAGGGTCGCCAGGGTGGCGGCCACGGCGGACGTGACGGCGGACGCGGTGGGCGCGGCGGCCGCGAGGACGGTCGCGGCAGCCGCGAGGACGGTCGCGGCAGCGGCGAGGACGGTCGTGGCGGACGTGAGGACGGTCGCGGTGGTCGTGGTGACCGCACTGACCGCGACGCCTCGCACGGCGGCACCGAGCGTGATCGTCCGTCCTCGGATGGGGGTGAGGGCGGGTCCGCCCGTCCGCGCCGCAACCGGAGCCGTCGCCGCACCCGCGGTGGCCGTCCCGTCGAGGGGCAGTCTCCCGCGCAGGGCGGTCAGGACTCCTGACGCCGGACGCCGCGAGGCGCCATACAACACCAACTGTCCAGGTCACGGGCCCTTCGACGACATCGGCGGAGGGCCCGTCGCCGGTTCGTCCGATTTGCCAGGCAGCGGTCAGACCCGCCACAGTGGTGCTTCCTGTGGACGACCAATGACGGGCCGGGATCCTCGGGGGGTCTGCCGGCCCCTGAGGAGGAACCACCGATGTCCGATCAACCGCCACACTCCGTGACCACCGAACCGCCTGAGCCTTCGCGCTCGGAGGGGCCTGGTCAGCAGCCGCTCCCGGAGGGCGACGGCCGCGACCACGCCCTGCTCGCCGGTCTCGCGACCGCGGTGCCCGAGTCCACCGCCCGCCGGCCCGGCGTCGACAAGATCACCTTCGGCATCACGGCCGTCCTGGCGATCGCCTTCGTGGTGTGGGGATTCCTCGGCACCTCGTCGCTCTCCACGGCCTCGTCCGGGGCGCTCGGCTGGGTGATGACCAACGCCGGCTGGGGCTTCGTCCTCATGGCCTCGATGTTTGTGGTGTTCGTCCTGTGGCTGGCCGCGAGCCGCTACGGCGACGTCCCGCTCGGTGGTGACCACGAGGAGCCCGAGTTCTCCACGCGGTCCTGGATCGCCATGATGTTCAGCGCCGGGATGGGCATCGGCCTGATGTTCTACGGCACGGCCGAGCCGCTCACCCACTACATCTCGCCTCCCCCGCGCAGCGGCGGCGAGGCGCAGTCGCCCGAGGCGCTCCAGACGGCGATGGCGACCACGCTGTTCCACTGGACGCTGCACCCGTGGGCGATCTACGCCGTCGTCGGCGTGGCCATCGCCTACTCGACCTTCCGCAAGGGTCGCAGCCAGCTCATCTCGTCGGTCTTCGCGCCGCTGATCGGGCGCCGCCGCGCCACCGGTCCGCTGGGGCGCGTCATCGACATCCTCGCGATCTTCGCCACGCTCTTCGGCTCCGCCGCCTCGCTGGGCCTCGGCGCGCTGCAGATCGGCGCCGGCATCGAGTTCAACGGCTGGGTCGACAGCGCGGGCGCCAACCTCCTGGTCATCATCATCGTGGTGCTGACCATCTGCTTCATCCTCTCGGCCGTGAGCGGCATCTCCCGCGGCGTCGAGATGCTGTCCAACGTCAACATGGTCCTGGCGCTCGTGCTCGCGGTCTTCGTGTTCCTCGTCGGCCCGACGCTGTTCATCCTCGACCTGCTGCCCACCGCGCTCGGGACCTATGTCGACCAGCTGGCCCGCATGGCCTCGCGGTCCGACGCCAGCGGGCTCGAGCCGATGAAGGCCTGGCTCTCCACGTGGACCGTCTTCTACTGGGCCTGGTGGATCTCGTGGACCCCCTTCGTCGGGATGTTCATCGCGCGCATCAGCCGCGGCCGCACCATCCGCCAGTTCGTCACCGGCGTGCTGCTCGTCCCGAGCCTCGTCTCGCTCGTGTGGTTCGCGATCTTCGGTGGCGCCGCCATCGACGCGCAGCGGAGCTTCGGCGACATGGCGTCCAAGGTCAAGGGCGAGCTGCTGGTGGACGCCGACGCGTCGCTGTTCCAGCTGCTCAACCACTACCCGCTCGCCGGGGTCACGACCGTGCTCGTCATGGTGCTCGTCGCGATCTTCTTCGTGTCCGGCGCCGACGCGGCCTCGATCGTCATGGGGACGCTGTCGGAGCACGGCACGATCGAGCCGAGCCGCAAGACGGTGATCTTCTGGGGCGCCGCGACGGGCGCCGTCGCCGCGGTCATGCTGCTCGCCGGGAGCCTGAACGGCGACATGAAGGAGGCCCTCAGCGGGCTGCAGAGCCTGGTGATCGTCTCGGCGCTGCCGTTCGGGATCGTGATGGGCGGCCTGTGCGTCGCGCTGGTCAAGGACCTGCAGAGCGACCCGGTCGTGCGCCGTGCCGCCCTGGCCGACCGCCTGATGCGCGAGGCCGTCGTGCGCGGCGTCTCCGAGCACGGCCACGACGACCTGCAGCTGATGGTCCAGGAGAACGGGGCGACCCGTGACGAGACCCCGCAGCCGCGTCGCTTCGACCGGTTGATCGGGCGCTACCGCAACGGCTGATCGGGTCCGCCCGAGAGGCACCGTGGAGGGGAGTCGACCGTGTCGGCTCCCCTTCGCGCTGCCCCCGCCCGCTACGTCCCTCCGACGTCGTCCGGCTCCAGCGCCGCCCAGGGCGCCCGCTCCGCCACGTGGGCGCTCCCCTCGGGGCAGTGGGCGCGGAAGTCGCACCACCCGCACAGGGCGGACACCTGCGGCGGGAACTGGTCGGACTCCACCCCTCGCTCGCGGTAGTCGGCGTCCGCCCGCCTCAGGTCCACCGCGATGGACTCGACCTCGCCGACCTTGCGGTCCAACGACTCAGCCGTATGACGGTGCCGCGCCACCGTGCCCGTGGGCACGTGATGCAGCTCGACGTCCACGCAGGGACGCTTGAACATCCCGGCGACCGCCACGGCATACATCGCCATCGGCAGGGAGGTCCGCAGCTCGTCCACCGTCGAGGGCCGGCGCGAGGTCTTGTAGTCCACCACCACGAGCGCCCGTCCGCCGTCGGACGTCGGCCGGTCGTCGAGCCGGTCGATCCGCCCGGTCAGCGCCACCGTGCCGGTGCGCACCGAGACGGTTCGCTCGATCCCGACCGGGCGGTTGCCCGGGGCGATCCCCCGGAGGTAGTCCGTGACCTCCTGCTGCGCCGTCCGCAGCCAGCGGCGGGACATGGCGGCGTCGCGGAACCCCACGTCGACCCAGCTCGCGGCGACCAGCGCGTGCGCCCGGTCCACCGACCACTGCTCCACCGGCACGTCCCACCAGTCCCGCAGCGCGTTGTGCACCGCGATCCCGAGGCTGGTGTGCGCCCGCTGCGGGGCCGCCTTCGGCTTGGGTCGGTCGAGGTACTGCAGGCGGTAGCGCCGCGGGCAGTCGAGGTAGGCGAGCAGGCGGGACGGGCTCGCGGCATACAGCCGCTGCGGCATCCCGGCGAAGGTGCCCTGCCCGGCCGGCTGGTCCGTGGACTGCTGGGTCATGCCGTCGACCCTAGGCACGCGCGAGCCGAGGAGACCATCCACCGCGCCGCCTGTGGACGACGACGCCCGGAACGCGACAGGCTGTGGACGACGAGGCTCAGGGACGCAGCACGGGCACGCCGCTCGCCCGGTCCTCGATCTGCTCCAGCACCCCGGGCGCCGTCGTGTGCTCGCCGATGCGGTTGAGCTTGCCGTCGCCGTGGTAGTCGCTGGACCCGGTCTGGAGCAGCCGCAGGGACCGGGCCAGCGCGGCGCCGTGCGCACGTTGCCGGGGGTCGTGGTCGCGGTGGTCGATCTCCAGCCCCGCGAGGCCCGCCTCGGCCATCGCCTCGATCACCGAGTCGTCGACGACCCGCCCCCGCTTGGCGGCGAAGGGGTGCGCCATCACCGGCACTCCCCCGGCGGCCAGCACCAGCCGCACCGCCTCGACCGGGTCCGGGGCGTAGTGCGAGACGTAGTAGGGCGACCCGTCGTGCAGGTAGTCGCGGAAGACCGCGTTGCGGTCGGGCAGGGCTCCGAGGGACACCAGCGCGTCCGCGATGTGCGGCCGCCCGATCGTCGCGCCCTCCCGCACCTGCGCTAGGACGACGTCATAGGTCAGCTCGGGGAACCGCTCCTGCAGCCGCTCCACGATGCGTTGTGCGCGGCTCTCGCGCGACAGCCGGGCCCGCTCGATCTCGGCCACCAGGTCCGGGTCGGCGGGGTCGTGCAGGTAGGCCAGCAGGTGGATGCTGATGCCCTGGTGAGCGCAGGACATCTCCATGCCGCGCACCAGCGCCACCCCCGTCTCGTCCACGACGCCGGCCGCCTCGTCCCACCCGCTCGTCGTGTCGTGGTCGGTGAGCGCCACGACGTCCAGGCGTGCGTCGCGCGCCGCACGGACCACGTCCGCAGGGTCTTGCGTGCCGTCGCTGGCCAGCGAGTGCGTGTGCAGGTCGATGCGCATCCCGCCAATCTAGGCGCTGGCGATGCGCGGTCGCGTCAGCGGCGGGGCATCAGGACCGTGTAGTCCAGGTCGAGCACGACGTGCGGCAGGTACTTCCCGTCCTCGCCGCGCAATGGGACGTCGGCGCACGGGTGGTCCTTGGTGGCCACGGTGCGGATCCGCAGGGCCCCCACGTCGTGCCGGCCCGGCAGCTCAATCCGCTCCAGGACCTCCGACCAGGCGTAGATCGTGTGTCCCGCGAAGGTCGGGTTGGCGTGGCTGCCACCGTTGATCGCCGCCACGGAGAGGGCGTTGCCGAGCCCGTTGAAGGTCAGCGCTCGGGCGAGCGAGATCACGTGCCCGCCGTAGATCAGCCGCCGCCCGATCGCCGAGGACGCCTGGGCGTGCTGGTCGAAGTGCACCTTGGCGGTGTTCTGGTAGAGGCGGGTGGCCAGCATGTGGTCCGACTCCTCGATGGTGACGCCGTCGACGTGGTCGATGCGCTCGCCGACCTCGTAGTCGTCCCAGAGGAACTCGCTGCCCGCGAGCGCCGTGTCGTAGCCGCCGACGACCCGCCACGGGGCGATGAGCTCGGACGCCGGCACCGCGCCGGGGAGATCGGGGATGGTCGTCTCCCCCAGCCGGTCGGCAGGGACGGTCTCGCGGCGGCGGACCATCACCCAGCGGACGTAGTCCAGGACGACCTCGCTGTCCTGGTTGCGGCCCTCGGTGCGGACGTAGACGTTGCCGGAGGCGCCGTTGGAGTTGGGCTTGAGGCCGATGACCGTCGAGGTGGCCGTGAGGGTGTCGCCGACGTGGACCGGGCGGTGGAAGCGGCCTCCGGCATACCCCAGGTTGGCGACCGCGTTGAGCGAGATGTCGGGCACGGACTTGCCGAACACGACGTGGAAGGCCAGCAGCTCGTCGACCGGCATGCGCTCCAGCCCGAGGCCGCGGGCGAAGGTCTCCCCCGAGGTCAGCGCGAACCGCGAGCCGTAGAGCCCGGCGTACAGCGCGACGTCGCCCTCGGTGATGGTGCGCGGCGTCGCGTGGACGAGCTCCTGCCCGAGCCGGAAGTCCTCGAAGTAGTTGCCGGCCGTCGTCTTGGACATCGTGGGTCACCTCGTCGTGGGCGGTCTGGGTCCGCCGCCCATGCTGCCGCAGCTGGTCCCCCCGGGGCACCCGGGTGAGGCGTGCCCTTGCTCACTCCGGCCGTATGCCGTCCCCCTGCACGACGGGGAGCGTGCCCGTGGTCGCCGCCTCGAGCCGCTGCGTCGCGCCCTCGGCCTCGGGGCTGCCGGCGGCCACCGCCTTGTCCGCCCGGGACCCGTCGCCGCGCGGCGAGGCGTGGCGCAGGTTGCTTCGGCCGGGTCGCGCGAGGTAGGTGCCGAGGGACGCCCCGGCCGCGAGCGCCAGCCCGACGCCCGCGGCGTTGAGCAGCGTCATCGTGCCCTCGCCGAAGGAGGTGCGCGACCCCGCGTGGACCATGATCTCCAGCAGGCCGCGATAGACCATCGACCCGGGCATGAGGGGCACCAGGGCGGCGGTCGTGAGGGCCAGCGACGGGACCGCCAGGCGCCGGCCGAGGTGCACCGACACCATGGCCGCCACGAACGCTCCGACGGCGCTGGACGAGATGCTCCCGAGGCCGATCAGCGTGCCGGCGAGGTAGCCGACCCAGCCCAGCACGCCCATCCCGGCGCACAGCACCACGGTTCGCGGCCCGGCATACGTCGAGATGGCGAAGAAGGCCGAGATGAGCAGCGACCCGCCCAGCTGCTGGGCGAGGCTCCCGAGGGGCGGCGCGGCGCCGCTGAGGACGACGGGGATCCCGACGCGCTGGGCGAGCTGGAGGGTCATGAGGATGCCCACGACGATGCCGAGGGTGAGGATGACGACTTCGAAGGATCGGGCCCCGGCGGTGACGTAGTAGCCGTCGATGGCGTCCTGGGCGGCACCGACGACGGACAGACCCGAGAGCATCATCACGATGCCTCCGGCGACGATCAGCTCCGGGCGCACCCCCTCGAGCCACGTGATCCCCTGGTAGGCCCCTGCCATCAGGGCGGTGGCGGCGACGGTGGGGATGGCGGCGGCGAACACCTGCATGAAGAACGGCGGCACCTGCTTGCGGGCCAGCCAGCCGATGAGCAGGTCGATCGCTGCGGACGCCAGGAACGCGACGATCGTGATCAGGAACGACGCGTTGAGCAGCACGCACACGGCCGCGGCGACACCGGCGTTGCCGAAGGTCACGACCCACCGGCGATAGGGGTGCGGGGCCCGCACGATCGCGGCGAAGACCTCGAAGGCCTCGTCGACGTCCTGCTCCTCCTCGATCCGGTGGACCAGGGCCTGCAGCCGCTGGAGGCGGGTGTAGTCGATGCTGCGCGCCCGCACCACCCGCAGCGTCGTCAGCGGCTCCCGGTCGTGACCGCGGTAGTGCGAGACGGAGATCGACGTGTAGGTGACGTCGACGTGGACGGCCTTGAGCCCGAAGGCCTTGGTGATGCGCAGGGCGTTGAGGGTGACGTCGTTGGCCGAGGCACCGTGCGACAGCATCATCTCGGCCACGCGCATGGCCAGGTCGAGGGCCTTGCGCGTGAGGATCGGGTCCACCTCGTCGGGGTGCAGCTGCAGCACGCTCGTGCCGTCGCTGGGGCGAAAGACCCGGACGGCCTGCTGGGCGGTGCGGCGCAGCCCCCGGGGCGCGGAGGGGCGCCGTGGCAGGGGCGAGGACGGGTAGTGCGGCTTCGTCACGCTCCGTACTGTCCCCGTCGCCGCACCTGCGACGCAAGCCGCCTCCCCGTGCGTGGCACGATGGTCGCCATGACGAGCGAAGAGCAGCCGAAGGCCGAGCACCGGAGCCGACCCACCAGCGCCGAGTTCCGTGACTTCGTCGCGACGGGGTGGGCGCCACGAGCGACCGAGCCGACGCCGCGCTCGGAGGTCGCGGACGTGACGGTGCCCCGCCGCGAGGCCGTGTCAGCCGAGTTCGCGGGCGAGCGGCTC
Organism: Arsenicicoccus sp. UBA7492; assembly: GCF_002479615.1. Classification (NCBI taxonomy): domain Bacteria; kingdom Bacillati; phylum Actinomycetota; class Actinomycetes; order Micrococcales; family Intrasporangiaceae; genus Arsenicicoccus; species Arsenicicoccus sp. UBA7492. The sequence continues at coordinate 52,217 of NZ_DLOE01000045.1, read as the reverse complement.
GTCATACCGGCGGGTGGTCTGAAGGTCCGCAGCAACGACTGCGACTACGTCTTCCGGCCGCACACCGCCTTCTCCTGGCTCAGCGGCCTCGGCGCCGATCGCGAGCCGGACGCGGTCCTCGTGCTCGACCCGCTGGAGCAGGGCGGCCACGAGACCACGCTGTTCTTCCGGCCGCTGGCCCCGCGCGACAGCGAGGAGTTCTTCGCCGACAGCCGGTATGGCGAGTTCTGGGTCGGCGCCAGGCCCACCATCGCCGACGTCGAGTCAGAGCTCGGCGTGCGGGCCCGCCACATCGACGAGCTCAAGGACGTGCTGGCCAAGGACGCGGGCCAGGTGCAGCTGCGGGTCGTCCGGGACGCCGACGCCGCCGTGGCTGCGCTGGTGGACGAGGTCCGCCAGCAGGCGGGCGTCACCGAGTCGCAGACGGAGGTGGACGAGGCGCTGTCCCGCTCGCTGTCCACCCGGCGCATGGTCAAGGACGCGTGGGAGGTCGACGAGATGCGCAAGGCCGTCGCCGCCACGCACCACGGTTTCGAGGGGATCATCGCGGACCTGCCCGAGGCGGTCCGCCGCGGCCGGGGCGAGCGCTGGGTCGAGGGCGTCTTCGGCCTCTACGCCCGGCACGAGGGCAACGGCGTCGGCTACGACTCGATCTGCGCGTCCGGCGACCACGCCAACACGCTGCACTGGATCAAGAACACCGGCGACATCCGCGACGGCGACCTGATCCTCGTGGACGCGGGCGTCGAGGTGGACTCGCTCTTCACCGCCGACGTGACCCGCACCCTGCCGGTCAACGGCATCTTCAGCGAGCCGCAGCGGCGCGTCTACGACGCCGTGCTCGCCGCGCAGGAGGCCGGCCTGGCCGCCGTCAAGCCCGGCAACCGGTTCAAGGACGTCCACGCGGCCGCGATCCGGGTCATCGCCGAGCACCTGCACGCGTGGGGGCTGCTGCCCGACGGCGTCACCGTGGACCAGACCCTGGACCCCGAGCACGGGCAGTACCACCGTCGCTGGATGGTGCACGGCACCTCCCACCACCTCGGCATGGACGTCCACGACTGCCAGCTCGCGCTGCGCGAGGACTACATGAACGCCGAGCTCGTGCCCGGCATGATCCTCACGGTCGAGCCGGGGCTGTACTTCAAGGCCGACGACGAGCTCGTCCCGGACGAGCTGCGGGGCATCGGTGTGCGCATCGAGGACGACGTGCTGGTCACGGCGGACGGCCACGAGAACCTCTCGGCGGCCATGCCGCGCACGTCCGCGGACGTGGAGCGCTGGATCGCCCAGGTGCAGGAGCGCGGCCGCCCCTGAGAGGTCTGGCCCTGGGAGGTGTGGCTCTGCTGCGAGGTGAGCGCCCTCAGGGGGTCGGTCAGCGGGGTCAGTGGCGCGGGTCGTCCTCGCCCGCGCGGGTCGCGCCGCTGCCCGTGCTGTCGCTGCCGGTCGGCGGGGCCAGGTCGTACGGCTGCTGACCGGTGGGCGGCGCCGGCGGCACGTCCTGGCGGGGCATGGCGCCCTGGGCCCCGAGCAGGCCTGCGCCGCGGAGCATCTCGCGGGCCTGGGCCTGGACCTGGTGCTCCACGAGCACCTCGTACTTGGTGGCCACGACCTGCGAGACCGAGGTGAAGTCCCGCTTGCCGCGGGTGAAGGCGTAGCCGAGCAGCGCCCACACGAGTCCGAACAGCGCACCGAACAGGACCGTCGTGATGATGGTCCGCATCCCCTGGCCGTCGAAGATCGAGAAGATCAGACCCACGAACAGACCCATCCACATGCCCGACGCGAGGCCGCCGAGGGCGACCTTCTGCTGGGTGAGCCGGCCGGTCACGCGCTCGACCTGACGCAGGTCGGTGCCGACGATCATGACGTTCTGGACCGGGAAGGCGTTGTCGGCCAGGTGGTCGACGGCCTTCTGGGCCTGGGTGTACTGGTCGAAGACCGCGACGGACGACGGCCACTCGAGCGTGAGCCGCTCGGCCATGGTCGCTGCGCTGGGGTTGTTGATGGGGCTCGGGGACATGGGCTCCATTATGCCGTTCGCGCCCGGACCCACCCTGGATGTCCGCCGCACGATCGCCGAACGCAGCCAGCCAGGGATGCAGGGACGCAGGGACGAGCTCGCCTGCTCGCTCAGCGTCGGGCGTAGTCCTTGACCAGCCGCCGGCCGATGATCATCTTCTGGATCTCGGCCGTGCCCTCACCGATCAGCAGCATGGGCGCCTCGCGGTAGAGCCGCTCGATCTCGTACTCCTTGGAGTAGCCGTAGCCGCCGTGGATGCGGAAGGACTGCTCGACCACGTCGGCGCAGTACTCGGCGGCCAGGTACTTCGCCATACCGGCCTCGAGGTCGTTGCGCTGGCCCTTGTCCTTGAGGCGGGCCGCCTTGACCATCATCTGGTGGGCGGCCTCGCACTTGGTGGCCATGTCGGCGAGGCGGAAGAGGATGGCCTGGTGGTCGACGATCTTCTTGCCGAAGGTCTCGCGCTGCTGGGCGTAGTCGATGCCGAGCTCGAAGGCCCGCTGGGCCACCCCGCACGCCCGGGCGGCGACGTTGACGCGCCCGACCTCGACGCCGTCCATCATCTGGTAGAAGCCCTGCCCGGGCTCGCCGCCGAGGATCTGCGCGGTCGTGGTCTGGTAGCCGTCGAGGACGAGCTCGGTGGTGTCGACCCCCTTGTAGCCCATCTTGTCGATCTTGCCGGGGACGGTGACGCCGGGCGCGACCTCGCCGAAGCCGGGCTCCTTCTCGACCAGGAAGGTCGTCATGTTCTTGTAGACCGACTCGGCGCCGGTGTCGGTCTTGACCAGGACCGCGACGAGGGTCGAGGAGCCGCCGTTGGTCAGCCACATCTTCTGCGCGTTGATCGTCCACGCGTCACCCTCGCCGGGGACGGCCTTGCTCTTGATCGCGGAGACGTCGGAGCCGCAGCCGGGCTCGCTCATCGAGAAGGCGCCGCGGACCTCGCCGGTCGCCATGCGGGGCAGGTAGCGCTCCTTCTGCTCCTCGGTGCCGTGCTGCAGGAGCATGTAGGCCACGATGAAGTGGGTGTTGATGATGCCGCTGACGCTCATCCAGCCGCGGGCGATCTCCTCGACGCACAGGGCGTAGGTCAGCAGCGACTCCCCCAGACCGCCGTACTCCTCGGGGATCATCAGCCCGAAGATCCCCATCTCCTTCATGCCCTCGACGATGTCCGTCGGGTACTCGTCCTGGTGCTCCAGGTCGGTCGCGACGGGGATGATCTGCTCGTCGACGAACTGGCGCACGAGCTTGAGCAGCTCGCCCTGCTCCTCGGTCAGTCCGTCGGTCGTCTGGATGCGTCCCATGGGGATCTCCCGGCTTCGGTGGTGGGTGGCCTCGGTCTACCAGGGAGTATGACGAAAGGCCGTGGTCGCCGACAGGCGCACGGGCCGTGAGCCTCACCACGCCTACCTCAGGTAGATCCGCTCACCAGGCGCGGCGCAGCACCCCGATGGCCTCGGCGAGGTCCAGGCCGTGCCGCTGGGCGGTGCGGGCGAGGAGCGTGGCGGCGGCCTGGGTCTCGTCGGCGGTGCCGTCGCGCACGTGCTCGAGCACGACCGTGCCGTTGCGGCCGCGCGTGGCCACGTGCCCCTCGGCCTCGAGCTGCTTGTAGGCCTTGGCGACGGTGTTGACCGCGAGGCCGAGGTCCCCGGCCAGCTGCCGGACGGTCGGCAGCCGGGCGCCGGTCGGAAGGGTGCCGTCGGCGACGGCGCCGGTCACCTGCGTGACGATCTGCTCGTATGCCGGAGCCGGGCTGCTCTCGTCGATGGTGAGGATCACGCGAGCACGTCCTTGCCTCGATCCGCCGTGGACCGGATGGCGAGGCACATCCCCCCGGTCCAGCACGTCCAGATCGCGAGCCACACCATGGCCTCTCCCATCACGACGTTCCCCTCATTTTGTAGCATGACGTTATGCGACAAATCTAAGACGCTCCCGGTGGCGGGCGCAACCCCACCCCCTGGCCGGTCGGAGGGAGGAAAAGGGGTTGCAGGCGGGGTGCGGCGGCCGCGACAGTGGGTGGGCCTGCCGCCATACGGCCCGGGCCCCGACGATCTCCAGGAGGTGGCGACATGACGGTCCTCGTGCGCCTGCACCGCCCAGACCCCACCTCCCACCTGGAGATCTCTCATGAACTTCCCTGCGCAGCAGGATCTTTCGTTCGACTCATCGCCTGACGGCCCGCCCGAGGGCGAGCGCTGGTCCACCTGGGACGTCGCGCAGCACGGGCCGAAGCCCCGCCCCGACTGGGTGGTGACCGCCCTCGGCGCCGTCGACCAGGACCTCGGCGTCCTCAAGACCGGCAAGGAGGCCGACGTCCACCTCGTGCGTCGGTGGGTCCCCGGCGACGACGGCTCCGAGGTCGTCCTCGCGGCCAAGCGGTACCGCTCCAACCAGCACCGCCTGTTCCACCGCGACAGCGGCTACCTCGAGGGCCGCCGGGTCCGCAAGAGCCGCGAGATGCGCGCCATGGCGCACCGCACGACCTTCGGCAAGGAGGTCATCTCAGGCCTGTGGGCCGCGGCCGAGTTCGACGCCCTCGGCCGGCTCTGGGAGCTCGGCCTGCCGGTCCCCTATCCCGTCCAGATCACCGGGGACGAGATGCTCATGGAGTTCATCGGTATGACGGAGGGGCCGACGCCGGTGGCCGCGCCCCGACTGGCCCAGACCCGGCCGGACCCGGCGCTCCTCGACGAGCTGTGGCACCAGCTGCGGCGCACCCTGCTCGTCCTCGCGCGGGAGGGGTGGACGCACGGCGACCTGTCGCCCTACAACGTCCTGCTCCACGAGGACCGGCTCGTGCTGATCGACTGGCCCCAGATCGTGGACGTCATCGGCAACCCGCACGGCTTCGAGATCCTCGAGCGGGACGCGACCAACATGTGCGACTGGTTCGTGCGACGCGGGCTCGAGGTCGACGCCGGTGAGCTGGTGGGCGAGCTCGTCGCCGAGGCGACCGCGCGCTACTGACGCCGGCTGCACTCCTGACCCGGCTGACCCAGCTGACCCCTGCTGCCCGCAGACAGGTGAGGAGGCCGCCGGCACCCCCATGCCGACGGCCTCCTCGGACCGGTCCGAAGGGTGTTGGATCGACCGGTCGTGCGTGCCGGTTCGAGCCCCCGCAAGACCCGGCACATCTCGTACGACGCCGCACCCCGCCATCAGGTTGGGGCCACCCTCGCGACGTCTGCGCGGTGAGTGTCTCCGCGGGGTCTCCGCGGTCAGTAGACGACCACCGTCCCCCGCAGCCCGATCAGCCGCTGACCGCGCAGCTCGTCCATGTTGGCGTTGTGGATGCGGACGCACCCGTGGCTGCTCGGGTAGGCCCCGATGTCGAAGCGGCTGCCGTGCACTGCGATGCCGCCGTTGAAGTACATCGGGCGGTACATGCTGCCGAGCCGGCCGTGCTGCCAGCCGGAGCCGTCGCCGTACTGCGTCCAGAACCGGAAGCTGCCCGACGGCGTGACGGCGCGCACCCACCGGCCGCGGTCGCGGTAGCGCTTGTTGTTGCCGGTGCTGACGTTGTAGATCCGCGAGACCCGGCCGCCGTCCACGACGTACAACGTCTGGCGGGCCTTGTCGATCTCGATCACGTGACCCGAGCGGCTGCGGGCGACGGGACGGGTGCCCTTGCTCGCGGCGGCCTGGGTGCGGGCGTCGGCGACGCCGGTGCGTGGCAGGCCGGCGACCTTCTGCAGCGCCATGACGGCCTGGCGGGTCCGGGCGGCATACACGCCGTCGACCCGGCCGAGGCTGTAGCCGAGCGCGTTGAGCCTGCTCTGCAGGGCCGTGACGGCCGGACCGCGCGAACCGACCCGCAGGGTGCGGGCGGCGGCCCGGGGAGCCAGGGCGGCCTGCGCCGCGCTGACAGGTGCCGCGCTGACGGGTGCGGAGCCGGCCGGTGCCGAGCTGGCGAGCGTCGAGCTGGCGAGCGTCGAGCTGACGGGTGACGCGCTGATGCGTGCCGCTGCGACGGGCGCGGACTGGGCCGTGGTCCCCCCGACCACGGCACCGCCCGTGAGCATCGCTGACGCGGCGAGGAGCGTGACACCGCGACGGATGGTGGAGCTGCTCATGATGGTCCCCCCTCTGGGACGTGCTTCCTTGACACCCTCAGGACGTCGTGGCGGGGCACAAGGTTGCACGCCGATAAGGTGACCCCCGTGAGCTCTCTGCGTCGCGTCTTCGTGGCCCGCCTCGCCGGCATCGCGGTGTTCGACCCGCTCGGCGACCAGGTGGGGCGCGTCCGCGACGTCGTCGTCAGCTTCAGCGCGACCCGGCGCAAGCCACGCGTGCTCGGCCTCGTGGTCGAGGTGCCCGGCCGTCGCCGGGTCTTCGTGCCGATCACGCGCGTCACCAGCATCGACGCAGGCCAGGTCATCACCACGGGCCTGGTCAACATGCGCCGCTTCGAGCAGCGCCCGACCGAGTCGCTCGTGCTCGCCGAGCTGCTGGACCGCGCGGTGACGGTGACCCAGCCCGCCGAGGAGCCGTTCGAGGCCACCGTGGAGGACCTGGCGATCGAGCAGGACCGGCCGCGCGAGTGGTCCGTCACCAAGGTCTTCGTCCGGCGCGGCCACGTCAGCGGCAGCCTGTCGCTGCGCCGCCTGACGGGTCGCCGCGGCGAGACGCTGATCGTCGACGTGCTCGACACGACGGGCCTCGCGACCCGCCACCAGGGCCAGAGCGCCGCGCGCCTCCTCGAGGCCTACGACGACCTCAAGGCCGCCGACCTCGCCGAGGTCATCCACGAGCTGGCGCCCGGCCGGCGCGTCGAGGTCGCCAGCGCCCTGGATGACGAGAAGCTCGCCGACGTCATCGAGGAGCTCCCGGCGGACGACCAGATCGAGATCCTCACGCACCTCGAGACCGAGCGCGCCGCCGACGTCCTGGAGTTCATGCAGCCCGACGACGCGGCCGACCTGCTGTCCGAGCTGCCGGAGGCGACCCAGGAGCACTACCTGCAGCACATGGAGCCCGACGAGGCCGCCCCGCTGCGCCGCCTGATGGCCTACGACGACAACACCGCCGGTGGTCTGATGACCCCGGAGGCGATCATCCTCGGCCCGGACGCCACCATCGCCGAGGCGCTGGCCTGGGCCCGCCGCGAGGAGCTCTCCCCCGCGCTCGCGTCCCTCGTCTGCGTCTGCCGCCCACCGCTCGAGACCCCCACGGGGCGCTACCTCGGGACCGTGCACATCCAGCGGCTCCTGCGCGAGCCCCCGCACAGCCCGCTGGGAGCGATCCTGGACAAGGAGCTGGAGCCGCTGCAGCCGACGGACAGCCTGGGCACCGTCACACGGATGCTCGCCAACTACAACCTCACCGGCGCCCCCGTGGTCGACGAGGACGGTCACCTCCTCGGGGTCGTGACCGTCGACGACGTGCTCGACCACATCCTCCCCGAGGACTGGCGCGAGGAGAGGCACGAGGTGACCCATGACTGAGCGCACCCGCACCCAGGACCGCAACCGGCTGGACCAGCCTCAGGAGGCGCGGGTCCGGTTCCGGCGACCCGCGATCTTCGCCGAGGGCGCCTTCGGCTCGGCCAGCGAGGGCTTCGCCCGCTTCATGGGGACGCCGACCTTCCTAATCTGGATGACGATCTTCGTGGTCGTCTGGCTCGCGTGGAACACCTTCATGCCCGAGGCCGCGCAGTTCGACCCGCGGTCGCTCAACTACACGCTCCTCACCCTGATCCTGTCGCTCCAGGCGTCGTATGCCGCCCCCCTGCTCCTGCTCGCCCAGAACCGCCAGGACGACCGGGACCGCGTCGCTCTCGAGCAGGACCGCGCCCGCGACGAGCGCAACCTGGCCGACACCGAGTTCCTGACCCGCGAGGTGGCCGCCCTGCGGATCGCGTTGCGGGACATGGCGACCCGCGACTACCTGCGCTCCGAGCTGCGAGACCTGCTGGAGGAGCTGGAGGAGCGCGGCATGGTCCCCGAGGCCGCCGACGACAGCGACCCGGAGGCACCTCGCGCCAAGAAGGCCAAGAAGAAGAAGGCCGCGCCCGCTCCCCCCGCCGATCCCGGCGCGTAAGGAGAGGCCGGGCGGGCGGCATACGATGGGGGGCATGTCTGCCCCGTCCCTGGACCTGATCCACGCCGCCCTGGCCACGGTCGACGACCCCGAGATCCGCAAGCCCATCACCGAGCTGGGGATGGTCGAGTCGGTCGACGTCGACGACGCCGGACGGGTCGCCGTCCGGGTGCTGCTGACGGTCGCGGGCTGTCCCATGAAGGACCCGATCCGCAAGGGCGTCACCGAGGCCGTCGCGCGCGTCGAGGGGGTCAACGGGGTCTCCGTCGACCTCGGCGTGATGAGCGACGAGCAGCGCGGCTCCCTGCGCGACCAGCTGCGCGGCGGCCAGGCCGAGCGCGAGATCCCGTTCGCCAAGCCGGGATCCACGACCCGGGTGTATGCCGTCGCCTCCGGCAAGGGTGGTGTCGGCAAGAGCTCGGTCACCGTCAACCTCGCCGCCGCCCTGGCCCGTCAGGGGCTCAAGGTGGGCGTGGTGGACGCCGACATCTACGGCTTCTCGGTGCCGCGCATGATGGGTGTCGAGCAGCAGCCGACCCAGGTCGACGACATGATCCTGCCCCCGGTCGCGCACGACGTGAAGGTCATCTCCGTCGGCATGTTCGTCGCCGGCAACCAGCCCGTCGTCTGGCGCGGACCGATGCTGCACCGCGCGCTGCAGCAGTTCCTCGCCGACGTGTTCTGGGGCGACCTGGACGTCCTCCTGCTCGACCTGCCGCCCGGCACCGGCGACATCGCCATCTCCGTCGCGCAGCTCATCCCCGGCGCCGAGATCCTCGTGGTCACCACCCCGCAGCAGGCGGCGGCCGAGGTCGCCGAGCGCGCCGGGTCCATCGCCGTGCAGACGCACCAGCGCATCGTCGGCGTCGTCGAGAACATGTCCTGGCTGGAGCAGCCCGACGGCTCCCGGCTCGAGCTGTTCGGCTCCGGCGGCGGTCAGGCCGTGGCGGACTCGCTGTCCCGCATCGTCGGGGCCCCGGTGCCGCTGCTCGGCCAGATCCCGCTCGACACCCGGCTGCGCGAGGGCGGGGACGAGGGCACCCCGGTCGTCCTGTCCTCCCCCGAGAGCGCGGCGGGCACGGCCCTCAACGGCATCGCCCGTGGGCTGGGCACGCGGTCGCGCGGCCTGGCCGGCCGCAAGCTGGGCCTCACCCCCACCAGCCGCTGACGCCGGCGGGTCCACGGCGCGACTGAGCGCTGCGCTGCCGCAGCGCTGCGCCGCAACGTCTCGCGCTGGCGCACCCGTCTCACCCTGCAGCACGAGACACACTCGGCACGGTGAGCCCGCTGCCAGCGCTGCCCCGCAACGCCTCGCGCTGGCGCATCCGTCTCACCCTGCAGCATGAGACACGCTCGCCAGGGTGAGCCACCGCCACCGCTGCCCGGCCCCGGCTGCGCATGGCGTGCTGCGGTCAGGTGGCCTCGGCGTCGAAGGGCGTGTGGGTCTGGTCGTAGCGCTGCCCGGGACGGATCGGCTCCGGCTCCGCCTGCGCACTCGCCATGGCCGCGCCACCGGCCGCCGCAGCCCCCGCCCCTGCTCCCGCTGTCGCGACCGTCGAGCCCGAGGGGCCGTCGTCCAGCAGCGCCTCGCGCACGATCCGGCGCGGGTCGTACTGCCGTGGGTCGTACTGGCGCCAGTCGATGTCGTCGAAGTCCGGGCCCATCTGGTCGCGCAGGGACGTCTTGGCGCCCTCGGCGTAGGCCTTGGCCTGGCGGACGAGCTGGCCGAGCTTGGCGGCATACTCCGGCAGCCGCTCGGGGCCCAGCACGACGACGGCGATCACGATCAGGAGCAAGAACTCGGTGCCGTTGACGTCCCACATGAGGGCGAGACTACTGGGTCGGCCTGCGCGACCGGGCCGGCCGGAGCAGACGGTCCACCCCGCGGGGGTGAACTCCAGGCGTCCGGGCGGTGAGCACGACGGTCAGGCGCCGACGATGCCGAGCCGGCGCGGCCGCAGGGCAGCCGGGCGGGACACCGGGGCGGCCGGCTGCGGGCGCAGCGCGGGGTCGCGGTGGGCCAGGGCGCTGCGCAGCTGGGCGCGGCCGCGGTGGATACGCGACCGCACGGTGCCGAGCTTGATGCCCAGCGCGTCCGCGATCTCGTCATAGGTCAGGCCCTCGATGTCGCACAGCACGACCGCGGCGCGGAACTCCGGCTTGAGCGCGTCCAGGGCGCGCTGCACGTCGTCGTCGAAGGTCCCGTCGGCGTACGCCTGCTCCGGCCCGATCTCCCGGCTCGGCAGGCGCGCGGCCCCCTCGTCGGACAGGGCGTCGAAGCGGATGCGCTGCTTGCGCCGCATCCGGTCGAGGAAGACGTTGGTGGTGATGCGGTGCAGCCAGCCCTCGAAGGTGCCCGGCTGGTAGCGGTCCAGCGAACGGAAGACGCGCACGAACACGTCGTGCGTGAGGTCCTCGGCGTCGTGCTGGTTGCCGGTGAGGCGGTAGGCCAGGCGGTAGACCCGGGCCGAGTGCTCGCGCACGACCTCGTCCCACGACGGGGGCACCCAGGCCTCCGCGGTGGCGACGGCACCCTCCGGAAGGGTGGTAGAGCCGACCGGAGCGCTGGGAACGACGTGGGACGGTTCGTGGGCGACGGGGATGGTCATCTGCTGCCTCTCGGGAGGAGCGTCGGCGTTCGGTGGCACAAGATCTGCCCCTCCATGGTCGACCACGGTGCTGGGCGGTGTCTGGGAGATTGCTTGGAGCCCCGTGAGCACGGCCGCAGCCCCTCGGTAGACTTCTCGGCATGAGCACACAGAAGCCCGCCAGCTGGGCCTACGCCGAGGAGTTCGTCACGGAGGACCCGGTGGCGGAGCGGGCCCGCGAGCGCGGTCAGCAGCTCGGCTGCACCCCCGTGCTGCCCGGCGCGGCGGCCGCCCTGCGCCTCCTCGCCGCCAGCGTGCGGGCGCGCGCGGTCGTCGAGATCGGGACGGGTGCCGGCGTGTCCGGCCTGTGGCTCCTGCAGGGTATGGCGCCCGACGGCATCCTCACGACCATCGACGTCGAGCCCGCCAACCAGCGCGTGGCGCGCGAGGCCTTCGCCGAGGCACGCATCCCGCACCAACGCACGCGGATCATCGCCGGGCGGGCGCTGGACGTGCTCCCCCGCCTCGCGGACGGCGCCTACGACATGGTCGTGGTGGACGGCGACAAGAGCGAGTACCCCGCCTACGTCGACCAGGCGATGCGGCTGCTGCGCAGCGGAGGGGTGCTGGCGATGGACAACATGCTGTGGCACGACCGGGTCGCCGACCCGGCGTCGCGCGACGAGCGAACCGCGCTGCTGCGCGACCTCGGCAAGGAGCTGCGCGAGCGGGACGACCTGGTGCCGGCGATGCTGGCGGCCGGCGACGGCCTCTTCGCAGCCGTCAAGCGCTGACGAGCTGCCCAGCCCGCGCCGGCGCTGACGTCGGACAGCCGGAAGGCGCCCACCCCGAGCAGGGGTTGGGCGCCTTCCGTCATACGAGCAGTGCTCGTCGGTCTCTCAGCCGGTCAGCCGGTCACCGTCTTGATGGCCTCACCGAGTGCTGCGATCTCGTCGGGAGTCATCTCCACCACGAGGCGTCCGCCACCCTCCAAGGGCATGCGCAGGACGATGCCGCGCCCTTCCTTGGTCACCTCGAGGGGACCGTCTCCGGTCCTGGGCTTCATCGCCGCCATGCGCTTCCTCTTCCCTTATCAGTGCGACCCCACCCCACAAACGAGGCGCTGGAGTCGCAGACCTGACCTCATTATCGCAAGTCTTGGCCCATGGTTCCTAATCTTCTCCACAGGTGCCGGACGTCACTTCTTGTCGCTCTGGCGCCTGGACGGCCGGTCGCTAGATTGGGCCGCAGCCCTGCACCGCCGCAGACCCACCTCCAAGGAGAGCTCGTGACCGACACGACCGCGCCCCAGCCCGCCCAGCCTGCACGGACCGCCCACACGTCCGAGGCTCCCGTGCTCGTGACCGTCGAGGACGGCGTGGGCGTGGTGACCTTCAACCGCCCCGACGCGATGAACTCCCTCGACCTCCCCACCAAGGAGGCCTTCCTCGCGGCTCTGCGGCAGGTCGCCGACGACCCCGAGGTGCGCTGCGTCGTGCTCACGGGGTCCGGCCGGGCCTTCTGCGTCGGCCAGGACCTCAAGTCGCACGTCGAGCTGCTCCAGCGCCAGGACCCGTCGCTGTGGGACACCGTCGAGCAGCACTACAACCCGGCGGTGACGCTGATCGCCACCATGCCCAAGCCGGTGATCGCCGCGGTCAACGGCGTCGCCGCGGGGGCGGGCGCCTCGTTCACCTTCGCCGCGGACTACCGCTTCCTGGCGGAGGGTGGCGGCTACAACTTCGCGTTCACCGGGATCGCGCTCTCCTGCGACACCGGGGCGTCCTGGACCCTGCCACGCCTGGTCGGCACGGCGCGGGCCAAGGAGCTCCTGATGTTTCCGCGGACCATCAAGGCGGCCGAGGCCAAGGATCTGGGCCTGGTCAACGAGGTGGTCGAGGGCGACGTGATGGTCCCCGCGATGGACCTGGCCCGTCGTATGGCGAAGGGCCCGACCCTGGCGTACGCCGCCGTCAGGGAGGCCGTGCACCACTCGGCCCAGCACTCCTTCGCCGAGTCGCTCGCTCACGAGGGGGAGCTGATGAACCGCACCGGCGGCAGCGCCGACCACGCCGCGGCGGTCGACGCCTTCCTCGCCAAGCAGAAGCCGATCTTCGAGGGCCGCTGACCGCGCCTGGCGCCATTGGTCACCAATGACGCCTGCCGGCAGGTTGTGAACGTTCAAATACGTCATTGGCGACGGCGGGCGAGGAAGGGCGTCAGAGCGCGCGGCGGGAGCAGGTCACGGGGGCCAGGAGGCGGGCAGGTGGAGCACCAGGACCTCCTGGGTCCACCACACCTGCAGCGCGACGCCCAGGCCCACGAGGGCGGCTGCCCGCACCACGGTGCCCGCCGTCATCCGGCGCGTGGCCCCCACCCCGATGAGGGCAGCGGGGAACAGCAGCAGCAGGTAGCGGTAGAGGCTCGTCCCCGGGTCCTGCACGGCGAAGAGGTAGAGCGGGTAGGCCAGCATCCAGCTGCGCATCACCCAGCCGAGCGGCCGGGCCCACGGACCCAGCGCCAGCAGCAGCAGGACCACGGTGTAGGCCACGAGGACGACGAGGGCCTTGTCCTCGAAGAAGTATTCGGCGTTGGTCCACCACGGCACGAACGGCGTGATCTCGTGCCCGGCGCGCCAGGAGGCCATGGTGTCGGTGTAGCCGTCCGGCTGCCCGGTGGCCCACCACACGATCGCGGGCCAGACGAAGCCCGCCACCCCGCACCCGGCCAGGGTCGCGAACATCCCGGCCCACTCCCCCCGCCCGATCGGGCGCTCCGCGCGGCGCCGCCACCGCAGGACCACGGCGACCAGCGCGACCAGGCCGAGGGGGACGGCGATGGGGCGCGACAGGCCGATGAGCAGGGCCACGGCGACCGCGCCCCACCAGCGTTGCTGCTCCAGCAGCAGGAGGAAGGCCACGAGCAGCAGCATCGCGAGGGACTCGGTGTAGGCGATCTGCAGCACCGGGGTCGCGAGATAGGTGGCCCACACCGCCATCGCGAGGACGGCCACGCCGTCGGACACGTGCCGCCGCAGCAGCACCACGAGGAGCACCGCGGCTGCGGCGCCGAGGACGGTGGCGACGATCGCCCCGGCATACCGGAACTCGAGGCCGGTGACGGCCATGAGGCCCCGGGCCAGGCCGGGGAAGAGGGGGTAGAACGCCCACTCGTTCTGCTGCGTGACCCCAGCGGCGTCGACGGGGATCGGCACGGGATAGCCGGTCTCCGCGATCCGGCGGTACCACGTGCCGTCCCACATGAGGGTCATGCCCCAGTAGTCGACGGGATCGCCGGTCCAGCCGATCGGCACCTGGTGGCGGGCGGCCCGGGCGATGAGGAGGCCGGACACGAGGCGCGTCGCGGCATAGGTCAGCAACGTCACCAGCAGCAGCCGGGGCGTCCGCCATCGCCCGACCCCGCCCAGGGGCCCGGCGACGTGGGTCCGGGTGCCGACCGTGGCGCCCGCCGTCACGACGACCGGTCGGGCTCGCGGGCAGGACGGGTGGCGTCGGGATCACGCCGGGTCCACAGGCTCGCGCCGGCGGGGGCGCGCACGATCTCGGACACGTCGAGCGGCCCGGTCGTCACGTCGGGGTGGGTGGCGGGGTCCAGGCCCCTCAACCCGACGGATCCGCTGCGGACGCCGTCGCCACCCTCGCCCCGCAGCCGCTCGATCTCGTGGTCGCGCTGCCGCAGCTCGTCGACGAGGCGGTCCAGCACCTCGTCGACCTGGTCCATGCGATAGCCGCGCAGCACCTGGTCGAAGCGCAGGTCCCGCACCGTGTCGGTGACCACGGGCCCGTCGGGCAGGCCGGCATACGGCGAGCTCGACGTCGGGTCGGCGAGCGCCTGGTCGGACAGCGACCCCGGGCGCGCCCCGACGGCCCACACGAGGGCCGCGGTCAGCAGGCCCACCACGAGCACGGTCAGGACGATCATCAGCAACGGCACGCCCCCGATCGTGCCACGGGCACCGGGGGGGAAGCCATCCCCGCGCCCGGGGCAGCGAGGCCCCGAGGAGGTCACTCGGGGCGGCGGGCCGCCTGGTCCTCCCCCGATCCCCGGACGATCCGGACGGCCTCCTCGACGCTGTCCACCACGTGCAGCAGCTCGAGGTCGGAGGCGCTCACGGTGCCCGCCGGGAGCATCGAGCCGCGGACCCAGTCGAGCAGCCCCGCCCAGTAGTCGCAGCCGAGCAGCACGATCGGGAAGGACGTCACCTTGCGCGTCTGGACGAGGGTCACCGCCTCGAACAGCTCGTCCAGCGTGCCGAACCCGCCGGGGAGGACGACGAAACCCTGGGCGTACTTGACGAACATGGTCTTGCGGGCGAAGAAGTAGCGGAAGTTGACGCCGAGGTCGACGTACTCGTTGAGGCCCTGCTCGAACGGCAGCTCGATGCCCAGCCCGACCGACGCGCCGCCGGCCTCGAGCGCCCCGCGGTTGGCCGCCTCCATCAGCCCGGGGCCGCCGCCGGTGATGACGGCGAAGCCCGCCTGCACCAGCGCCTGCCCGAGCTGCACGCCGAGCTCGTAGGTCGGGTGCTCGCGCGGCACCCGCGCCGACCCGAACACGCTGACGGCGTCACCCAGCTCGGCCAGCGCGCCGAAACCCTCGACGAACTCCGCCTGGATCCGCATGACCCGCCACGGGTCCGAGTGCACCCACTCGGCGTCGCCGCTGTTGTCGAGCAGCCGCTGGTCGGTCGTGGAGCCAGGGACGCGCTTGCCGCGCAGCGTCACCGGGCCCTTGTGGTAGTCCCCTCGAGCGTCCTTCATGCGGCCAACCTACCTGCGCGATCAGGTCAGCCAGGCGAGCAGCCGGTCGTAGGCCTGGTCGATCTGGGCGATCGCGCAGCGCTCCTCGTCCTGGTGCGCGACGAGCGGGTCGCCGGGTCCGAAGTTGACGGCGGGCACGCCCACGGCGCTGAACCGGGCCACGTCGGTCCAGCCCTGCTTGCCCTGCACCGGCAGCCCCAGCGCGGCCACGAAGGCCTGGGCCGCCGCCCGGTCCAGCCCCGGGCGCGCCCCGTCGGCGGCGTCGGTCACCACGACGTCGTAGCCCGCGAAGAGCTCGCGCAGGCGCCGCTCGGCCTCGACCGCGTCGATGTGCGGCGCGAAGCGGTAGTTGATCGTGACGACGCACTCGTCCGGCACGACGTTGCCGGCGCGCCCGCCCCGGATGCCGACCGCAGACAGGCCCTCGCGGAACTCCAGCCCGTCCACGACCACGGTCTGCGCGTCGAACTCCCGCAGCCGGTCGATGATCGTGCCCGCCTCGTGGATCGCGTTGTGCCCCATCCACGGTCGTCCGCTGTGGGCGGCCTTGCCGCGGGCCGTCACCTCGATCCGGATGGTGCCCTTGCAGCCACCCTCGACCGTGCCGTCGGTCGGCTCCAGCAGCACCGCGAAGTCCGCCTCGAGGACGCTGGGGTCGTTGTGGACCAGGCGCGCGAGGCCGTTGTGCTCCGCCTCGACCTCCTCGCAGTCGTAGAACACGTAGGTGATGTCGCGGCTGGGCTCCACGGCGGCCGCCGCGAGCGCCAGCATGACGGCGACCCCGCCCTTCATGTCGGTGGTGCCGCGCCCGACCAGCTCGGTGGCGGTGCGGGTGATGGGCAGCGAGGCCGCCGGGCCCTGACCCGCGAGCGGGACGGTGTCGAGGTGCCCCGCCAGGACCACCCGCTCGGGGCGGCCGAGGTCGGTGCGGGCGACGATCGTGTGCCCGTCGCGGCGCACGCTCAGGTGGGCGAGCGGCCGCAGCGCCGCCTCGACGGCGTCCGCCAGCACCTCCTCCTCGTGGCTCACCGAGGCGATGTTGCAGACGGCCTCGGTGAGGTCCACCGCCGATGCCGACAGGTCGAGGTGCGCTGGGGTCGTCATACGGACAATGTATGCCGAGCGCCGTGCCCCGATCCCGCGCTCTCACAGGTGCTCCCGAGCGTCGCTCCACCGCGCGCCCAGCACCGACCGATAGCCTGGAAGGCATGACTTCTCGCACGGCCTGGGGCCATGGACTCGCGACCATCACGACCTCCGGGACGGTGCTCGACACGTGGTACCCCTCCCCCGTGCTCGGGGACCATGACGGCTCCGACCTGCCCGCGGCGCTCGTGGACCTCGCGGGCGAGGACGAGGCGCGGGGCGTCACCCTCGAGGCCGTCCTGACCGAGATCGACCTGGACGCGTCACCCGCCGACGCGCGCGACGCCTACCTGCGCCTGCACCTGCTCTCGCACCGGCTCGTCCGCCCCAACTCGATCAACCTGGACGGCCTGTTCGGCGCGCTCGCCAACGTCGTGTGGACCAACCACGGCCCGTGCTCGCCCGAGGGCTTCGAGAACGTCCGGCTCGCGCTGCGCGCTCGCGGTCCGGTGCAGGTGCACGGCGTGGACAAGTTCCCCCGTATGACGGACTACGTCCTGCCCACCGGCGTGCGCGTCGCCGACGCGGACCGGGTGCGGCTCGGCGCCCACCTCGCGTCCGGGACCACCGTGATGCACGAGGGCTTCGTCAACTTCAACGCCGGCACGCTCGGCTCCTCCATGGTCGAGGGCCGGATCTCGCAGGGCGTCGTCGTGGGCGACGGATCCGACATCGGCGGCGGCGCCTCCACGATGGGCACCCTGTCGGGGGGCGGCACCGAGCGCGTCGCCATCGGCGAGCGCTGCCTGCTCGGCGCGGAGTCCGGCATCGGCATCGCCCTCGGCGACGACTGCGTCGTCGAGGCGGGGCTCTACGTCACCGCCGGCACCAAGGTCACGCTCGCCGACGGCCGGGTCGTCAAGGCGGCCGAGCTGTCCGGCCAGTCCAACCTGCTGTTCATCCGCGACTCGGTGACGGGCACGGTCCTCGCCAAGGCTCGCGACGGCCACGGCATCGCCCTCAACTCCGAGCTGCATGCCAACGACTAGGGCCGAGCGGCGCCGCACCCACCGGCTCGTCGTCGTCGCGGTGGTCGTGGCGCTGGTGCTCGCCGGTCTCGGCTACGTCTGGCACACCGTGCGTGACTTCAACGAGGGCTTCGGCTCGTCCACGTGCCGGGCGGTCGCCTCGACCTACACCGCGACCTTCAACCCGGACCAGACGGCCAATGCCGCCACGATCACCGGGATCGGCACGCGGCGCGGGCTGCCCGCCCGCGCCGCCACCATCGCGCTGGCCACCGCCATCCAGGAGTCCAAGCTCGAGAACATCGACTACGGCGACCGCGACTCGGTCGGCCTGTTCCAGCAGCGACCCTCGCAGGGCTGGGGCACCGTGGAGCAGATCATGGACCCCGTCTACGCCACCAATCAGTTCTACGACGCGTTGGTCAAGGTCGACGGCTGGCAGACCATGGAGATCACCAAGATCGCCCAGCGCGTGCAGCGGTCGGGCTATCCCGAGGCCTATGCCGACCACGAGGACGAGGGGCGTGCGCTGGCCTCGACGCTGGCCGGTCACACCCCTGGCGGACTCGGCTGTCGCCTGGAGCCGCTCGCATCCGGAGACCGACGGGCCGGCCCGGTCGTCGTCGCCCGGGACCTCGAGAAGCAGCTCGCCGTGCGAGGCGTCGTCAGCGGCGACCACGTCGAGGTGCGGGGCTCGACGGCGGAGCAGGCGTGGATGGTCGGGCACTGGGCCGTGGCGCACGCGCAGCGGCACGGGCTGTCGTCCGTCACGGTGGGCGACCGGGAGTGGACGCGGGCGCGTGGCGAGGAGGGCTGGTCCTGGCGGGCCGCCCGCTCGCCCGTCGCCGCCACGGCCGTGACGATCCGCTGACCCTGGCCCTGACCCGTCCTGCCCCCTGCTGGCGCGGCGCCATTGGACACCGCTGACGTTGTGGATCGATCAAACTCCCCCGGAATCGTCCATTGGTGACCAATGGCGGGCAGGAGGGCAGGGCACGCGGAGCGGACGGCGAGAGGCGGGCAGGGCGGTCAGGGGGCGGGACGGCGAGGGGCGGGGACGGCGAGGGGCCGCTCACCCGTGTGGATGAGCGGCCCCTCGTCGTGCTTGGTGCTTCGTGCTCGTGCTTCGTGCTGTGTGCTTCGTGCGGCTCAGGCCTCCGGAGCCACGTAGCCCGGGTAGGTGCGCTCCGTCTCGCCGACGTAGACCTGGCGCGGACGGCCGATCTTGGTGGCGGGGTCGGTGATCATCTCGCGCCACTGGGCGATCCAGCCGGGCAGCCGGCCGAGCGCGAACAGCACCGTGAAGTAGTTGACCGGGAAGCCCATGGCCTCGTAGATCAGGCCGGTGTAGAAGTCGACGTTCGGGTAGAGCTTGCGCTCCTTGAAGTAGTCGTCCGTGAGGGCGACCTCCTCGAGGGCGAGCGCGATGTCGAGCAGCTCGTTCTGGCGGCCGGACGACTTGAGGATCTCGTCGGCGTGCTTCTTGATGATGGCGGCGCGCGGGTCGTAGTTCTTGTAGACGCGGTGGCCGAAGCCCATCAGCTTGACGCCGGACTTCTTCTCCTTGACGTCCTTGACGAAGCGGTTGACGTCGCCGCCGTCCTCGTCGCGGATCTTGCCGAGCATCTCGAGGACGGCCTGGTTGGCGCCGCCGTGCAGCGGGCCCGCCAGGGCGTTGATGCCGGCCGAGACGGAGCCGTAGATGTTGGTCTGCGCCGAGCCGACGAGGCGGACCGTCGAGGTGGAGCAGTTCTGCTCGTGGTCGGCGTGCAGGATCAGCAGGACGTCGAGGGCCTTGGCGACGGCCGGATCGATGTCGTAGTCCTCGGTCGGGTAGCCGAACGACAGGCGCAGGAAGTTCTCGACGTAGCCGAGGGAGTTCTGCGGGTAGAGGAAGGGCTGACCCACGGAGTTCTTGTAGGCATAGGCCGCCAGCGTCGGCAGCTT
This sequence comes from Arsenicicoccus sp. UBA7492, assembly GCF_002479615.1. Classification (NCBI taxonomy): domain Bacteria; kingdom Bacillati; phylum Actinomycetota; class Actinomycetes; order Micrococcales; family Intrasporangiaceae; genus Arsenicicoccus; species Arsenicicoccus sp. UBA7492. The sequence continues at coordinate 32,719 of NZ_DLOE01000045.1, read as the reverse complement.
GGCCAGCAGCCGGACGGTCGCGCCCTCGACCTGCTCGGGGTCCAGCGGGTCGGTCGTGTCGACGGCGAAGGTCGACAGCGCCATGACGCCTGCCGACAGCACCGGCATGGGGTGCGAGCGACGGGGGAAGCATCGGAACAGGTCGCGCATGCGCTCGTCGAGCAGCGAGTGGCGGGTGATGCCACGCTCGAAGCTCTCGAGCTGCTCGCCCGTGGGCAGCTCGCCGTAGATCACCAGGTAGGCGACCTCGAGGAAGCTGGACTTCTCGGCCAGCTGCTCGATCGGGTAGCCGCGGTAGCGCAGGATGCCGGCGTCGCCATCGATGTAGGTGATCGCCGAGGTGCAGCTGGCGGTGTTGGTGAAGCCGGGGTCGAGCGTCGTGTTGCCGGTCGCGGACAGCAGCTTGCTGACGCCATACCCGCTGTTGCCCTCGGTGGCCTGCGTGATGGGCAGGTCGATGCTCTTGCCGCCGTCGGTCAGGACGGCCTTGCCGGCATCACTGGTCATGGGTTTCCTCCTTGGGGGGCCGTGGACACCACGGTCCTTCGGTGCTTGGACGCTACCGCAGGTGGGGCGGACGCCCCGAATCAGGATCGACCCGATCCGGCGGTAGGTGAGGCGGGGCTCAGCGGCTGAGACGTCGGACGGCGGCCTGGATGCGCTCGTCGGAGGCGGTGAGGGCGACGCGGACGTGCCGCTCTCCGGCGGCGCCGTAGAACGCGCCAGGTGCGACGAGGATCCCGTGCTGCGCGAGCGCGTCGACGGTGGTCCAGCAGTCCTCGTCCCGGGTCGACCAGAGGTAGAGCCCGGCCTCGGAGTGGTCGACCCGCAGCCCGGCGCCCTGCAGGGCCGGCAGCAGGGCGGCGCGCCGCTCGGCATACCGGGCACGCTGCTCGGCCACGTGGGCGTCGTCGCCGAGGGCGACGCGCATCGCCTCCTGGACCGGCCAGGGGACGATCATCCCGGCGTGCTTGCGAATCTCCAGCAGCTGCTTGACGATCCGCGGGTCACCGGCGACGAGGGCGGCGCGGTAGCCCGCGAGGTTGGACTGCTTGGACAGCGAGTAGCACGCCAGCAGGCCCTCGGTCGAGCCCTCGTTGACGCGGGGGTCGAGGATGCTGGGAACGTGGCCCGGCCGCGGCAGCCCGTCGACGAGCGCGCCGTCGTCCCAGACGAGCTCGGCGTAGCACTCGTCGCTCGCGACGACCACGCCGTTGTCCCGTGCCCACCGGACGACCCTCGCGAGCGTGTCGACGTCGTGGACGGCGCCGGTCGGGTTGCTGGGCGAGTTGACCCACAGCAGCCGTATGGCGCCTGCCTGCGGCAGGTCGCCCGCCAGGTCGACGACCACCGGCTCGGCGCGGGCGATCCGGGTGCCGACGTCGTAGGTCGGGTAGGCCACGGCGGGGATGCCGACCTGGTCACCGGGCCCGAGGCCGAGCAGCAGGGGCAGCCACGCGACGAGCTCCTTGGAGCCGACCGTCGGCAGCACGCCGGCGGGGTCCAGGCTGGGGACACCACGACGCCGCTCGAACCAGCCGGCCACCGCCTCGCGCAGCGCGGGCGTGCCGTAGGTCTGCGGGTAGCCGTGGGCGTCCGACGCGTCGGCCAAGGCACGACGCACCACCTCGGGGGTGGGGTCGACCGGGGTGCCGACGGACAGGTCGACGATGCCGTCAGGGTGTGCCCGCGCGGCCGCCTTGGCGGGCTCGAGCGAGTCCCAGGGGAAGTCCGGAAGCGCGACGCGGCTGGGCGGCGCCACGCGTCAGGCGTCCTGGGCCTGCGGGGGCAGGGCGGCGATGATCGGGTGGTCCTTCTTGATCATGCCCATCTTGGCGGCGCCGCCGGGGCTGCCCAGGTCGTCGAAGAACTCGACGTTGGCCTTGTAGTAGTCGGTCCACTGCTCGGGGACGTCGTCCTCGTAGTAGATGGCCTCGACGGGGCAGACGGGCTCGCAGGCACCGCAGTCCACGCACTCGTCCGGGTGGATGTAGAGCGAGCGCTCACCCTCGTAGATGCAGTCGACAGGGCACTCCTCGATGCAGGCCTTGTCCTTGAGGTCGACGCACGGCTGGGCGATCACGTAGGTCATTGCTCAGTACCTTCCGGGGGGGCGGGGTGTATCAGGACAACACTATGCCGTCGCAGGCGGTGCACCGGCACGGTGTCTGGCGGCTGGACGGCCCGGTCAGGTGCGCTTGGTCTGCCCCTTGACGGGTCCGGTGCACCGGACCTTGTCCTGCGGGGTGTAGCTGGTGACGAAGCCGTCGGTCTTGACGACCTGGCCGCCCTTGATCATCTGGCGGGTGATCGTGACCTCGAAGCCCGGCACGGGCACCTGCGACTGGCAGGTCGGGCTGGCGTCCTCGATCGTGCGGGGCGGGACGATCTTGCGCCGCGGGCTCTTGAGGGCCTTGACCTCGTCGTAGCGCTTGGTGCTCCACAGCTCGAACTTGAGCACGCCGTCCTCGACCCAGGAGTGCACCAGCACGGCGTGCTGGCTGTCGTTGCGCCACTTGTTGTCCAGCGTCGGCCAGCTGACCGTCGCCTCGCGTCCCTCGGGGTAGTGCGTGATGTAGAAGCTGTGGGCGCGGTGCTCGACCAGCTCCATCCCCGCGAAGAACGCGGAGTTGAGCACCGACGTGGACACCTGGGAGACGCCGCCGCCCGTGTCGCGCACGTAGCGCGAGCCCTGGATGATGAGGGCGTCGCGGTAGCCCTTGGCCGGGGTCCGCTCGCCCACGATGCCGTTGAGGCTGAACGTCTCCCCCGGCTTGATGATCGTGCCGTCGATGGCGCCGGCCGCGAGCCGGATGTTGGCGGTGCGGTTGGGGTTGTAGGGCAGGTCCGCGTCGTAGCGCGAGACGACCTCCTTGATCCCCCAGGTCGCCACCTCCTGGGCGCCGATCCCGGGCTCCACCGGCTGGGCCTTGACGGTCGCGGTGCGCGCGGGCGACGAGACGGCGCCGAGCACGGCCGCGGACAGCTGCTCGGCGGGCACCTCGGTGCCGTTGCGCCCGGGGACGGTCTGGGGCCGGCCGTCGACGAGCCGCACGGTGGCGTTGACGGGCGGCGTCTCGATGCCCGGGGCGACCCCCGCGAGCAGCCGGCCCAGCTTGTCCTGGTCGACCTGCGGGGCGAGCGCCCCGTCCTTGGGCGCGAAGGCGATGACGGACGCCAGCTGCGCGGGGGCCAGCACGCCCTTGCGGGTGCCGTCCGTGACGGTGACGGGTCCGGCGAGCACCGGCCGGGCGACGGTGGAGACGGCCTGGTCGACGGCCTTCTGGGGTATGGCGGGCTGCTGCTCCTGCATCACGGCGTCCGTCGTGGTGGTGCGGGGCCACTGCTCGAGCAACCGGTCGCGGGTGCGGTCCACGTCGAGGCGGCGACCGACGACGGCGTCCTTGGCCTCGACGGCGCCCTTGGCGATGGACAGCGCGCCGTCCGTGGCGGACACGTCGAGGGTGGTGCGGGCCTTGCCGAGGGCCGCGTCCAGGGTCTCCTCGTCGACGTCGACCTCCACGTCCCGGTCGCCGCCACCGGTGAGGTGCGCGGCGACGTCCCGCGGGTCGAGCGAGAAGCGGGTGAGCCCGGTCAGGCTGCCCGGCACGTCGACGGACAGTCCCGCGGCACGCGGGTCGAGGGTGGCGGTCCGCTCCCCGGAGCGCAGCGTGACCGGCTTGGTGGCCAGCGGCGCCAGGCGGTCGGTCAGGGTGCGCTCGGCGGCGGCCTGGTCCATCCCGCCGATCGACACCCCACCCACGCGGGTCCCGGCCGGAGCCTGGCGGGTGAGGATCGCCGCGAGGCCGGCATACAGCCCCAGGAGCACGGCGAGCGAGACGAGCAGGCGCACGAGCACAGCGGTGCCCGAACGGCTCGTCCCGGAGGGGGAAGCAGCCATCACAACTCCTGGATCAGACGGTCAGGGACACGTTACGTGGTCCACCGTCACGAAAGGTGACCAAACGCGCCACGGTAGTAGGTCAGGGCCTCGCCGGCGTGCGCCGGCACCTCGAGACCGACCACGGCCCCGATGATGATCGAGTGGTCGCCCGCCTCCACGACCTGCGTGGTCCGGCACTCCACGGCCGTGAGCACGTCGTCGAACATCGCGACCCCCGTCTCGGCCCCGCGATGGTGCGCCACGCGGTCGAGCTGGCCGTGCACGGGACGCCCCCTCGTCGCGAACCACGCCGCGTGCGAACGGGACTCGGCGGGCAGGACGTTGACGCCCCAGACCCCGGTCTCGAGCACCACGTCGTGGAAGCGCGCCTCCTGCTCGACGCAGCACAGCAGGAGCAGCGGGTCGAGGGAGACCGACGTGATCGCGTTGGCCGTCATCGCGTGGTCGACGCCGTCCAGGCAGGTCGTCAGCACCGAGACACCGGTCGCGAACCGACCCATCGCCCGGCGGAACACGTCCCGGTCCGGTGGATGGTTGTGGACCTCTGCCATTTCCTGCGCGTGCGGCGCGCTCTCACTCATCGGTTCCTCCCCCTGGTGCGCCGGTCAGCGGGTCCACGAGGACATAGGCCTCGCGCCCCGCCAGCCGGGCGGCGATGTCGTTGGACAGGGCGTAGTAGCCGTCGTGCACCGTGACCTGCGTCGGATGCTCCCGCAGCGCGGAGACCTGGACGCGGGCCGCCGCGGGATCGACCACGACGTGGGTGACCAGTTCGTCCGCCACCACCGACGGCGGATAGGCGTCGTCCCGGCCGGGCACCACGACGTCCGTGCGGTGGACGTGCTCGGTCAGCCAGGACCGGTCCTCCACCGCCCACGACCGCGGCACCACCACCAGCAGCACATGGGGCGACTCCTCGAGGGACGCCACCGCCGCCAGGGTCGCCCGGTGGGCCGCGACGTGGTCGGGGTGCTCGTACCCGCCGTGCGGGTCGTAGGTGATGACGGCGTCGGGACGCAGCTCGCGCAGCACGGCGGCCAGGGCGTCGACGGCGGCCCCTCCTGCGGTGGCGAACGCGTCGGGGTGATCGGCGGCCGGGGTTCCCGCCATACCGGAGTCGCGCCAGCGTGGGGCAGGGTCGGCCGATCCCCGGGAGCCGTCCGCCCCGAGCAGGTGCGAGGTGGCGCCCAGCACGCGCGTGGCGCCGGCCAGCTCGCCGCGTCGGTGGGCCGCGAGCGCGGGGCCGTCGCCCTCGAGGTGGCGCAGGTCCGGCGGGATCACCTCGCCCTCCTCACCGAGGGTGCAGGTGACGACGTGGACGTCCGCGCCCTGCGCCACCAGGTGGGCCGTCGTCACCCCGGTCCACAGCGTCTCGTCGTCGGGATGGGCATGCACGAGAACGACCCGCCGCAGGGCCAGGTCGTCGAGGGAGCTCGTCAGGGTCATCCCGCAGAACGTTACTCGTCCCCACGGATCGGTGCCGCGACGGCCGCTCCGCCGGGATCTCGCCCCTTGCGAGACGCGGGATCAGAACGGGGACGACGCAGTTCACACCTCGTTCACGACCTCCGCCTATGCTCCCCGCAGACCCCCACCCGGCTGGAGATCCCATGCAGCAGAACTTCCGTGAGTACCTCGCCACCCTGCACGACCAGGGGTACACCGTGCGTGACGACCAGGGCTCGGACCCCGACCTCATCGACCCCCTGGGCAACCCCGTCGAGACCTGGCGCGAGGACTACCCCTACGACGAGCGCCTCGACCGCGAGCAGTACGACATCGAGAAGTACCTCCTGCAGGTCGAGCTGCTGAAGTTCCAGAAGTGGACGCGACAGACCGACAGCAAGCACCTCCTCCTCTTCGAGGGGCGGGACGCTGCGGGCAAGGGCGGCACGATCAAGCGGTTCACCGAGCACCTCAACCCTCGGTATGCCCGCGTCGTCGCCCTGGTGAAGCCCACCGAGACCGAGCTGGGGCAGTGGTACTTCCAGCGCTACGTCCAGCACTTCCCCACGTCCGGGGAGATGGTCATGTTCGACCGCTCCTGGTACAACCGGGCCGGGGTCGAGCGGGTCATGGGCTTCTCCACGGACGAGCAGTACACCCAGTTCATGCAGCAGGCGCCGGTGTTCGAGAAGATGCTGGTCGACTCCGGGATCTCGCTCACCAAGCTGTGGTTCTCGGTGTCGCGCAGCGAGCAGCGCACCCGCTTCGCCATCCGCCAGATCGACCCCGTGCGGCAGTGGAAGCTCTCGCCGATGGACCTCGAGTCGCTCGACAAGTGGGACCGCTACGGCGAGGCCAAGGAGGCGATGTTCACCGCCACCGACACGGACTACGCGCCCTGGACGACGATCAAGTCCAACGACAAGAAGCGCGGTCGCATCAACGCGATGCGCTACTTCCTCAACAAGTTCGACTACGACGGCAAGGACCCGGACGTGGTGTTCGAGCCGGACCCGCTGATCGTGCGGCGGGGCATTGACACCGTGGACGACTGAGCCGAGGACACGAGCGAGGTACGAGCGAGGCCCGCAGGCGAGGCAGAGTCCACGGCATGGGTTCCGTGGACGACTGACGTCTGGGCGACGACAGCGTGAGGACCCGAGCGAGGTATGAGCGAGGCCCGGAGCGCCGAGGAGCCCAGACCGAGGATGCCGAGGACACGTCTCGGGCTGCAGCGCTCGTCTCGCCCTGCAGCCTGAGACGCGCGCGGCAGGGCGGGACGGGGCGTCAGACGACGGTGCGCAGCTCCGGGAAGTGGCAGGCCACGCGGTGGCCGGGCTCGACCTCGACGGGCAGGGGCACCTCGGCGGCGCAGCGCTCCTCGGCCTTGGGGCACCGGGTGCGGAACACGCAGCCCGAGGGTGGGTTCTGCGGCGAGGGCAGGTCGCCCTTGAGTAGGATCCGCTCGCGCCGCTCCTGGTGGCGGGGGTCGGGCACGGGGACGGCCGACAGCAGCGCGTGCGTGTAGGGGTGGAGCGGCCGTTCGTAGAGCTCGTCGCGGTCGGCCTCCTCCATGACCTTGCCGAGGTACATCACGACGACCCGGTCGGAGATGTGGCGGACCACGGACAGGTCGTGCGCGATGAAGACGTAGGCCATCCCCTGCTCGTCCTGGATCTCCTCGAGCAGGTTGACGACCTGGGCCTGGATCGACACGTCGAGGGCGGACACCGGCTCGTCGCAGACGACGAGGCGTGGGCGCAGCGCCACCGCGCGGGCGACGCCGATGCGCTGGCGCTGCCCGCCGGAGAACTCGTGCGGGTAGCGGTTGTAGTGCTCCGGGTTGAGACCCACGCGCTCCATCAGGCCCTGGACGGTGCGCTTGACGCCGCCCTCGGGCTTGATCCCCTGGATCTCGAAGGGCGCCGCGATGATCGAGCCGATCGTGTGGCGGGGGTTGAGGGAGCCGTAGGGGTCCTGGAAGACCATCTGCATCTCACGGCGCAGGCGCCGCAGGTGCGTGCCCTTGGCGCGGGTGATGTCCTCGCCGTCGAACGCGATGCGGCCGCCGGTGGGCTCGAGGAGCTTGAGCATCGTGCGCCCGGCGGTGGACTTGCCGCAGCCGGACTCCCCCACCAGGCCGAGGGTCTCGCCCTGGCGCAGCTCGAGGGTGATGCCGTCGACGGCCTTGACGGGGGCGTCGGGTCGCTTGACCAGGGTCTGACGGAACTGCGGGAAGTGCTTCTGCAGGTCGGTGACCCGCAGCAGGGGCTCGCCGCCGGCGCGGGGCGCGGGCGCGGCGGACGGGGTGACGGCGGTGCTCATGCTGGTGTGGTCCTTCCGGTCACAGCCGCGGCTTGACGTTCGTCTCGAAGAGCTCGCGTCGCCGCTCCTCCATGATGTGGCAGCGGACGAGGTGGTCGGGCTGCCGCGTGGGCAGCAGGTCCGGGACCTCGGTGACGCAGCGGTCCTGCGGGACGTGCTCGCGATAGGTGCAGCGCGGGTTGAACGCGCAGCCCGGAGGCACGCGGATCAGCGACGGCGGGTTGCCGGGGACCGGGTCCAGGCGGGTCTGGCGGACGCGGTCGAGACGCGGCATCGACGAGAGCAGACCCCAGGTGTAGGGCATCTGCGGTGCGTAGAACACGTCGTCGACCGGGCCCCGCTCGACGGCCTTTCCGGCATACATCACGAGCACCTCGTCGGCCATCTCGGCGACGACCCCGAGGTCGTGGGTGATGACGATGATGGCCGACCCGAACTCCTGCTGCAGGTCGCGCATGAGGTCGAGGATCTGGGCCTGCACGGTGACGTCGAGCGCCGTGGTGGGCTCGTCCGCGATGAGCAGCGAGGGGTCGTTGGCGAGGGCCATGGCGATCATCGCGCGCTGGCGCATGCCGCCGGAGAACTCGTGCGGGTACTGGTCGACGCGCTTGGCGGGGTTGGGGATCCCGACGCGCGCGAGCAGCTCCTTGGTGCGCTCCTTGGCGGCCTTCTTGGACACGTCGGAGTGGTGCACCCGGATCGCCTCGACGATCTGCGCCCCCACCGTGTAGTAGGGGTGCATCGCCGACAGCGGGTCCTGGAAGATCATCGCCATTGTGCTGCCGCGCAGCTCGCGCAGCTGGGACTCGGGCAGCTCGAGCAGCTCCCGGCCGTCGAGGCGCACCGAGCCGGACAGCCGGGCCCGGGTGCCGCGGTGCAGCCCGAGGATGGCCTGGCTGGTCACGGACTTGCCGGAGCCTGACTCCCCGACGATGCCGAGGGTCTGGCCCTTGTCGACCGAGAAGGTCAGCCCGTCGACCGAGCGGACGAGACCGTCCTCCGTCGGGAAGTGCACCTGGAGATCGGTGACCTGCAGGTATGGCGCCGCGCCGCGGCCCGCGGGGCTGCGGTCCTGGGCGCCGGCGGTGCTGGCGTCCGCGCGGTCCGCGCGCGGTCCGGAGGCCGCGCTGCTGGTGGGGGTTCGCTCTCCGGCATACGGGGTGGAAGGTGTCATCTGGGCTGGTCTCCTCGCCTCAGGTCAGCCGCACGCGCGGGTCGATGACGCCGTAGAGGACGTCGACGACGAGGTTGGACAGGACGATGAAGAACGCGGCGACCAGGACGATCCCGACGACGACGGGCAGGTCGGTCTCGGTGATGGCGCGCACGGCGGTCCACCCCATGCCCTGGAAGTTGAACACGGTCTCGGTGATGACGGCACCGCCGAGAAGGCCGCCGAGGTCGAGGCCCGCGGCCGTCACGATCGGGGTGAGGGCAGCGCGCAGGCCGTGCCGGCGGATGATCGGCAGCCGCTTGACGCCCTTGGCGCGCGCGGTGCGGATGTAGTCCTCGGACATCGTCTCGATCATGTAGGCCCGGGTGAGGCGGACGTACTGCGCCGCGAAGATGCTGGCGAGGGTGATGGCCGGCAGGAGCAGGCCCTGCAGCCAGGCCGCGGGGTTCTGCGTGAACGGCACGTAGACCGGTGGCGGCACGACCTGCCACTTGATGGCGACGAAGGTCAGCAGCAGCAGGCCGATGAAGAAGGTCGGCAGCGAGTAGCCGAGGAGGGCCAGGCCCACGACCGCCCGGTCGAGCAGCTTGCCCTTGTTGAGCGCGGCGACGATGCCGCCGACGATCCCGACCACCATCCACAGCACGAACGCGAGGAGGGCGATGGAGACGGTGATGGGCATCGTCTCCTTGAGGATGTCGGTGACCGACTTGCTCTTGAGCACCGAGAAGCCGAGGCAGGGGGCGTCGCAGTGGCTGGCCAGCTGCGGGGCGGCCTTGCGGAGCTCCTCGTCGGCGGGGTAGTCGCGGCCGACGGCGATCCCCTTGAGGAAGTCGCCGTACTGCGCCATGACCGGCTTGTCGAAGCCCATGAACTTGCGGTTGCCCTCGATGACGGCGGGCGTGCAGTTCTTGGCGCACGTGAGCCGGGCCGGGTCCTCCGGGGCGGCGTAGAACACCAGGAAGGTCGCCAGGGTGACGATCAGGAGCATGACGACGGCTGTGGCCAGTCGTCGCAGGATGTAGAAGATCATCGGGCGTCAGCGCCAGGTCGTGGCGCCCTCACCGCCTCTCGGGAGCGTGGGCTGGTCAGACGGACGAGCCCGTATGCCGCGGCGGGGTGCGGCGACCAGGTGGCGCCGCACCCCGCGTTGCGTCATACGGTCTGGATCACTTGACGGCGATCCGGGCCAGGTCGGGGTAACCGCCCATCTGGGAGTTGACCTCGAAGCCCTTGACGCCCGAGCCACGCATGAACGTGAACTTCTGGTTGACCAGGGAGACGTAGCCGCCCTTCTTGCCGATCATCTCGTCGACGTCGCCCCAGGCCTTCTCGCGCTGCGCCTCGTCCTGGATGCCATAGGTCTCGTCGATCTTGGCGTTGACCTCGGGGTCGTTGAAGTAGCCGTAGTCCTGGCCGGAGCCGCCGGCCGAGATGTTGACGCGGCCGTCGAACAGCGCCGGCAGGACGGTCGAGCCGGACGGCCAGTCCGCGCCCCAGCCGGCCCAGAAGACGTCCTTGTCCACCATGCCGGGGGCCTGGATCGTCGCGTAGTACTTCTCGGCGATGGGCTGCAGGGTGACGTTGAAGCCGGCCTTGTCCCAGGTCTCCTTGAGGGCGGTCAGCGCCTTGTCGGCGTTGCCGCGCTTGCGGTAGACGACGGTGATCGGCAGCGGCGACGGCGCCCCGGCCTCCTGCAGGAGCTTCTTGGCGCCCTCGACGTCACCGTTGGGCTGGTTGCCGAAGGGGTTGAAGTCCTTGGCGCACTTCAGCTCCTTGTTGCACATGCCGAAGGACGGGGTCATGACCGTCGGGCCGCCGTAGGCCGTGATGTAGGCGCTGCGGTTGGTGGCCATGGCGAAGGCCTGGCGGATCTTGGGGTTGGACATCGTCTTGGACTTGAAGTTGGGCGCAAGGTAGTCCACGTAGGGGGCCGGCACGTTGATCGAGCGCGACTTGGCGGTCGGGTTGCCGGCGATCTGCGGCAGCGACGCGGCCTGCGCCTGCAGCGCCGAGATGGCCGTCTTGTCCTCCCCGGCGTCCGCGATGAGGCGCTGGTAGGTCGTGTCGACCGGGATGCCCTGCACGTCCACGATCTTGTCGGGGTAGGCCATGCGGACCTTGTCCGAGTCGGCCGACCAGTTGGGGTTGCGCACCCAGGTGCCGCCCTTGTTGGGGTCGTAGGTGCCCTCGAGCATGTAGGGGCCGTTGGAGAAGGCCTGGTAGTCGGACTTGGCGCCCTGGTCCTTGTCCTTGCGGAAGGGCGCGAACGCCGTCAGGGCCGCGTTGTTCATGTTGAAGTCGGTCCACGGCTTCTTGAACTTGAAGGTGATGGTCTGGCCCTCGCAGGTCACGGCCTTGTCGAACGCGGCCTGACCGGCGGCGTCCGACTTGTAGGGGCCGCTGAAGGCCGGCACCTCGCCGTCCGGGGTCTGCTTCGTCGGGATGTCCAGGAAGGTCAGCGCGTAGTTGGGGCCCCCGGTGATGACATCCTGGGCGAACGTGCGGGAGACGCCGTACTTGACGTCCTCGCAGGTCACGGGCTTGCCGTCCTGCCACTTGGCGTTCTGGACCAGGGTGAACTTCCAGGTCTTGCCCGCGTCGGACATCTGCCCGGTGTCGGTGGCCAGGTCCGGCACCATCTTGGCGTCGCTGCCGGGGGTGTAGGTCGTCAGGGTGCGGGCGTAGGTGCGCGAGCCGAACAGGATGTCCGCGCCGACGTACATGCGCTGCGGGTCGAGGTGCTCCTTGGGCCCGAGGTTGAGGACCGTCAGGGTCCCGCCCTTGGCGGCCGGGGCCTGGCTGGACGACGTCGTCGTGCTGGCTCCGCCACCGCAGGCCGCGAGGCCCAGGGTCGCCGCGGTGCCGAGGGCGACGGCGAGCGAGCCCTTCGTCGTGCGCTTCATGACTACTCCTTTGAAGGTGCCCACCGCGGGGGTGCGGTGATGGGGATGGTGCGATGAGGAACGCCCCGCCGGCAGCGGATGGGTCACTGCCGGTCGGCCTTGGGGTCGAGGGCGTCCCGCAGGCCGTCGCCGAGGATGTTGAAGGCGAAGACCATGAGGAAGACGGCGATTCCGGGGAACAGGAAGTAGGCGGGGTCCGGCAGCGCGTAGTTGATGGAGTCGTTGAGCAGCGTGCCGAGCGAGATCGTGGGCGGCGGGACGCCGACGCCGAGGAAGCCCAGGGCCGCCTCCTGCGCGATGTTCTGCGGCAGGATCATCGTGGTGTAGACGAGGATCGGCGCCCACAGGTGCGGGAGCAGCTCCTTGGTGTAGAGCCGCCACGGGCGGGCGCCCAGGGAGCGCGCGGCCTCGACGAACTCCCGCTCCCGCAGCGACATGACCTGGCCGCGGACGATGCGGGCGAAGTAGGGCCAGCCGAAGAACCCGAGCACCGTGATGATGAAGAGCAGCTTGGGTGTGGACGCCGTGTCGGCCATGCCGACCAGGTCGGCGATCCAGGTGACCATGACGGTCTGCAGGGAGAGCAGCATCAGCGTCTGCGGGAAGGACAGCACGAGGTCGATGACCCGGCTGATGAGCCAGTCGGTGCGCCCGCCCGCGAAGCCGGATACCAGGCCCATGATCGTGCCGAGCACGATGGCCATGGCGGTGGCCGAGACAGCCACGAGCAGCGAGGTGGTCATCCCGGACAGGATCAATGCCAGGAGGTCGCGGCCGGTGCCCGGCTGGACACCCAGCCAGTGGTCACCGGTGACGCCGCCCATCGACCCGGACGGCATCGAGCCGAGCTCCTGCACGAGCTCCTCGTGGTTGCTCAGGTCCAGCACGCCGAGGGAGGTCAGGATGGGGGCCAGGATGCCGAGCAGGATGACCACGATCGAGCCGACGAGCGCGCCCATCGTGACGCGGTCGCGCCGCAGCCGGGCGAGCACGAGCTGCCACGGAGAGCGACCCTTGATGTCGTCGCCCTCCACGGGCGCGACGTCGACGGCGATCTCCGCCTGATCGGCATGGGTGGGAGAGGTCGACATCGACGGCGTGCCTTTCGGGAGCGGGCCTGCGCTCCCCCGGGTGAGCGACCGGGGCGCGCAGGTGCTCGTGACACTAGGGACAGCACCGGGCCCTGGACAGTCTCCGACGCCCACCGTGTCCCGATCGTGACCTGGGTCTCAGTGCCCTGTCCTCCGGTATGCCGGACAGCCGGTCACCCCCGCGTCGCGGGACGGTGACCGGCTGTCGGCATACGCGCTGCCCCCGAGGATCAGGGGCGGTGGATCACTGGCCCTGCTCGCGCTTGGCCTCGGAGCGGGCGCGGGAGGCGGTGCGGGCGCGCTCGTTCGCGGCGAGCACGACCTTGCGGATGCGCACGTGCTGCGGGGTCACCTCGACGCACTCGTCCTCGCGGCAGAACTCCAGCGACTGCTCCAGGGAGAGCCGGCGCGGGGGCACGACCTTCTCGAAGTTGTCGGCGGAGGAGGCGCGCACGTTGGTGAGCTTCTTCTCCTTGGTGATGTTGACGTCCATGTCGTCGGCGCGGGAGTTCTCGCCGACGATCATGCCCTCGTAGACCTCGGTGGTCGGCTCGACGAACAGGGTGCCGCGCTCCTGCAGGTTGACCATGGCGTAGGACGTGACGGCCCCCGCGCGGTCGGACACGAGCGAGCCGGACTGACGGGTCGAGATGGTGCCGAACCACGGCTCGTAGTCCTCGAACACGTGGTGCGCGATGCCGGCGCCGCGCGTCTCGGTGAGGAACTCGGTGCGGAAGCCGATCAGGCCGCGCGAGGGCACCAGGAACTCCATGCGGACCCAGCCGGTGCCGTGGTTGGTCATCTGCTCCATGCGGCCCTTGCGGGCGGCCATGATCTGGGTGACCGCGCCGAGGAACTCGTCGGGGGTGTCGATGGTGAGGCGCTCGGTCGGCTCATGCAGCTTGCCGGCGACCTCGCGGGTGACCACCTGCGGCTTGCCGACGGTCAGCTCGAAGCCCTCGCGGCGCATCTGCTCGACGAGGATCGCCAGCGCGAGCTCGCCACGGCCCTGGACCTCCCAGGCGTCAGGACGCTCGGTCGGCAGGACGCGCAGCGACACGTTGCCGATGAGCTCGCGGTCGAGGCGGTCCTTGACCAGGCGGGCCGTGACCTTGGTGCTGCGCTCCTTGCCGACGAGCGGCGAGGTGTTGGTGCCGATGGTCATGGAGATCGCGGGCTCGTCGACCGTGATGACCGGCAGCGGGCGGGGGTCCTCGGGGTCGGCGATGGTGTCGCCGATCATGATGTCCGCGATGCCCGCGATGGCGATGATGTCGCCGGGGCCGGCCTTGTCGGCGGGCTTGCGCTCCAGGCCCTCGGTGACCAGCAGCTCGGTGATCTTGACCTGCTTGGACGAGCCGTCGTGCCGGAACCACATGGCCTGCTGGCCCTTGCGGATCTCGCCGTTGAAGACGCGGAGCAGGGCGAGGCGGCCGAGGAAGTTGGACGAGTCGAGGTTGGTGACGTGCGCCTGCAGCGGGGCCTCGTCGTCGTAGACGGGCGCCGGGACGGTCTCCATGATCGTGCGGAACAGCGGCTCCAGGTCGGGGCTGTCGGGCAGGCCGCCGTCCGCGGGGCGCTCGGTGGACGCGAGGCCGGACTTGGCCGACGCGTAGACGATGGGGAACTCGATCTGGTGCTCGTCGGCGTCCAGGTCCATGAACAGCTCGTAGACCTCGTCCACCACCTCCGCGATGCGGGAGTCGGGGCGGTCGACCTTGTTGATGCACAGGACGACGGGCAGCTTGGCCTGCAGCGCCTTGCGGAGCACGAAACGGGTCTGGGGCAGCGGGCCCTCGGACGCGTCGACGAGCAGGACGACGCCGTCGACCATGGACAGGCCGCGCTCGACCTCACCACCGAAGTCGGCGTGCCCCGGGGTGTCGATGATGTTGATGGTGACGCCCTCGGGGAACTCCGAGGCGGAGGGGCCGTTGTAGTGGATCGCGGTGTTCTTGGCGAGGATCGTGATGCCCTTCTCGCGCTCCAGGTCGCCGCTGTCCATGGCCCGCTCGTCGACGTGGTCGTGCTCGCCGAAGGCACCCCCCTGCCAGAGCATCTTGTCGACAAGAGTCGTCTTGCCGTGGTCGACGTGAGCAACGATGGCGACGTTTCGGATGTCGCCGCGGGTCTTCTGAGCCATGCCTCCATTGTCTCAGCCCGCGGGACCTGCCGTGACCATGCGTGATCAGCCCCGGTCCAGGTCTGCCCGCGCGGGATCGCGGGCGGGTCCTCAGGACGTCAGGAGGCGACCCACTGCTTCGACGATCGGCAGGTCGGCGGGCAGCCACGGCACCTCGCCGAGGTCCTCCCGCCCGAGCCAGCGCAGCTCGTCGTGGTCCTCCAGCGCCCTCGGCTCGACCCCGCTCACCTGCGCGGTCCAGACGCGTATGGCGTACCGCTCGCTCAGCACCCACCGCCCGTCCGGGAGGGGACCGGTGACCTCCTCCCCCACGACCAGGTCGACGCCGAGCTCCTCGCGCAGCTCGCGGTGCAGCGCCTCCAGCTCGGTCTCGCCGGGGTCGACCTTGCCGCCGGGCAGCTCCCACCCGCCCGCCAGGTGGGAGGGCTCGGTGCGGCGGGCGCCCAGCAGCAGCCTCGGTCGTGACAGGTCGTCGAGGAGCGCGGCCCCGACGACGGCGATGGGTTCCGGCATACGGCCCATCCTCTCCCAGGGGCGATGATGTCGGCATGAGCCGACTGCTGGACGACGAGGAGATCACCCGCCAGCTGCGCGACCTGCCGGGGTGGGAGCGCGTGGACGGGCACCTGGTCGCGACCTACGAGTCCGGGTCCTTCCTCGAGGCCGTGCGGCTGGTCGAGTGGGTCGCCGACGAGGCCGAGCAGATGGACCACCACCCGTTCATCGACATCCGCATGGCGCGCACGCGCTGGGAGCTGTGGACGCACTGGCGGGACGGCATCACGCAGCTGGACGTCGAGCTGGCGCACCGCATCCGCCAGCGCGCCGAGGCCACCCGGGCCACGACCGTCACGACAGCCCCAGCCCCAGCCCCCGCCCCCGCTCCACCAAGATCGTGAGTGTTTGGTCCAACCTTCTTGGACGAAACCCTCACGATCTCGGGGGCGGGGCGGCGGGGGTCAGATCGGCACGCCGCCGATGGTCACGGCGCACAGCAGGAACACCACGAACGTCCCGATGCTCCACTTGGCGGCCGTGCGCTGCCAGGTGCCCATGTCGACGCCGGTCAGGTGGAGCAGGAGGTAGATGAAGCCGACCAGCGGGGACAGCAGGTGGAAGGCCTGGCCGGTCGTCGAGGCCACGGCGATCTGCATCGGGGTGAAGCCGTAGCCCGCGCCGGTCTCGGCGAGGATCGGCAGGACGCCGAGGTAGAACGCGTCGTTGGACAGCAGGAACGTGCCGGGGATCGACGCGAACGCCGTGACCATGCCCCAGCGGTCGCCGAGCGAGGGCGGGACGACGTCGCCGATGGACTGACCCATCGCCTCGGACATGCCGGTCCCGTTGAGGATGCCCATGAAGACGCCGGCCGCCAGCACCATCACGATGACGTGCATCGCGTTGGCGCCGTGGATCTCGATGATGTCGCGGGACTCGTTCAGCTTGCGGTAGTTCAGCAGCAGCGCGATCGCGAAGCCCACCTCGAAGATGATCGCCGAGGGGATGTCCGGGATGATCCACATCCCGCCGAACACGAGCGTCACCATCATGACCATCGTGAGGATGAAGTTCGGCCAGATCATGTGGGGCCGCTTGAGCTTCTCGCCCTCGTGCTCGAGCGCGTGCGCGGTCTCCTCGCTGTCGTTGGACGCCTCGATGAGGGAGTTCGCCGGCGACAGCGCCATGACCTCCTCGGAGGACAGGTCCACGATGCCGAGGCGCTTGCGCTCCGCACGACCGCGGATCACGGCGACGATCACGACCCAGACCGTGGCGATGAGCATGCCCGGCAGGAGCTTGCGCAGCAGCTCGCCCTCGTCGACCTTGAGCGCGGCGATGATGCGGGCCGTCGGACCGCCCCAGGGCAGGAGGTTCATGATCGAGTTGGCCATGATCACCAGGACGGCGAGGTCCATCATCTTCATGCCCAGCCGGCGATAGACGGGGATCATCGCCGAGCACACGATCATCGTCGTGGTCGACCCGTCGCCGTCGACCGAGACGACGGCCGCGAGGAGCGCCGTGCCCACCAGCACCCGGAGGGGGTCACCCTTGACGATCCGCAGGATCAGTCGCACGAGCGGGTCGAACAGCCCCGCGGTCAGCATCAGCCCGAAGTAGAGGATGGCGAACAGCAGCAGGAACACCGTGGGCGCCACGCCCTTGACGCCGGCGAGGCTGTGGTCGCCGATCTTGTCGCCGAACCCCGCGATCAGGGCGATCAGCACCGGGCTCAGCACCAGGGCGGTGAACGGGGTGGTGCGCTTGGTCATGATCAGCGCCATGAAGATGGTGACGATCAGCAGACCCCAGATGGTCAGCATGGCGACTCCTCGGTGAGCGATCGCGTCGTGGTCGAGCGACCTAGCGAGGAGAGTAGCCACCCCGCGCCCGTCCCGCCCGTCGTGCCCAGCCGGGCCTTCCCTTGCGCCGTCAGGGGATTCGCAGCGGGGTCTCGGTAACCCCGACCCCCGTGCTCGGCCCCCGAACGCGCCCTCGTAGTGTCGTAGGTGCCACTAGACGGATTCGGTGACCAGCGACAGCTGAACGACGACGTTCTCGGATCGAGCCGATCATGCAGGTAGACACAGTCCTTGCGCCCCCACTCCGCGTCCCGGCCGCCGGCGAGGCCGACCTCCACCTCCCCGACCTCGGGTCGGTCGACTTCCTGGGTGGCATCAGCGGCCACTCGCTGCTCATGGGCGGCATCGTGGTGTGCCTGCTCGGCCTGGTGTTCGGCTTCGTGACCTACGGCCAGCTGCGGAGGCTCCCGGTGCACGAATCGATGCACGAGGTCTCCGAGCTCATCTACCGGACGTGCAAGGCCTATCTCGTCCAGCAGGGTCGCTTCCTGCTGATGCTGTGGGTCTTCATCGCCGCGGTGATCGTGGCCTACTTCGCCTTCCTCATGCACTACTCGGTGGGCCGGGTGCTCGTCGTCCTCGCGTTCAGCCTGGTCGGGATGGGCGGGTCGTATGCCGTGGCGTGGTTCGGCATCCGCGTCAACACCTTCGCCAACAGCCGCACGGCGTTCGCGGCCCTGCGGGGCAAGCCCTATCCCGTCTACGAGATCCCCATGAAGTCCGGCATGTCCATCGGCATGGCGCTGATCAGCGTCGAGCTGCTGATGATGCTCGTGATCATGCTCTTCGTGCCGGGATCGCTCGCGGGGGCGTGCTTCATCGGCTTCGCGATCGGCGAGTCCCTCGGCGCGAGCGCGCTGCGCATCGCGGGCGGCATCTTCACCAAGATCGCCGACATCGGCTCGGACCTGATGAAGATCGCGTTCAAGATCAAGGAGGACGACGCCCGCAACCCCGGCGTCATCGCCGACTGCACCGGGGACAACGCCGGCGACTCGGTCGGCCCGTCGGCCGACGGTTTCGAGACGTATGGCGTCACCGGGGTCGCCCTCATCACCTTCATCCTCCTGGCGGTCCCCGACCCCGCCACGCAGGTCAAGCTGCTCGTGTGGATCTTCGTCATCCGCGCCGTGATGGTCATCGCGTCCGGCCTGTCCTACGCCGGCAACCAGGTCATGGCGGGTCGCCGCTACGCGCACCGCGACCGGATGAACTTCGAGACGCCGCTGTCCGCGCTCGTGTGGCTCACCTCGGCCGTGTGCATCGCCCTGACCTACCTGACGTCCTGGGCGCTGATCGCCGACCTGGGGACCGGCCTGTGGTGGCAGCTGGCGACGATCGTGTCCTGCGGCACCCTGGCCGGTGCCCTCATCCCCGAGCTGGTCAAGGTCTTCACCTCCACCCACAGCCGGCACGTGCGGGAGGTCGTGACGAGCTCGCGCCAGGGCGGTGCCTCCCTCGACATCCTCTCCGGGCTCGTGGCGGGCAACTTCTCGGCATACTGGCTGGGCATCGCCATCGTCGGGCTCATGGGTGGCGCCTATCTGATCTCGACGATCGCCCTCGGTGCGCTGATGATCGCTCCCGCGGTGTTCGCGTTCGGGCTGGTCGCGTTCGGCTTCCTCGGGATGGGGCCGGTGACCATCGCGGTCGACTCCTACGGGCCGGTCACCGACAACGCCCAGAGCGTCTACGAGCTGTCCGTCATCGAGGACATCCCCGGCGTCGCCGAGCAGATCCGGGCCGAGCACGGCTTCGACGTGGAGTGGGAGCGCGCCAAGTACTTCCTCGAGGAGAACGACGGCGCGGGCAACACATTCAAGGCCACCGCCAAGCCCGTGCTGATCGGCACCGCCGTCGTCGGATCCACGACCATGATCTTCTCGATCATCATGGCGCTCACCGGTGGTCGCACCGAGGAGATGGTCAACCTCTCGCTGATGCACCCGCCGTTCCTGCTGGGGCTCATCACCGGCGGCGCGACGATCTACTGGTTCACCGGGGCGTCCATCCAGGCCGTCACCACCGGGGCCTACCGCGCGGTCGAGTTCATCAAGGACAACATCCACCTCGACGGGGCCACCAAGGCCAGCGCCGAGGACTCCACCCGCGTCGTCGAGATCTGCACGCAGTACGCCCAGAAGGGCATGCTCAACATGTTCCTCGGCGTGTTCTTCTCCACCCTGGCGTTCGCGTTCGTCGAGCCGTTCTTCTTCATCGGCTACCTGATCTCGATCGCGCTGTTCGGGCTCTACCAGGCGATCTTCATGGCCGACGCCGGCGGCGCGTGGGACAACGCCAAGAAGGTCGTCGAGGTCGACCTGCACGCCAAGGGCACGGCCCTGCACGACGCGACGATCGTGGGCGACACGGTCGGCGACCCCTACAAGGACACCTCCTCGGTCGCGCTCAACCCGGTCATCAAGTTCACGACCCTGTTCGGGCTGCTGGCCGTCGAGCTGGCCGTCCAGCTGGCCGCCTCGTCAGGGACCGGGCTGACCCACTCGCTGGCCGCGGTGTTCTTCGTGATCTCGGCCTACTTCGTCTACCGCTCCTTCTACGGCATGCGCATCTCGGATGGGACGGGGACGGAGGACGAGCGGGCGGAGCCACCTGCCCGCGAGGGTGCCCGGCCCGCCGCGGTCTGAGCCGTATGCCGTGCGCCTGCCGCCTCCGGTGATCCGCGAGGCGGCGGGCGCGGACCGTCTCGGTGCCTCGCGCAGGGGCGGGGTGTGTCAGTGGCTCGTGAGACGCTGCGCGCGTGACGTCACCCGAGCAGGCTCCACCCACCGCGCGCCCCGCCGGTGGCGCCCCCACCGACGACTCGCGCACCGCGAGCCCGTGGCCGGCGCTGTGGGCCCTGTGCCTGGGGTTCTTCATGATCCTGGTCGACTCCACGATCGTGACCGTCGCGATGCCCGCGCTCATGACCGGGCTGCACGCCGACATCGGCGCGGCGGTGTGGGTGACCAGCGCCTACCTGCTCGCCTACGCCGTCCCCCTGCTCATCACCGGGCGTCTCGGCGACCGCTACGGACCCAAGCGCGTCTACCTCGTCGGGCTCACGATCTTCACCCTCGCGTCCCTGTGGTGCGGGCTGACCGGCACCATCACCGGACTCATCGTCGCCCGCGTGGTCCAGGGCCTCGGGGCCGCGCTCATGAGCCCGCAGACGATGTCGGTGATCACGCGCCTCTTCCCGCCGCAGTCGCGCGGGCAGGCCATGGGCCTGTGGGGCGCCGTCGCCGGGGTGGCGACGCTCGTCGGCCCGGTCCTCGGTGGCGTGCTCGTCGACACCCTCGGGTGGGAGTGGATCTTCTTCATCAACGTCCCGGTGGGCCTGCTCGCGATGGTGCTCGCCTGGCGGCTCGTCCCCACCCTCGACACCCACGCGCACCGGTTCGACTGGATCGGGGTCGTGCTGTCCGCGGTGGGTCTCTTCTGCATCGTCTTCGGCATCGAGGAGGGGCGCAGCTACGACTGGTCCACGATCACGGGGCCGATCACGGTGTGGCGCCTCATCGGGCTCGGCGTGCTCGTGATGCTCGCGTTCGTCGTCTGGCAGGCGCGTCAGCGCAGCGAGCCGCTCGTGCCGCTGCGCCTCTTCCGCGACCGCAACTTCTCGGTGGCCAACGTCGCCATCACCACCGTGGGCTTCGCCGTCACCTCGACGATGTTCCCCATCATGATCTGGGCGCAGAGCGTGCGGGGCCTCTCGCCGACCTACGCCGCCCTGCTCATGGCGCCGATGGCGGTCATCTCCGGTGGTCTGGCCCCGGTGGTGGGCCGGCTCGTGGCCCGTACGCACCCCCGAGTCCTGGCGGGGATCGGGCTGCTGTCCTACGCCGTGTCGCTCGTGTGGATGCGGGCCGTGCTGCGCGCCGACATGCCCCTGTGGGAGCTGCTCCTGCCCGTCGCCCTGCTCGGCGTCGCCAACGGCTTCATGTGGGCTCCCCTGTCCACCTCGGCGACCGCCAACCTCGACCGTCGCGAGGCGGGCGCCGGGTCCGGCGTCTACAACACCACCCGGCAGATCGGCTCGGTGCTCGGGTCGGCGGCCATCGCGCTGGCCATGGAGGACCGGCTGGCCGCGCACCTCCCCGGATCCTCGGGCGCCGCCCCCACCATGGGCGGCACGGGCGGCACCATGCCGCCGCAGGTGGCCGAGGCGTTCAGCGCCGCGATGGGTGACGCCCTGCTGGTCCCCGCCGCCGTGATCCTCGTCGGTGCCGTCGTCGTCATGGCCTTCGAGCGGCCCCGCCACCAGCACGCCTGACCCGCCGGCGCCTCAGATCGGTCGGTTCACCCCGCCGCCGCAAGCAACGGGTGGAGCCCACCTCGCCGCGCGCAACGGGTGGAGCCCACCTCGCCGCGCGCAACGGGTGGGGTCCACCACCGATGACGGTGGCCATCTCCACCCGCTAGGGCCGCGGCGGTGCGACCGACCTGCTCTCCCTGACCCCGGTCTTCCCGACTCCGGCCTTCCCGACTCCGGCGACCAGGCCCAGCAGCAGCCACAGCAGCGTGGCGATCCCGGTCGTGTTCGCCGGGTGGTCGACCAACGACATCACCGCGAACCCCGCGAGACCGGCACCGGCCACCCGCGCCACCGTCGAGCCGGAGCGCACGCCGCGCCGGACCAACCACACCGCCCCGAGCGTGAGCGCGACCACCGCGGCCCCCGCCAGCCAGCCACCCTCGAGCGTCCAGCTCAGCCACAGGTCGTGGGCGTGCCGGAACCTCTCCGGACCCGGCACCTGCTGGTCGATGACCGCGCCCGACCGGCCGGGCCCGACGCCCAGGGGGTGCCCGGCCATGACGCGCAGGGCCGCACCCCACACGTCCCGCCGCACCCCCAGGCTGCCGCCGACCACCAGCACCCCGCCGATGACGACCGCCGCCGCCACAGCGGTGGAGACCCGGCGCGACCAGCCGGGCCGCAGCAGCACCAGCACGGTCGCTCCGACCACGGCCGCAGCCACGCCCGCCCGGGACCAGGTCAGCAGCACGGCGACGTAGCCGAGCACCACGACCGCGTACCCCACGAGACGGGCCGACGACGTCGGGAGGCTCGTCGCCCCGGCCCAGGCGACGGGCAGGAGCAGGACGAGGGCCGCGGCGAGCACGTTCGGGTTGCCGAAGGTCCCGGTCACGCGGACCATCGCGTCCGGGTCGCTGCACAGCTCCCGCCCGGCGGCCAGGCCTGCGCGGCAGAAGCCGGTGGGCACGTCGTCCGCCCACTGGTGCAGCGCCGTGAGCCCGGTGACCGCGCACGCCACGAGGGCCGATCCGGTGACGAGGGTCCACGACGACGGGTGCCGCCGCATCAGCCCCACCGCGAGGTAGCAGGTCATCACGCCGGTGAGCAGCGCCCGCCATACCGGCCATTCCTGACCGCTGGCGACCGCGGACGCGGCTGACGCCGCGACTAGGAGCACGATCGGCAGGTCGAGCCAGGTCGCCCACTCGCGCGGCGACGGGGCTGCGACGAGGCCCGCGGCGAGCCCCACCAGGAGGACCAGCCGGTCGGGGGTGAGGACCCAGACCACCGGGGCGTCGGGCAGGATGCCGACCACCGCGTGGAGCACCACGACCAGGAGGGCCAGCCCCATCACCGACGTCGTCAGGACCTGGCGCCGAGCTCGGAGGTCCCGCCTGGCGGACGGCGCGGTGGCGCCGGAGCTCCGGGGGGCGGACGTCGCGACGGGGGTGGTCGTCATACGACTGGTGTCTCACACCGGGGTGACGGGGCGGGCACGACGACGTGAACACTGCGTGGGACGCGCAGGTCTCGCTCAGCAGACTCGACGAGATCGGCTCAACCACGCGGATTATCGTGGAGCGCATGATGGACGTTGCTGCCTACGCGGCCCCCTCTGCGGGAGCCCCCCTCGAGAAGTCCACGATCACCCGCCGCAACGTCGGGGAGCACGACGTGCTCATCGACATCGAGTTCGCCGGCATCTGCCACTCCGACATCCACACCGTCCGCGACGAGTGGGGCGCCCAGCAGTACCCCCTCGCCCCCGGCCACGAGATCGTCGGCCGCGTCACCGAGGTCGGCTCGGACGTGAGCCGCCACCAGGTCGGCGACCTCGTCGGCGTCGGCTGCATGGTCAACTCCTGCCAGGAGTGCGCCGCGTGCGAGGAGGGCCTCGAGCAGTACTGCCTGCAGGGCAACATCGGCACCTACGGCGTCGTCGACAAGGACGGCACGATCACCCAGGGCGGCTACTCCACCCACGTGGTCGTCGACGAGAAGTTCGTCGTCCGCGTCCCGGAGTCCCTCGACGAGGCCGCCGTCACGCCGCTGCTGTGCGCGGGCATCACGCTCTACTCCCCCCTGCGCCACTGGGGCGTCACCGAGGGGACCAAGGTCGCCATCATTGGCATGGGCGGCCTCGGGCACGTCGGCGTCAAGATCGCCAGCGCGATGGGCGCCGAGGTCACCGTCCTGTCCCACTCAGACAAGAAGCGCGAGGACGCCGCGACGTTCGGTGCCCGGCACTACGTCAACACCACGGACGAGGACGAGATGAAGGCCCTCGCGGGCACGTTCGACCTCATCATCAACACCGTGTCGGTCAACCTGCCGATGGCGGACTACCTCGCGCTGCTGCGCTACGACGGCACCCTCGTCGAGCTCGGCGCCCCGTCCAAGCCGCTCGAGGTGCCGGCGTTCGCGCTGATCCCCGCCCGCAAGTCGCTGGCCGGGTCCTGCATCGGCGGCATCGCCGAGACCCAGGAGATGCTCGACTTCTGCGCGGAGCACGACATCACGGCCGAGATCGAGCTCATCGACGCCGACCGGATCAACGAGGCCTACGACCGCGTCGTCGCCAGCGACGTGCGCTACCGCTTCGTGATCGACGCCAAGACCTTCTGAGGTCCTCCCCCGCCGAGTGGTCAGATACCGACGTCGGTGTCTGACCACTCGGCGGATGGGGGTGCGTCGCGCTCAGACGAGCTGACGGCCCAGGTGCCGGAACGGCCCGTCCGCCTCGAACCCCGCCCGCTCGTAGACCCGACGCCCCGACTCCGTCGAGTGCAGCTCGATCCGGCCCGCCCCCTGCTCCCGGGCCCACGCCAGCGCGTGGTCGAGCAGCGCAGTGCCGATGCCCCGGCCGCGGTGGGGGACGTCGGTGCTCATGTCCGAGAGGTATGCCGACAAGCCCCGCCCGCGGGGGCCGGGCAGGTGCTGCTCCACCGCCACGCTGACGCACCCGGCGAGCGAGCCACCCTCTCCCGCAAGGGGATCCACGTCGACGACGAAGCAGGCGTAGGTGTCGCGCGCGAGCAGCACCTCCGCCGCCTCGGCGCATCGCCGGCGCCAGTCCTCGTCCTCGGAGACCGCGACCGACCAGGGCCATCCCGTCTCCATCAGCAGCGCCTTGAGGCGCACGATCTCGGGGATGTCAGCAGGGGTGGCACGGCGCACGATCACGGACGCCGAGCCTAGTCGCCCGGACGCCGCCACCAGCACCCGCACCTCGCGCCCCGCTCCCACACCGCCCCAACCCGCCGCCCCGCTCGCCGGCAAGCGACAGGAAGTGACCTGACGGGGCGAGAGACGCCGCGTAACCGCCGCTTTGATCGTTCAGCCTGACCCGACGGGTCACTTCCGGTCGGCGGGTGGGGCCAGGCCCCCACCGCCTCGAGCTGACGCCTCGCGCGGTCAGCCGAGCCGGATGGTCCTGACCGCTCGCCTGCCTCCGGCCCCGCTCGTGCCTCGCTCGGGTCCTCGGCGGGCCGGTCAGTCGAACTTGCGGGCGGCGCCCTTGTCGGCGCTCTGCGCGAACCGCGCAAAGATCTTGAGCGCCGTCGATACCTGGCGGTCCCGGTCGCGGGGCTCCCAGCCGAGCTCGTCCTGCTCGGCCCGGCGGCGCTCGAGCTCCTCGTCGGGGACGAGCAGGTTGACCCGCCGCTGCGGGATGTCGAACTCGATCACGTCACCGTCGCGCACCAGCCCGATCGGGCCGCCGGACGCGGCCTCCGGCGACACGTGCCCGACCGAGAGGCCGGACGAGCCGCCGCTGAACCGGCCGTCGGTGATCAGGGCGCACTTCGGCCCGAGGCCGACGCCCTTGAGATAGCTCGTGGGATAGAGCATCTCCTGCATGCCGGGCCCGCCCTTGGGTCCCTCGTAGCGCACGACCACGACGTCGCCGCCCTGGATCTCGCCGTTGAGGATCTTGGAGACGGCCTCCTCCTGGGACTCGGCGACCCGCGCCGGGCCGGAGAAGGACCACTGGTGCTCGGGCACGCCCGCCGTCTTGACGATGCAGCCGTCGGGGGCGAGGTTGCCGCGCAGCACCGCGAGGCCGCCCTCGGTGGTGTAGGCGTGCTCCACCGAGCGGATGCAGCCGTTCTCGGGGTCGGTGTCCAGCGTGGCCCACCGGTTGGAGGACGAGAACGCCTCGGTGGTGCGCACCCCGCCCGGGGCGGCGTGGAAGAGCTCGATCGCCTCGGGCTTGGCGGCGCCGCTGCGGATGTCCCAGTCCTGCAGCCACTGGTGCATCGAGGGCGAGTGGACGCACCGGACGTCGTCGTCGAGCATGCCGCCGCGGTGCAGCTCGCCGAGGATCGCGGCGATGCCGCCGGCGCGGTGCACGTCCTCCATGTAGAACTGGTTCGAGTTGGGAGCGACCTTGACCAGGCAGGGCGTGACGCGGGACAGGGCGTCGATGTCGTCCTGGTCGAAGTCGACACCGGCCTCCTGCGCCGCCGCGAGCAGGTGCAGGATCGTGTTGGTCGAGCCACCCATGGCGATGTCGAGGCGCATGGCGTTGGCGAAGGCGGGTTTGGTGGCGATCGACAGTGGCAGGACCGAGTCGTCGTCCTCGCCATACCACCGCCGGCACAGCTCGACGACGAGGTGACCGGCCCGCTCGAAGAGCGAGCGGCGCGCGCTCGCCGTGGCGAGCGTCGAGCCGTTGCCGGGCAGGGACAGGCCGAGCGCCTCGGTGAGGCAGTTCATCGAGTTGGCGGTGAACATGCCCGAGCAGGAGCCGCACGTGGGGCAGGCGTTCTGCTCGATGGTGGTGATGTCCTCGTCGCTGACCGAGTCGTCGACCGACTTGATCATCGCGTCGATGAGGTCGAGGCGGGTCTGGGCGGTCCCGTCGGGCCCGATGACGGCCTTGCCGGCCTCCATCGGCCCACCGCTGACGAAGACCGTGGGGATGTTGAGCCGCAGCGCCGCGAGCAGCATGCCGGGCGTGATCTTGTCGCAGTTGGAGATGCACACGAGCGCGTCGGCCTGGTGCGCGTTGACCATGAACTCCACCGAGTCGGCGATGACCTCACGGCTCGGCAGGGAATAGAGCATCCCCGAGTGCCCCATCGCGATGCCGTCGTCGACGGCGATGGTGTCGAACTCGCGGCCCACTCCCCCGGCCTCGGCGACGGCGCCCGCCACGAGCTGGCCCATGTCCTTGAGGTGGACGTGGCCCGGGACGAACTGCGTGAACGAGTTGGCGATCGCCACGATCGGCTTGCCGAAGTCGCCCTCGGTCATGCCCGTCGCGCGCCACAGGGCGCGCGCCCCGGCCATGTTGCGTCCGTGGGTGGTGGTGCGTGAGCGCAGTGCAGGCATGTCTCCAGACTAGACAGCCAGTCCGTATGACGGGCTCCCGTCTCACGTCGGGTCTAGCCTGGGGGCGTGGACGTCACGCGCCGGACGGTGCTCGGC
The DNA here is from genome assembly GCF_002479615.1 of Arsenicicoccus sp. UBA7492. Taxonomy (NCBI): domain Bacteria; kingdom Bacillati; phylum Actinomycetota; class Actinomycetes; order Micrococcales; family Intrasporangiaceae; genus Arsenicicoccus; species Arsenicicoccus sp. UBA7492. The sequence goes on along the minus strand of NZ_DLOE01000045.1, from coordinate 5,676 downwards.
GCCGGCCTCGCCGCGGTGGCCGCGGGAGTGGCCGGCTGCGCAGCCTCGTCCGCCTCCGGCACGGTGATCCACCCCGAGCACCCGCCGACCTCCCCCACGCCGACCGGCTCCACGTCGGCCGCGACGGCAGGAGCCCCTCCGACCACCGCGGGCCCGTCCGCCGCCCGACCGCTGCGTCTCGTGCAGACGCCGGCCCAGGAGCGAGCCACCCTCGCCTCGTGGCGGTCCACCGGCGACCCGGTCCTGCACGAGCTGCGGTGGTCCGGCGCCGTGGCGGAGGTGGACGCGCCGGCCGCCGCATCTCGCGCGAGCACGCGAACGCCATACGGCTGCACGCTGTTCGTCGCCGCTGGCGACCCGGGGCGCGTGATGGTGGGCCGCAACTTCGACTGGGACCCGAATCCCGCGGCCGTCGTGCGGTCGCGCACCGACCGAGGGCCGCGGACGATCGGGATGTGCGACCTGTCCTTCGTCGAGCTGCCGACCGCCGAGCTCCCCCGGATCGGAGAGGTGGCCGTGCGGCGTCGGCTGCTGCGGGCGCACGGGCGGGTCGTGGACGGCATGAACCAGCACGGGCTGTTCATCGGCCTGGCAGCCGACCTGGAGGCGCGGTCCGTCGCGCGGCCCGGGACAATCGTGGTCGGCGGGGTCGGCATCGTCCGACTCGTGCTCGACCACGCCAAGGACGTGCGCGGCGCCCTCGCCATGTTCGAGCGCCAGTCGCTGGAGTTCGCCGGCGGGCCGGGGCTGCACTACCTGGTGGCCGACCGCTCCGGGGCCTCCGCGACGATCGAGCTGGTCGACGGGCGGCTGTCGGTGCGCGAGCGCGCCGCGGCCACCCCGTGGCAGTGCCTCGAGAACTTCCAGCTGGCCACGACGCCACCGGCCGCGCGCGACGAGCACCCCCGCTACACCCGCTGCCGCGAGCAGCTGACCGCCTCGCAGGGCCGCATCGACGCCGACGGCGCGCTCCGGCTGCTGGACGACGTGCGCCAGGCCGACACGCAGTGGTCAGCGGCCTACGACCTCACGGCCGGGACCGTCGTCGTGCGCCGCCTGGCGGGGCGGCAGCTCCACCGCTACTCGGTGTGAGCCGAGGGGATGCCCGAATCAGCGTGGCGACCACCCGACGACCGGTCAACGCCGAAGAACCGACATGGAAGGCCGGAAAGACCGGCATCCTCACCGTTGTTCGCGCCGGGTAGCGTGCCGCCCATGGATGCCCTCGCGCCCCCCTCCCTCAGTCCCTTGTGCCGGCTCGAGGTCACCGTCGGACCACCCGTCGAGCTGGGGCGCGTGGCCGACGGCGTGCGCCGGATCATCCCCATCACCGGCGGCACCGTCACCGGGGTCGAGCGGGCCGAGGGCACCCTCAGCGGTGTCGTCCTGCCCGGCGGCGCCGACTTCCAGGTGCTGCGCAGCGACACCCTCACCGAGCTGGAGGCCCGCTACGCCGTCGAGACGGAGGACGGCGAGCGCATCTGGGTGACCAACCTCGGCATCCGCACGGGAGAGGCGCAGGACATCGCCGCCCTGGTGCGCGGTGAGTCGGTGCCGCACGACCGCATCTACTTCCGCTGCACCCCCGCATGCAGTCGAGCGGACCCCGGTGGGCCTGGTTGGCGGGACGCATCCTCGTCGGCACCGGCCGCCGCACGCCGGACGCGGTCCACCTCGACATCTCGTGGTCGACTGACGACTGACGCACCCCGGTCCGCGCACATCGGCAGCACGCACCGGCAGCACGCACGGAGCGGCCCCGGCAGGTCTGACCTGCCAGGGCCGCTCCGTCGTGGTGCGGGACTCACGTCCCGGACCTCTGAACTACTTGGTGTAGTCGACCTTGATGTTCATCTGGTCGCCCTGCTTGGCCATGTTGTTGACCGTGATCTTGACGCCCGCGCCGGCCACCTTGGTGGAGGACCACGGGTTGGCGGCCGACCAGTAGCGGTTGGGGTCACTGTCGTCGAAGGTCCGGATCGCCGGCTGCGACGGGACCGTGACCGGGACGCCGTTGCGGTGGAAGGTCACCGGGTCGGTCGCCTGCAGGCCGAAGGTCGCGTCGAAGGGCTGACGACGGTTGCCGAGCAGCGCCCCGTCGGGGAAGCGGATCGGCGTGGGACGCGCGTCGACCGGGAGGACCTGGCCGCCGCCGGGGTGGACCGACGTGTTGTTGTCGGTGTACTCGTTGTTGATGTACCAGACGAGCATGCCGTCCTGGTAGGGGAAGCGCTCCACCCAGTCGGGCCGCGTGTTCGCCCAGCCGAAGTTGTACGGCCCGGTCTTGAGGTAGCGGTCGTAGCCGGTGTAGGTGCGGTTCTCCGCCAGGTAGTAGTGCGTGACGGCCTCGGAGGAGCTCGCCCCGACCTGGGTGAAGCCCTTGGCCGTCCAGCCCTTGGCGTCACCCTCGACGTCGTCGTTGAAGACGCTCTGACCGTCCGCAGTCACCATGATGTCGTCGACGAACGCGCCGAGCTCGTGGACGCCGCCGTCGGAGGCGTAGCGGAACCGGAAGCTGATCTGCTTGCCGGCGTAGGCGGACAGGTCGTACGTCTTCTGGACGTAGCCGCCGGAGCTGCCGTCGTAGGTGGCCAGCTGCTTCCAGGTGGCGCCGCCGTCGTCGGTGACCTCGGCGTAGAAGTAGTCGTACTCCGCCTCGGTCTGGTAGTTGACCCACGCGGACAGCGACGCCGTCTTGGCGGTGGTCAGGTCGATCGGGCGGGTCAGCGTGACGTTGAGGTCGTCGGCCGCGCCGGACCACCACTGCTTGCTGCCCGAGTGCGGGGCGACGAGCTGGGTGGTGCGGGTCTTGTCGGGCAGCGACACGAGCGCGGCCTGCGGCATCTTGCCCGCGAGCGAGGCGGGGCCGAGCTTGACGTTGCCGTCCTTGCCATAGCTCACGGTCTGGTAGTCGAGCCAGCCGAGCTGGAGCTTCTCCCACGGGCCCATGTAGCCGGGCTTGGAGCCGATGTCGACGGTGCCGTCGTTGAGCCAGGAGCCGGCGCTCATGAGGGTCCAGAAGCCGGTGCCGTTGTCGCCGCCCTGGGTGTCGTAGAGGTCCGGCAGGCCGAGGTCGTGACCGAACTCGTGGGTGAAGACGCCGAGGCCGCCGTTCTCGGGCTCGGTGGTGTAGTCACCGATCCAGATGTCCGAGCTGCCGATGCGCACACCGCCGGCCTTGTTGGTGGCGGGGCCGGACTTGCCGGCGTTGTTGGAGTAGGCGTACCACCGGTGGGACCAGATGGCGTCCTCGCCCTGGGCGCCGCCGCCGGCCTCCTCGCCCTCACCGGCGTGGATGGCCTGGAAGTGGTCGATGTAGCCGTCCGGCTCGTTGAAGTCGCCGTCCTGGTCGAAGTCGTAGCGGTCGACCTTGTCGAAGCCCTTGAGGTAGGCGGCGATCTCCGCGTCGGTCTTGCCAGCAGCCTTCTGCGCGGCATACCAGGCGTTGGCGGAGTCCTGGACGAACGGCCAGGCGCCGGCTGCGTCGGAGATCTTGTTGCTGCCGTAACGAGCCTCGTTGTAGGGCACCTTGACCCAGTCGGAGACGTCACCCTTGGCGAGGAAGCGGCCGTTGGACTGCTTGAGGTAGAAGTCCTTGAAGGACTCGCCGTCGCCGAACATGAGGTTCTGGTAGTGCGCGCGGTCGAAGTTGGCGCGCCAGATGGTGGAGTTGTCCTGCGAGCGGTCGGGCTGCGGGATCTGGTTGTGCAGCGGGCCGGCGCCCCCACCGGTGGTCGGGTAGGTCTGGGTGCCGAACTCGGCCAGGATCGTGAAGATGTCCTCCTCACGGTTGACGTCGTAGTTGACGTACTGGCCCTTGGCCACCTTGATGACCTTCTTGCCCTTCTTGTTGGTCTCGACCTTGGCCGTGCCCTTGACGACCTTCTCGACACCCTTCTCGCGCAGCGCGCGCTGCTTGTCACCCAGCGGGTGGGAGCGGTCGTCGTTCTTCTTCGACGTGCCGAGCTGCGGGTCGCCCTGGGTGGGGGCGGCGTGGGCGGTGGTGGGGGCCAGCGACAGGGCGATGAGCATCGCTCCCGTGGCGCCCGCGATGGTGCGCTTCATGGTGCTCCTCATGATGAGCACGAACGACTACGACGTCGTTCGTTTGGGGGTGCTGGAACCTTATGCTCGTCCTATTCGCCCCGACAGGACCAAATGAGTGAATGATCCCGACTGGTCACGCGTACCCCCGCATGACCAACACACCGAGCGCCCGTCCCGGTCAGCGCCGACTCAGGTCGGCGGTCGCCAGGTCGACGGAGGGTGACCGGGTCACCAGCTTGTGCCCGGCCCACAGGGCCAGGAACAACGGGAGACCGAGGTATGACGAGAGCAGGGTCTTGACGTCCGTGTTGCCGACCAGCGCCTCGTAGTTCTGCCCGACGATGACGATCGCGCACATCAGCAGCGCCACGATCGGCCCCAGGGGGAACCACCGGGCCCGGAACGGCAGGTCCTCGAGGCGGCGTCCCTGCAGGACGTACGCCTTGCGGAAGCGGCAGTGCGACCAGGCGATGCCCATCCAGGTGATGAAGCCGGCCAGGCCGGAGGCGCTGACGAGCCAGATGTAGGCGCTGCCGTCGCCGATGAGGCTGGTGAGGAAGCAGAGCGCACCGATGGCGGTGGTGGCGAGCAGGGCGTTCATCGGGACGCCGCGACGCGTGGTGCGGCCGAAGATCGCCGGCGCCTTGCCGCCGCGGGCCAGGCCGTAGAGCATGCGGGTCGAGGCGAACATGCCGCTGTTGCCCGCAGACAGGATCGACGTCAGGATCACGGCGTTGATCAGGGTGGCGGCACCGAGCACCCCCGCGCGCTCGAACACCAGGGTGAACGGCGAGACGGCGACCTTGTCGATGTCGCTGCCGAGCAGGCGCGGATCCGTGTGGGGCAGCAGGAAGCCGATGACGGCGATGGCCCCGACGTAGAACAGGACGATGCGGTAGAACACGGCGCGGATGGCCTTGGGGATGGTCCGCTCCGGCTCCTCGGCCTCCCCGGAGGCCACCGCGATGAGCTCGGTGCCCTGGAAGGAGAAACCCGCGACCATGAAGATCGCGAGCATGCCCGTGAAGCCGCCGACGAAGGGCGCCTCCCGCGTCGTCCAGTTGCTGAAGCCCGGGGAGGGGCCGGACAGGATGCCGACGATCATGGCGACGCCGACCACGAGGAACACGATCACCGTCAGGACCTTGATCGAGGCGAACCAGAACTCGCTCTCGCCGAACGCCTTGACCGACGCGCAGTTCAGCGCGAACAGGAGGCTGAGGAAGACCGCCGACCACAACCACGACGGGACGTCGGGGAGCCAGTACTTCATGACGATGGCGGCGGCCACGAGCTCGGCCGCGACCGTGATCGCCCAGTTGAACCAGTAGTTCCAGCCCGTGGCGAACCCGAAGCTCGGGCTGACGAAGCGGGTGCCGTAGGTCTCGAAGGAGCCGGCCACCGGCAGATAGGTCGACATCTCGCCGAGGCTCTGCATGAGCAGGTAGACCATGAAGCCGATGGCGGCATACGCCAGGAGCGCGCCTCCCGGCCCGGCCTTGGAGATGGACTGCCCCGACGCCACGAACAGGCCGGTGCCGATGGCCCCGCCGATCGCGATCATGTTGAGGTGGCGGGCCTTGAGCCCGCGGTGCAGGTCGCTCTGTCCGACTAGGGCGTGTCTCCCAA